>JAFTKR010000048.1 GCA_017453165.1 Clostridia bacterium | reverse complement strand
CAGCGGAAACCAAGCAAGAAGACCAAAAAGCGGACGAGAAAACGCAAGAAAAGAAGACGGTAACACGCGCGGAAAAGAATGCGACGCTCCGTTCGATTATTAAAGAACTTTTGGCGGTTCGCGCCTATAAATGGAGCGAACTTTTAGAAGAATGCGCAAGGCTCTACGAAACGAGAGTAGAGAGTAAAGAAGGACAAACGGCAAACGACGTTCGCGGTCGTATCGGCTCGGTTTGCAACGCAATGAAAAAGGAAGGCGAATTGACGTTCGACGGGGGCGTGTATGCGTTGAACAAGGAAAACAAGGCAGAAGAAAAACGGCAAGAACTTCCGAAAACAGAAGAAAAGACGGAAGAAAAGACGGAAGAAAAGAAAGAAAAACAACTGCCTATGGTAAAACCCGAAAGCAAGATCGCGCCCGTATTCGATATGAGCCTTTTATTGGCGACGCGGGAAGAAAATCAGGGGGGCAGGGTTGAGAAAACCCAACCGATTCAAAAGGTAGAAGAACCGAAAAAAGAAGGACAAGAACCTAAAAAAGAAGAAATAAAGCCGATTGCAGAAGAAAAATCGCCGACTTTGAAACGAACGGTTAAAAAGAGCGAAGAACCGAAAAAGACGGAAGAGAAAAAGGAGCGTAAGAGCGTTAGACCGCAAAAGACGTCGGACGATAAACTCAAAGAAGAATTTTTGAAAAAAATCCGTACGTTGGGTGGGAAATATTTCGAGTATTATTCCATTTATCTTTTGGAGCGTTATTCGCTTGCGAATGGCAGACGGGTAGACGGGTTTAAGGTGACGGGCGGAGAAAACGACGGCGGGATCGACGGCGAGATTGAAGTGACGGACCGTATCGGTTTTAAAGAAACAATCTATATTCAAGCCAAGAATTGGAAACCCGTGTACGGTAAGGAAGCGAGCTGGGTAATCGGGGAAAAGGATTTGCGGGAATTTATCGGCGCAATCGCTTACAGGCAGGCGTTGGAAGGAAAACAAAATTGTCGCGGAATCTTTATCACGACTTCCTTCTTTACCTCTGGATCAAAAGAAATTTTATATAAAATGTCGGATAAACTCGTCGGCTACGACGGGAACGATTTGTTTGAAGCGGCGAAAGAGTGTTCGTTCGGGCTCGTTCAAAAGGACGGGCAATGGAAATTGGACGAAAAACTGCTTGCAGGCGAAAAAGCGTTCTTTAACCTTTTTTAAAAACTTTTATATAATGAAAAATTTATACGAAGGAGAAAGGAAATGCCGCCGAAACTTTTTGGAGTAGAACATATACTCTATATCGTGATTACGACCATTTTGGCAATCATTGGTTTATACTTTGCTAAAAAATACGCGAAAACGGAAAAATCGCAATCCGTCGTTTTAAAAATTTTGGCAGGATTTTTATTCGTAGCCATTATGACGAATCGGCTTTCGCAAGTTTTTAGATACGAAACCGTTCGGTGGTATTGTATTATCCCCGATAGTTTTTGCGGAATGACGAGTTTGGTCTTGGCGCTTGCCGTGCTTTTGGGGAAGAAGGATAACCCCGTGTTGCATTTCGTATGGTTGCTTGGCTTGTTCGGTGGTATTTCTACCGTTATTTATGCAACTTTTTTAGATCAAGATATGTCTTTTTTCTATATTCCAACCATTTCGGGCTTGCTCCATCACAGTTTTTCCGCGACGCTCGTCGTTTCTGTTTTGATGTTCAAGTACGTAGATATAACCTATAAAAAATGGTATTGTACGTTGTTCGGGTTTACGTGCTACTTAACGGTCGGCGCGTTTTTGATGCATACCTTTTCCATGAGCGACGCGTTCCATATTGCTGAGCCTCTTTTACCGGGTACTCCTCTTACCGCGTGGGTGATGGCGCCCATGTACGCGATAGCGTACGCGATCATTTTATTTATTGTCGAAATCGTGAAAAAGAAAAAACGGGCATTTGTAAAAGAAAACGTTCTTAAAAATTCGGAATCGTAAATATACGTATCCTATAGAAAATAGAGCTTTGTTTGGTAACAGAGCTCGTTTTTTATAAAAAATTCCCTTCAAACAGTTCAAAAAAATGGAGATTTATGGTACAATAGAAGTATGAAAAGTTTTTACGAAAAATATCGGGAAGACGACGGGGAATTGTTGGCGTTTCGAAGAAGTCCTTACGCCTATCCTGCGCACTTCCATAAAAATTTTGAAATTTACATTTTGCGACGGGGCAGGATCGAGCTTTCGATCAATGAAAAGCAGTACGAAATGTCGGACGGGCAAATTGCCGTAATCGATAGTTACGACGTACACGCCTATAGTGTCGGTGATAAAGGTAACGACGATTGCGTGCTACTCATTCCTTACGAATACCTGCAATCCTTTAACGCTGAACGGCGGAATTTGAAAATCCAAAACCCTATCGTAAAGGACGAGACTCTTGCGAAAGAGATTTTAAAAATCGTAGACGAGTACGTAACGGACGGTAGGGAAGAACGGGTGCGGATCGCAGGGATCGGCTTGATTTTGTCGGTGCTTTACGGAAAACTCTCGTTTACGGAAGATAAAGTTCGGGATGAAGTGGACTTGCTTCGACAAATCCTTGCCTATCTCCAAGAGCATTATAGAGAAGACGTATCGCGGTTCAAGATCGCTAAAGAGTTGGGGTATACGGAAACGCACGTGTCGAGAATTTTTCATCGCTATTTAAAGATGGGAATTTCGGAATACGTGAACGATCTTCGGTTGGCGTACGTGGAAAAGTTGCGAAAAGCGGGGGATACGCGTACCACGATAGAACTTTTGTACGAAGCGGGGTTTAAAAGTCAACAAACCTATTATCGACAAAAAAAGAGATGGGACGCTAAATTATAACGAACGAGTATTAAAGATGTCAGCAAAAGAAAAATTCTACAAAAAAATTGGAAAAAACCTTGACTTTTTTCTTGATTTATATAGCTTTCTTTTGAAAAATATGCTATAATATTAAAAATCGGTATTTACTCTTGGAGGAGATTATGCAACCTAAATATAAAAGAGTACTTTTAAAGCTTTCGGGAGAAGCGCTTGCAGGGGATCAAAGATTCGGTTTGAACCACGAAGTTATCGCTCCCGTCGTTGATCAAATCGTAAAGATTCACAACTTGGGCGTTCAAGTCGGACTTGTTATTGGTGGCGGAAACTTTTGGCGTGGTCGTCAAGGCACGAACATGGATCGTACGACCGCCGACCAAATGGGGATGCTTGCGACGGTTATGAATTCGCTTGCGATGATGGACGCGATCGAACAACGTGGCGTGCCCGTACGCGTACAAACGGCGTTGAATATGATTTCGCTTGCCGAACCTTTCATTTTAAGAAAGGCGTTACGCCATTTTGAAGAAGGCAGAATCGTGATTTTCGCTTGCGGAACGGGGAATCCGTTCTGTTCGACGGACACAGCGGCGGCGCTTCGCGCTTGTGAAATCGGCGCGGATATGTTACTTATGGCAAAGAACGTGGACGGGATTTACGATTCCGATCCCAAAACCAATCCCAACGCGAAAAAATACGAAAAATTGGCTTACGCGGACATTATCAATCGCGGTTTGAAAGTAATTGATTTCACGGCGGCGACTATGTGTATGGAAAACGGCGTTCCCACGCTTGCTTTCGGGTTGAACGAAGAAGATTCTATCGTGAGAGCTGTGTGTGGGGAGGATTTAGGTACTCTCATAACGGTGTAAGATCCATATACTTCGCATAACTGCGTTGAGCTCCGCGTTGTCTTGGTCACGTACGTCTATTATTGATGGTAAGTCAGTATTGTCATTGCGAGCGAAGCGTGGCAATCTCTTGTGAATGATACGCGCAAGGCGCGTGACGAATAATAATCGGAGTAATGCGTATTTAAAAATTGAAAAATAATAAGGAGAAAAAAAGATATGATTGAAAACGAAAAAGTAGAAGAAATGATGTTAGAACTTGATGAAAAATCGGAAAAAACGATTACCGCGCTTGAAAACGAATATAGCGCGATCCGCGCAGGTCGCGCGAATCCGCACGTGTTGGATAGAGTGGAAGTCGAAGCGTACGGCGGTATGAGTAAGTTGATCGAACTTGGGAACATCGCTGCGCTCGACGCAAGATGCTTGCAAATCAAGCTTTGGGATAAATCCCTTTTGAAAGCGGTAGAAAAGGCGATTTTGCAATCGAATTTGGGCTTGACGCCTACGAATAACGGCGAAGTGATTTTGATTAACTTCCCCATCATGACGGAAGAAAGAAGAAAGGAACTCGTTAAACAAGCGAAGAAGATGGGTGAAGAAGCGAAAGTTGCGATCCGTAACCATCGTCGCGACGCGCTCGACGTAATCAAGAGGATGAAGACGGCGAAAGAACTTTCCGAAGACGCAGCGGCAGGTTGCGAAGCGGACGTAGAAAAGGAAATTTCCGCAACCATGTCCAAGCTCGAATCGATTATTTCGGCTAAAGAAAAGGATTTGATGTCTATTTAAGTTATGTCGGAGAATAAGATAATAGAAAGACTCCCTAAACATATTGCAATCATCATGGACGGAAACGGGCGATGGGCGAAAAAGCGGTTGATGCCACGGCTCAAAGGTCACCAACAGGGCGTTTCCCGTATGGTGGGGCTTTTGCAATACGCGTATAAGCTTGGCGTCGATTATATGACCGTGTACGCGCTTTCGACGGAGAACTTGAATCGTCCGAAAGAGGAACTTGCGGGATTATACGATTTGATCCGTACCCAATTTGAATCGGCGATGGCTCAGCTCGATAAATACGAAGTACGGGTAAAGATTATAGGCGACGTATCGCTACTTCCTAAAGACGTACAAGAAATCGTGCAAAAAGTAGAGAAAAAGACGGAAAAATTTACGGGGAAAGGTCTGAACGTTGCGCTTGCCTATGGTTCAAGGGCAGAGCTTGTCCGCGCGGTCAATCAAGCGATTGAAGCGGGGGAAAAGCTAACGGAAGAAAGTTTGTCGAATTTGCTTTATACGGGCGGACAACCCGATCCCGATCTCGTGATTCGCACGGGCAAAGAAAAACGGCTTTCCAATTTTCTGCTTTATCAGTCGGCGTACGCAGAGTTGTATTTTTCGGATAAAATGTTCCCTGAATTTTTAGACGAGGACTTGCAAAAAGCGATTGAAGATTATTCTAACCGTACGCGTAGGTTTGGAAAAACGGACGAACAAAGAAGGGAAGAAAATTTATAAATAAAAGGGGCAGGTACGAGATCTTGTAAAAGAATCGTACTGCTTTGGGAACGAAAAAATGAAATTACGTACGATCACGGGCTCGGTATACGTAGCCGTATTGGTAGCGTTTTATCTATTAAAAATCTACGTAAGCGATTTATTTTTCGACGCGCTTATCTACGCCATGGCGATGATTGGTACGTTTGAAATTACGCGCGCTTACGGCGAAAAACTCACGAAAGCGGAGAAAATTTGCGTATTCGCCTTTGCGGGGATATGCGTGCCGTTAGTGTCGCTTGGGAAAATCTTTGGATTCGCTTTACAGGCGGCGGCGATCTCTTTGGGGCTGTTCGTATTGGCAACGCTTTCTTTGTTGGTTTTAAAGCAGGAAGAAACGACGATTGAAAATGCGGGCGTGACCTTCCTTTCGGGAATCTATCCCAACTTTTTGCTTGCGGTGCTCGTCTTTACTAACCATATCGAACCTTCACCCGTAATGGCGGAAGTAGCGTTTAATTCCGATCTTGCCGTGTTGCTTATTTTCGTAATATCCGCAGTGTCGGATACCTTCGCGTATTTGTTTGGGAAATTTTTACGCGGGAAATTCCCGAAAAAGATGGCGGAATCGATCAGTCCGAACAAGACGGTGATCGGTGGAATTGGCGGAATCGTCGGTGGCGTCGTTGGCGCAGTTGTGGTCTATTTTATCTATAACGCGACGGTTGGTTCGTTTTCGCAAATGGGCGTATGGCTTCTCGTGTATATCTTGATCGGTGGTTTGGCGTCGGTGGCGAACGAATTCGGCGATCTCGTAGAAAGCAGTATCAAGCGGAAAGTCGGAATCAAGGATATGGGCAAACTGATGCCCGGTCACGGCGGAATATTAGACCGAATCGACGGCACGTTGTTTACGGCTTCGGCGGTGTATTTAGTATTTATGCTCGTCAAAATATTCACGTTGTAATTTACGAAAGAAAAGTACCCCGAACGTAGGGTACTTTTTGTAAGTTTAGAGAATTTGTTAAGTATAAAAACCAAGGAAAACGGCAATGAAAAAAATCTCTTTAATCGGTTCGACCGGTTCGATCGGAAAACAGGTTTGCGCGGTCGTGCGTAGATATCCTGAAAAGTTCCAAATTGAAAGTATGGTGGCGAACGGCTCGGCGGAAGAATTTTTGGCGCAAGTCAAGGAGTTTCGTCCGAAATACGCTGCGCTCGTGAACGAACGGGCGGCAGAAAAAATTTCCGCATATATCCCCGACGGCGTGCAATTTGAAATCGGCGCGGAAGCCGCGGAAGACGCGGTAGCGTTTGGCTCCGTAGCGGTAGTTGCCGTAACGGGGTTTGCAGGACTTCGCTATTCTCTTCGCGCGATCCAAGAAAAAAAGGACTTAGCGCTCGCAAACAAAGAAACGCTCGTTTGCGGTGGCGAACTCGTAATGAGCAAAATCAGGGGGGCAGGTATCGATCTAATGCCGATCGATAGCGAACATTCCGCCCTTTGGCAAGCGTTGGGATTTCGTTTAGACGCGCCTTTTAAACGCTTGATTATCACGGCGAGTGGCGGACCTTTCTACGGTTGGGAGAAAGAACGCCTTCAATCGGTTACCCCGAAAGACGCGCTTAAACATCCGACTTGGCAAATGGGCGCAAAAATCACGATTGATAGCGCGACGCTTCTCAATAAAGGGTTTGAAGTGATTGAAGCGAGTTGGCTTTACAACGCGCCGATCGAAAAAATCCATACCATCGTACAACCGGAAAGTATTATTCATTCGTTGGTGGAATTTGACGACGGGGGGATCTTAGCGCAAATGAGTTATCCGACGATGGAACTCCCCATACAGCTTGCGCTCACTTATCCCGAACGGTATGCTTGCGAATTAGCGTCGCTTGATTTTGAAAAATTGGGCGCGATACGCTTCTTGCCGTTACGGAGAAAGGATTTCCCTTGTTTCGATCTTGCTCTTTCGGCGATGGAGTATGGGGATAACTATCCGTGCGCGTTGAACGGCGCGGGAGAAGTGGCGGTGCGCGCCTTTTTGGACGGCAAACTTCCCTTCTTGGGAATAGGGGAAGCGATCGACTATTCTCTCGGAAAAACGGAGCGTATGAAGACGTCGAGTTACGATACGTTGAAAGAAACGGACGAGCGCGCAAGACGGTTTGCGATGGAGTTTGTGAATACAAGAAAATAAAAGGAGTAGATTAAGTGGGATTATTGGCAATCAATTTAGCGGGAATTATGCAGAGCCTAGGCGGAATTTTGCTTGCGGTTTTGATTTTGCTCGTGATGGTTACGATTCATGAGTTTGGACATTACGTCGCAGGGAAATTACTAAATTTTAAAATTAACGAATTTTCCGTAGGCTTTGGTCCTGCGCTTTTCAAAAAACGCAGTAAAAAAACGGGCGAGCTGTTCGCCTTGCGCGCCGTACCCTTGGGCGGTTATTGCGCTTTCGACGGGGAAGACGACGGGGAAGACGACGAAGAATCGACGGCAAAGGAAAAAAATATAGAGCCTTTTGAAGATCATGAACCGATAGAAAAAGCGGTGGAAATCGTTGAATCGCAATCCGCCGAAAAACAAGAAACGACGGGGGCAGGTACGAGCGTAAGCGAAGAAGAGTATCCCGAACCGCAAGGCGTGCGCTTTAACGATCAACCGCCTTGGAAACGGATTATCGTATTAGTTGCCGGCGCGACTATGAATTATTTGTTGGCGTTATTATTGATTATTGCGATGTTTGCTGGGTTTGGTCAACCTTTGTATCAAGTCGTAGAACCGAGAGAACGGGAAGACGGCACTTTTGGCTATCTTGCGCCCGAATACGAAGTCGGTGACGTGATCGAACGTGTGAATGGCGAATACGTGTATTTAATCACCGATTATATGGACGCGTTGACGGGTAAAAAAGCAGGGGACGTCGTCGAGATCGGCGTAATTCGCGGTGGAGAGAGAGTCACGATCGAAGTAACGTTGACGGCGGATGCAAGCTTTAGAAATATGTCGGATACGAGTAGGTTGCTCGGCGTGTTGGGATTAGACGGATTGCGTACGGTCAACGTGCGAAACGGATTCTTTGCGACGATTGGACGTTCGTTCGCGTATTCTTGGAAAATCGGTGGAACGGTGTTGCGGTCTTTGGGCGAACTCTTGACCGGAAAATTGAGTATGGACGCTATGGGTGGTCCGGTGACGACGATCACGGTCACGGCGCAAGCGGCGGCGAGTGGGATGATCCAATTTTTGAATATTTCGGCGCTTATCGGGGTGAATCTTGCCGTCTTCAATCTTTTACCCGTTCCCGCGCTTGACGGCTCGAAAGTCGTCTTTTGCTTGATTGAATGGATCCGCAAGAAACCAATCAATCGGAAAGTTGAAACTATGATCCATTTTATCGGTATTATCTTCTTGTTTGGGTTTGCGATATTAGTAGATTTACTTCATCTCTTTTAATGTAAAAACGCTTTATATACTTCGCATAACTTTGTCGGGCTTGCGTTTTTTCTTGGTCACGTACGTATGAGTACGCTCCCTGCGAAAAATCCGCACCCTTCGCGATCTGCTCGCATCTAAAGCGTTTTACTTCGGGGTAACGTGCATAGCAGTAAGTCAAAAATGCTCGTGTTCCTTGTCTTGCTCGTATCTAAAGCGTTTTACTCGTGTTGGACGGACGTAGCAAAAAATGATACGCTTAAATTATGGATATACAAAAAAATAAAAAGGAGTATCCTATGGACTATCTTGCAAAAGAAACTCGGTACGATTCTATCTCGTATAATAGATGCGGAGAAAGCGGTTTAAAATTGCCGTCGGTTTCGCTGGGCTTGTGGCATAATTTCGGGGAGAACGCCGACTATGAAAATATGCGCAACATGTGTTTTACCGCGTTCGATCACGGGATAACGCATTTTGATTTAGCGAACAATTACGGACCTCCAGCAGGTAGCGCGGAGCGGAATTTCGGTAAAATTTTACACAAAAATATGAATGCTTACCGTGACGAAATGGTGATTAGTACGAAAGCTGGCTATTATATGTGGCCTGGCCCGTACGGGGATTACGGCAGTAGGAAATATTTAACGGCAAGTATTGATCAAAGCTTGCAAAGAATGAAGCTCGACTACGTGGATATTTTCTACCATCATAGAATTGATCCGAACACTCCGCTTTACGAAACCATGTGGGCGTTGAACGATATCGTAAAAAGCGGAAAGGCGTTGTACGTAGGACTTTCCAATTACGACGGAGAAACGATGTTGAAAGCTACGCAAATTTTGAACGATTTGCATTGTCCGTTTGTGATCAATCAAAATCGATACTCCATTTTCGATAGAACGATTGAGAAAAACGGACTCCTTGAAAGCGCGATTTCCGCGAAAAAAGGTTTGATTATTTTCAGTCCACTTGCGCAAGGTTTATTGACCAACCGCTATTTACACGGGATTCCTGCCGATAGTCGGGTAAGAACGGACGGTAGATTTTTAAACGAAAAAGCCATTTCAAAAGAAACGTTGGAAAAGATCCAAAAGTTGGACGAAATTGCAAAAAACAGAAATCAAACGTTGGCGCAAATGGCGCTTTCGTGGGTGTATAGCCACGCAGGGATCACGAGCGTTTTAATCGGCGCGTCGAAACCTGAACAAATCTTGGAAAATCTGAAAATGGCGGAAAATTGCCGTTTCGACAAAGAAGAACTTTCGGAAATAGATTCCATCGCCCTTTAAAATTAAGAACGAAACTTCTAAAATACGGCAACAACAAAGGTGAACGAGAAATTTACTCGTTTTCCTTTTTTTTGGGGATGGAAATAGTAAAACTTGTTGCAAAAGAAAACGAATTATGGTATAATCGTAAATGCCCAACAAAACTTAATAGTTGATTGAAGCACTTTTGTCAAGGGAGAACTATACCTTTCCGTCAAGGGGTTATTTTGCTTTTGGCTCTTTCCATTGTTGAATTTGGTAAAAACGCAAATTCCAACTTAATGGAAAGCAAGAGTGTTTCTTGTCGTTGTTGAGTTTTGTTGGGCGACAATCGGAGTTTGCGCTTTTCGGGGCGTTGACTGCGGTTGACGCTCATTTTTTATTATAAAGGAGGTATAGCTCTATGAAAAAAAGATTTGTTTCTTTTCTGCTTACGGTGTGCGTAATGGTTTTGGCTATGTTGGGCTTGACGGCTTGTGATAATACGCCAGCGCCGAACGCTCCGCAAAAACTAACGACCCCCGTCGTCGTCTTGACCGATAACGTCGCGACTTGGGACGCCGATACAAACGCGGATAAATTTGAACTGAGTCTTGACGGAAATTTATCTTACGTTGAAAACACGATTACAAGCAAAACCTTAATGGATGGGGAAACCTTGAAGGTGCGCGCCGTCGGAAACAGCAGTACTTATTCCACGAGCGATTGGAGTAATACCGTAACCTACGTAGCAAATGGTACGACGCCACAACCGACGAAACTTGATACGCCCATTGTAACGATTTCAAACACGGGACTTGCGACTTGGACGGCGGTTACGAACGCAAACGGTTACGTATACAAGCTCAACGGCGGTACGGAAACGCTTACGTCGTCAACGTCCGTACAACTTACCGACGGGCAAAGCGTCGTGGTGAAAGCGGTTGGCGATGGTACGAGTTACGCGGATAGCGATTATAGCGTTGTGCAAATGTACACGGCGGGGACGGTTTCGACTACGGGAGCGCCTACCTATTTGGGGATAACGGCATCTACAGAAGAACCTACGGCAAACGGCGCGCCATTTGCGTTATGTAGTTTCGCGTCGTACGCTACGAGAAGTATTACGGTGGAAGAATTGTTGGGGAATTATTATTCCAATAGCGATCATTCGCTTGGGCAAAGTATGCCGTCGGCAAGTACTTACGAAGTATACAGTTCAAACGGAAACGTCGTATATATTCAAATTTGGTTGGAGAATCCCGATCAAAATACGATTTTATCGTTGAAATTAAACGGAACGAAATATCAATCGGGTGGGGCGTTGCAGTCCTTTTTCTTGGAAGACGGCGATTCGTATTTGAATTGCGTTTACGTAGCGATCATCCTTCCAACCGACGTCTATGGTGAAATTCCTTATGAAGTCACGGAAATAGAATACGTGGAAGGCACGGATATTCACCAAAACGGTAAAGCCGTATTGATTGACGAAGAAAAAGATACGGTAAAGATCGGTTTATCCTATAAAAATTATCCTTATGCGACTTGCGGAGCGTTGGAAGTTGGTTGCCATAACGTAAGCGTTGCTGTTTCGGTGGAAGATCAAAGCAATTTAATGGCGACAAAAGGGTATTGGATGCGTGCGGTTTTATTGGAGCAAAACGGTGTGGTATCGCAAACGTTGCTTTCGGGAAATGCTCAAGCTGATGTGTGCTTCGACTCCCTTATGGAAGAAACGGAATACACGTTCGTCGTGTTTTACTTAGGGGATAGAAACGACGGAGAAGGCTTAACTTATAATATTGTTTATAGTGAATCCTTTACTACCGATGCCGTGGTTACCGTTGAAGAATTTTTGTTAGGCGCAGAGTTGGTTGCCGAGAACGGAAAGAACGGCGCCAAGATTACCGTGTGCGCTACGATTTCTTACGACGCAAACGCTTTCTTTGACCGCGTGGAAATTTACGACGGCGAAACACTCGTTTTGACGGACGACGAATTTGAAGGCTTTGACGAATATGACAACTTAAATTCTAAAACGGAATACTTAGTAAAAATGTACTATTCTAGCGACGAACATGGCTATACCGATCGTGTGAAAGAAATCCGCGTAACGACGCCTGCTTACGAGTTGCCGGACGTAGACGGGTACGGTTCGGATAAGAACGTCGTCGTTGGGAAGCACGCAATATACAATTTTAATATCGAAAAATACGTCGATTTAAAATATTACGATGTAATCGTACGCGGATACGTGCAAAACGACGCGTATTTTGCGCCGTTTATCGTAGAAATGTTAGAGAATCCTAATCTTTTAGCGGAGTTAGAGCAACGAGCGAACGATCGTTATGTAAGCGCCGACGGATACGTGTGGGAAGCGCAGTATTATATGGACGAATATCTTGCTTATCTTCAAGCGTGGGAACACAAGGAATACGCTGGTTACGCGGATAGCAAATGGAGAGAAATCGCTTCTTCGAATCGGCAATACGTCTATGAGTTAAGCGTAGAGAACGAAGGGTTGTTCCTTGCGAACGACGGGGATTTCGTGTATAATTATTACGCCGTTTTACGGGACTATTTCACTTATGAAGATTTGCGGTTTGAAATCTATTTGAGCGTTGATCTTGGCGACGGGGAAGGGGTTAGAGAGATTAACGCATACACCGCGTATCCTTATTTCCGCGAAATATCCGACGACAACTACGGTTATAGCATAGAAGAAGACGCAGACGTTAAAAACGGTTACGTATTTACCGAAACGCACGACGACTATAAGGCACTTTACGTGTATAAACTTGCCTTGTATCAAAACGGGGAATTCGTGTGCTACGTACCGTTTACTTCTACGGATACCACGAGCATAGATATGGAAGCATGGTTGCAAGAATGGATTGAAAAGCTTCAATGTGAAATCCCCAATGCGACCGAGCAAGAGATGGTTGCAAAGGTAGGCGCGGAAAGGATCGGTCAAATATTCAATGAATTGCAGTTTTATGAAGAAGGTGGATTTGACGGTGTCGTAGATGGAAACGGCAACGTTTCTACGGGCGGAAGCGGAAAGGGAAATGTGCAAGAACGGGAGCTTTTGACCGCAATAGGCGCGTTTGACGGCGAAGCGTTATTGACGATATTTAAAGCGCAAACGCAAGAAAATAAAACCTTGATTGCTTTCATAGAAGATAGTGATAACGGCGTTATTATAGACGTTATTACAGCTTATAGGACTCAAACGCAAGTAACGAGTCAAAACGCCTACGCTCTTTATAGTGCCATAAACGGCGTGTATAACGTAAGCGGTCAGCTGAAAAACGAATACGAAAATTGCGTTCGTGAAGAAAATGCGAATAAAATAATCGTTGATCTCTTGGAAGCGATTCAGGCGGTTTCCTTTAAATTCGTTGCAGGAACCGATCTTGCGCCCGCAGGAGATTATGAATTGCGAATACTTTTCCGTTCGCTTTTAGCGAATTACGAAGGGGAAGAAGCGGAAACGTACGAGCATTCTATCCGCATCAAGCGCGATTTGCAAGCGCCGACGAACGTAAAGGTTTCCGAAGACGGTAGATATATAACTTGGGACGCCGTGGACGGCGCGGACGAATACGATATCTACGTAAACGGAGAAAAACGCTTTGACGCTTGGAGCAATTCTTACGAACAGTACGGCGAGCTCAACGACGGCGATGAAATTCAAGTGATGGCAATCGGTAACTATGCTTACGATAGCGAACTTTCTACAAAGTGCACTTTCGTTCAACCGAAATTGAGTAAACCTACGGTTACCGTTAGCGGTTCCAATGTTTGGTGGGAACACGTGGAAAACGCAAGTAAATATGTTTACACCGTGAACGGGCAAGAATATGAAACGTGGGGTACGTCTATCAACGTTTATAAAAATGCGACCGTCCGCGTTAAGGCGGTGGACGAGAACGGAGCCTATCTTGATAGCGATTGGGTAAGCGTTACGGTAGAGTATGGTTCGGCGGATAAAGAAAAGTAAAAGAAACGCTTGAAAATTCCATAGAAAAAATAAAAAAAGTTTTGCCTGTCAAGTAAAAATGCTTGACAGGCTTAATTTTATCGTGTATAATAGCCGTAGCGATATACGGGGGTGGAGAGATGAAAGACGACGATCTCAGGTTTTTACGGTTATGGGATTTGTACTCTCCGCTATTGACGAAAACACAACGGGAAATTACAGATTTGTATTTCAATTACGATTTGTCGCTCGGTGAGATAGCAGAGCAAAAAGGGGTATCCCGTCAAAGTGTTTCCGATTGTTTGGGGAAATCCCGTAAACAGCTTGAAGAATACGATCAGAAGCTTGGGTTTATCAAGGCGCTCGACGAATTGTCGATGGAATATTCCGCGTATATGACGACGGTAAAGCGTTGGATTGAAAGTTGCAAAGAACAAGTCCCGAATCTTTCTTCGGAACTGCAAAAATTGGAAGAATCACTTTCAAACGTACATAAAGAATTCGGCGTGGAAGAGATTGCGCTTGACGAAGGCGAGATCGTTGGAAAGGTTTTTCGTAAGGAGTAAAAAATGGCGTTATTCGGCGGATTATCCGAAAGATTGAACCATATATTTTCAAAACTCACGAAGCGTGGGAAACTCACGGAGTTGGAGATACGAACGGCAATGCGTGAAGTGCGCGTCGCGCTTTTGGAAGCGGACGTAAATTTAAAGGTTGCGAAACAGTTTATTGCCGACGTTTCCGAAAAAGCGGTTGGTCAAGAAATTTTGACTTCGCTCAACCCCGCGCAACAGGTGATAAAAATCGTTAACGACGAACTCATTGAGCTCATGGGTTCAAAGAACGCGAAACTCGAAACTTCGCCCAAGCTCCCGACCGTGATTATGATGTGCGGTTTGCAGGGCGCAGGGAAAACGACGCTTTGCGGAAAACTTGCGATTCACTTAAAAAAGAACGGCAAGAAACCGCTTTTGGTGGCAGGGGATATCTATCGTCCCGCTGCGATCACACAGCTCAAAGTCGTAGGAGGTAACGCAGGCGTAGAAGTCTTTGAAAAGGGTACGCAAAACCCCGTAAAGACGGCGGAACAAGCAATTGAATACGCCCGTTCCCGTGGTTTTGATACCATGATTTTGGACACCGCAGGCCGATTACAAATCGACGACACGCTCATGCAAGAGCTGGAAAATATCAAAGCGAAAGTCGAAGTGACGGAAACGTTGCTCGTCGTAGACGCAATGACCGGTCAAGAAACGGTCAACGTAGCGGAAACGTTCAACGCAAGGCTTGCTGTCACGGGTGTGATTTTGACCAAGCTCGACGGGGATACGCGCGGAGGCGCGTGCCTTTCGATCAAAGCGGTCACAGGCAAGCCGATCAAATTTATCGGCGTCGGGGAAAAGTTGACCGATTTAGAGCCGTTCTATCCCGATCGTATGGCGTCGAGAATTCTCGGCATGGGCGACGTGCTTTCCTTGATCGAGAAAGCGCAACAGGCGATCACGGAAGAAGACGCGAAAAAGATGCAACAAAAAATGCGTGAAAATACGTTCACGCTCAACGATTATTTGGAACAGTTCGCAATGATGAAGAAGATGGGCGGAGCGCAAGCGATGCTTTCCATGATGCCTGGTATGAACAAGCTCAAAGTGAACGAATCGGATATCGACGAGAAAAAACTTGAACACACGAAAGCGATTATTCTTTCGATGACCATGCAAGAGCGTGAAAATCCTTCGATTATCGACAGTAAGCGTAAACGCCGTATTGCGGCAGGTTCTGGTACTTCAGTGCAAGAGATTAACCAACTTTTGAAGCAGTTTGACCAAACGAAGATGTTGATGAAGCAGTTGAAGGGTGGTAAAGGCAGGTTTAGATTGCCCTTCTAGTAAAACGCTTGAAATACTTCGCATAACTGCGTTGAGTTCCGCGCTGTCTTGGTCACGTACGTATAGTACGCTCCCTGCTACAGTGCTCGCTCGCCTTGTTCTGCTCGCATTTGAATCGTTTTACTCGCTTCGAATGGATTTGCTCGCATCTCCGCGTTTTACTTCGCAATAACGGACTTGGTCGGTAAGTCAACCAACTGTCATTGCGAGCGAAGCGTGGCAATCTCTTATAAATGATACGCACGGGTATGCGACGAATCGTAACTCGTTAGCGAAAAAGAAAGATAGAAAAAGTTAGGTCAAGGGATTATCCCTTGTTAGTGAAAAAGAAAGATTAAAAAACAGTTAAACAAGGGGATACCCCTTTAAAATAAGAAAAAATTTTTATATACTTTGGAGGTATTTATTATGGTAAAAATGAGACTTTTCAGAATGGGCGACAAGAAGAACCCTATCTATCGTGTAGTTGTAGCAGACAGCAGAAAGGCTATGCACGGCGAATACATTGATTGTATTGGTCATTACAATCCTTCCGTTTCTGCGGACGCAACGATCGATGTAGAAAAGGCGAAAGAATGGCTTGCAAAGGGCGCTCAACCCACGGAAACGGTAAAGAATTTCCTTGTAAAATCTGGCGCTATGGAAAAGCCTGCGAAGCTCAGCCCGTCCAAGACGAAAGCAAAGAAATCCAAATAAGTTCGTTAAAACGGTTGCGTAAGCGCCTTTTGGAGAAAATATTATGTTGGATTTAATTAAGTATATCGTTGAACAATTTGCGGAAGACAAAGAAAGCGTAGAATATACGGTCAACGAAAAGGAAAGAGTGATCGAAGTAACGGTCACCCTGCCTTCTTCGGACATGGGTAAAGTGATTGGCAAGCAAGGCAAGATCGCGAAAGCGATGCGTACGCTCGTGCACGCGGCTACCCCCCGTAACGAAAAGAAATATGTCGTTGAAATCCGTGAAAAAGGTGGAGATACCGTTGATTTGGACGAAACGGACGGTGAATAATCCCGTTTGTTTTCCGCCGAAAACAGAATAAAGGAAAAGGCTTTCTTGCGAAAGCCTTTTTGTGGTACGATAAACGCGTACCACGTTGTTTAAAGATATTTAGGAGTGTAGTATGGATAGACTTATCGTAGCCGAAGTGCTGAAACCGCAAGGGATTCGCGGAGAAATCAAGGTCAAGACCTTTACCGACTATCCCGAAGACGTGAAGGCGTTCAAAGTCGTATATATCGACGACGTGGAATATAAAATTCTTTCCTTTCGAGTAGGCTCGGACGGGTTTGCTTACTTGGGGCTTCGTGGCATACCCGATCGGAACGCGGCGGAACTTTTGCGTGGAAAGAAGATCGAAGGCGCGAGAAAGGACGCCCCTGCTTTGGAAGAAGGTCAGTACTATATCGTAGACGTTTTAGGTCTTTCCTGTGAGAGTGAAGACGGGGAAACGTTGGGTACGGTCGTGGATATCGCCCTGCTTGCGTCCGACGTCTACACAATAGAAAAAGCAGGGAAAAGAATTCTCTTCCCTGCCGTAAAAGGCGTTGTAAAACAGGTCGATTTACAAAACAAAAAGTTGATTGTCGATAAGAAAGTTTTCGACGAAATCGCCGTTTATTAACGAAATTATTTTTGCGGTTGCATTAATTTGACAAGTTGATCAAATACCCCCGTTTTGCAAATCGCGATCAAGGTGGCCGTAGCGATCAAAGCGTCCGCAGGCACGTACACGCATTGATAGATGAACGAGTACGTGAACGCGTTGGCGGTTGCCCAAGCGGGAAATTCCACCCAAACGGAGTCCATGGAAAAGAAGATCATACCCGAAAACAGGTGCGAGAGAAAACGGAGCGTAAACACGCAAACGCACCCCAACACGATGGGCGCGATCCCCTTTTCTTTACGGGGCATTTTTCTAAAAAATCCCATCACGCCGACGCTCATGAACGCGAGTAAATAATCGAAAATGAAGGTAGCAGGTGTGAGAATATACGGATCTTCGATAAAATTGAGTAACCCGTGTACGAGTCCGATTAGAAGCCCTTCCCCCACGCCGTAAACGTAGGCGTATACGAGAATGGGAACGAAGGACGCAAGGGTAATCGAACCGCCGTATTGGATGGGGCTAACCTTGAGAATGGAAAGGGTAAAGGACAGGGCGACGCAAATACCGGCGAAAGCGACTCGTTTCGCATCGGGGCGTTTCCCGTTCGTCAAGTACCCAATCAAGGCGATCACGCCGAGTACGAGTAGAACGCCGAAAACGGAAATCCATTTCACGACGTTCGTGGTTTGCTCGCTGACTTCGAGCAGGGAAAAAAGTTGCATAAAAGTACCTCCTCTCCGTCGCGTACGCTTTTTGGTTGGAAAAAGAAAATCACCCACGAAAAATGGGTGACGAAAAAACTTTTTCAGTGCGTTAAATCGCGCGAAAACGCGAATAACGGAAAGAAAAAACGACTGTCTCTCGCTCAGGTATTACCCTGCCGATTCAAATGGTATCATCTCAGCCTTTGTAAGGCACCCACGACGGATATAAAATTTTGTATTTTTATTATATAGCAACGAGTTTAGAAAGTCAAGTAAATGACGAAAATTTTTTAAATAATAGTGAGAACGGATTTCTAATAGGAGTCAAGGGGCTATGCTCCTTGCGTGGTGTGGAGCAGAGCTCCACGAAAAAAGGAGAAAAACTATGCGGTATGATTTTTACGCGTTTATGGATCGAATGAAATATATCAAGCGTTGGCAATTGATGCGTAGCGTTCGTGATGAAAATATCATGGAACATTCTCAAAGCGTTACCATGCTCGCCCACGCGCTCGCTACCCTTCGCAACGAAAAATTCGGCGGGAAGGTGGACGTTTTAAAAACGGTGCTGTACGCCTTATACCATGAAACGAGCGAAGTTATGACGGGGGATCTTCCTACCCCCATTAAATACTATAATATGAGTATCCACGGCGCGTATAAAGACTTGGAAAAAAGCGCTTGTGAGAAAATGGTCGGTATGCTCCCCGAAGAAATGAAAAATTCAATCGCGCCGTTCGTGCTTGCGGACGAGATGAGCGAAGAATACGCGCTCGTTAAGGCGGCGGATCGGCTCTCTGCGTATATCAAATGTTTAGAAGAATTGCGTTCGGGCAATACGGAGTTTTCCAAAGCTAAAAAGAGTATCGAAGAAGATTTGCGTTCTCGGAAAATTCCCGAAGTGGATTACTTTTTCGAATATTTTATCCCGTCCTTTCTCTTGACGTTGGACGAATTGGAAGACGGGGAATAAATTTTTAAAATTATCACAATTTTTTCAAAATTTGATTACGTTTTTAACAATAAAATTGGATATAATTAGGGTATAATAATATAAATAATAAGCCGTAGATTACGGTAAAACAGGTGACGGTATGAAAAATACGTGGAAAAAAATAGTAGCGACGGCGCTTGCCGTGTCCTTCGTGTTCGCCTTTGCGGGTTGCGCGGGGCTTAGCGCGTACGAGTTGGCGATCCAAAACGGTACGTTTAGCGGTACGGAAGAAGAATGGCTTGCGTCCTTGAAAGGTCAAGACGGTAAAGACGGACAGGACCTTGATATCAACGATTTGTATCTGGCTGCGAAAAACAACGGCTACGAAGGCGAATTTGAAGACTTTTTAAAAGAGTTTCTCGGCTCGGATTCCTTGGATATCACGGAAGATAACAATACGGCGCAACTTGCGGAGAACATGATGTCGGTCGTATCCATTCAAGCCTTTAGCGCAGGTTCGGCGGGAAGTGGGGTTATCATTGATTTGGATAAGGAAGAAGGGAACGCGTTGATCGTCACGAACTATCACGTCGTTTATAGCGCGAAAATGTCGGCGTCTGAATGGAAAAAGAATATTTACGTCTATCTTTACGGCGCAAGAGATTTTGAAACGGACGATACGGGGAAAACGTTGACGGGCTACGGCGACGGTATGCAAGCAACATTTTTAGGCGGTTCGCTGTATTACGACGTTGCTCTTTTGCAAGTGACGAATAACGACTATTTGAAAGAGAGTATTGCGACGGAAGCAGTCTTGGGCGATTCGGATAAGGCGGTCGTTGGGGAAAAGGTCTACGCGATCGGTAACCCCGCAAACTACGGCATTTCCATCACGGAAGGCGCGCTTTCCGTGGACTCCGAACATATTCAGTTATCCATGGACGTGCGCTACGAAATCACGGATAGATTCCCCCCCCAACTTTTGATTGAGAAACAAAGCTTTGTTTATCGGGTTATGCGTACGGACGCCGCGATCAATAGCGGAAACTCCGGTGGCGCGCTGTTTAACGCGAAAGGGGAGCTTATCGGGATCGTAAACGCAAAGACTTCGGTGGAGGAAGTCGATAACATGGCGTACGCGTTGCCGATTACGAACGTAAAATACGTCGTAGGCAATCTTCGCGCGAACGGCGGGACTGTAAAGCGCGCAAGCATGGGCGTGTATTTAGATACGCTCACGTCGAAGGCAAAGTTGGACGATTTCGGAAACGTGTATATCGAAGAAACGGTCGCAGTCGGCTCGTTTGATGAAGGTTCTATCGCAGTCGGAAAATTAAACGTAGGGGACGTGTTCAAGACGATCCGTATCAACGACGGCGAGAAGAAAGCGGTCACCCGCGTGTTTACGATTATCGATTATATGATTAACGTAAGAAAGGGTGATACGGTTACGTTTGAAATTCAAACGAAATCGGGTGAAAATAAGGAGGTTTCTTTCACGTTCAGCCAAGATTCTAATTTCCTGACGCATATTTAAGAGCGTTTGGGATAAAAATTCTGAAAATTGGGAAAAACCGCGTAAAACCTTGTAAAAGTACTTGACGGAAACGGAAATAAAAGGTAAAATAGAAAGGTAAACTTATCGCTTATATAAGCGAAATTATGCGTTATACGGAGAAAACTATGGCACGCAACACTATTACGAAAAAAATTCTTTGCGCGTCCTTGGCGTTGACGAGCGCGTTTGCGTCGATGGCAATGATGACCGCTTGCGAAACTTCCCATCCGGAAGTATCTATGAAACTCTCTTTCAACGGTAAAACCTATACGTTGGAATACGAACTTTACAGAAAACTCACCCCTGCAACCGCGGCGCACTTCTTGGAACTCGTAGAAGCGAACTACTATAACGGGCTTTGCGTACACGATTATACGTCGTCGAGCTGGAGCATGGGCGGATACGAATATAGCGAAACGAAAACGGACGAAGGCGGTCTTGTTTACAGAGATTATTTCACCGAAGTGAAGAAGATTTCCAACTTCCCGATCAGCGTTTATACGGATGCGAATAAGTCGGAAGCGACGTACACCTTGTACGGCGAATTTAAGGATAACGACTTCAAAACGAAAAACGGTTCGGTTTCAAACGGTTTCGGCGCGTTGACTATGTATTATACGGACAAAGGCTCGAATGCGCCTAAGGTATGGACGGTTAGACAAAGCGACGGGGAACTTGCTCCGAAAGCGTATGAAATGAACAGCGCGACGAGTATGTTCACCATGAACGTATCTTCTTCGACGTCTGCTTATAACGACCGTTGCACGTTCGCAACCTTGAAAGAAGGTAGCGTAGATGATTTGCAAGCTTTGAAAGACGCGATCGCAAGCTATATCGAAGATTATAGCGAAGACGAAACGTTTGCGCCTGAAACGGAAGTTACGATCAACGAAGGTGATCCGTTCGTTTCCAGCGGTATGGACGATTTCAACGTTCCCGAAAAACCCATCGTCATTGAAGAAATGAAAGTTATTAAGTGGTAAGAAATTCCCTATAATACGAAACTCGGCTTTAAAAGCCGAGTTTTTTTATGCAAATCGCTTGATATTTTTTGCGTATTGTGTTATACTAACTATGCCAAACTAACTGAATAATTAAGCAAGGGCTATTTTTATCTTTTAGGATAACTATATTCTTTTTGCATTATGCCTATAATGAATTTGATAAAAATGCAAATTCTTTCTGGGCATAGCGTAGATTTGTTCTTGCTTTTCAGTTGGTTTGGCGACTATCGGAGTTTGCATTTTTTGCGCGTTAACTCCGGTTGGCGCGCTTTTTTTTAAATTTAGCTTACATATCCGAATGTCGCCCAACGGGAAAGGGACGCAGAGTAAAATCTGCGCCCCTTTTTCGTTTTTCGCTAAAAGCGATAGACGGGCAAAGCCCGTGGACGAAAGCTAACGCTTTCTTTTTTGTGTTCCGTTTATGCAGGGGCTTTTTCTCGAACAGCGTATAGAAATCGCTGTTCTCGGTCACCGCAAACACCTTTGCATATGTGTTTGCTTATCTCGTCCCTAAAAGGCATTATCAATGCCTTTCTTAACGGGCAACTCGTCCCAACAACCCCACAAGGGAAT
>JAFTKR010000047.1 GCA_017453165.1 Clostridia bacterium | reverse complement strand
GGCGCGAATAACTCTTTCATTTCCCGTTCGATTTTCAGTTCTTTTTCTTCGTTTCTCTCAACCATGGTATCCATATTTAGTAATTTAGCCGTTGCTCTTTTTTTGAGATTGCCACGCCTGACGGCTCGCAATGACAGAAGTTGACTTACCGACCAACTAATCCAAAGCGAAGTAAAACGGTTCAAATGCAAGCAGAACAAGGCGAGCGAGCATTGTCGCAGGGAGCTTACTTTGCGTAAGTGACCAAGACAACGCGGAGCTCAACGCCGTTATGCGAAGTATTTCAATCGTTTTACACCAATACGGCTTTAATACGACGCACCCCACTCGCGCAACTCTGCTCTTTTTGGATTTTGAACGTACCGAGTAACCCCGTGCGTTCGGCGTGCGGGCCACCGCAAATTTCTTTGGAAAAATCGCCGATCGTGTAGGTCTTAACTCTTTCCCCATATTTGCTTTCAAAAAGCCCCGTGAAACCTTCTGCTTTCGCTTCTTCCAAACTGATTTCACGCATAACGACGGGCAAATCTTGCTTGATTACGTCGTTGACCATATCTTCCACCGCCTTGATTTGTTCGGTGGTCATGGGTTGGGGATAATTGAAGTCGAAACGAAGCCGTTCTTCGGTGATGTTCGACCCCTTTTGGTTGACGTCGGGCGACAACACTTTCTTGAGCGCGGCGTGCAAAAGGTGGGTTGCCGTGTGGAGCTTGGTCGTCGCTTCTTTGTTGTCGGCAAGACCGCAAGCGAATTTTTGCTCGCTACCTGCTTTCGACTTGCTTTGATGTTCTTCAAACGCCGTTTTGTAACCAGCCATGTCCACGCCGTAGCCCCGTTCTTTCGCCATTTCGTCCGTGATTTCCACAGGGAAACCGTAAGTGTCGTAAAGGTGGAACGCTTGCTTGCCCGCGATTACCTTTTCCGCTACGTAGTTCGGATCTTTTTGCGACATGAACGCATTCTTTCTCTCCAAACCGTTGATACATTTTTCAAACTCTTTCAAGCCTTGTTGCAAAGTCTTGGTGAACTTTTCTTCTTCCTTGTTGAGTTCTTCCGCGATCTTGTCCGCGTTTTGTAAAAGTTCGGGATACACCGCTTGATACTTTTCAACGAACGTTTTGGAAATCTTCGCTAAACTTCCTTCGGGCAAATCGATTTTGCGACCGAACCGAACTGCGCGACGGATAATACGGCGTAAAATATAGCCTTGGTCGGTGTTTGAAGGCACGATCCCTTTCTCGTCGCCGATCATGAACGTCGCCGTACGCGTATGGTCAAGAAGTACGCGGAACGCTCTCGTCGTTTCTTCCGATTCCCCATACGTTTTTCCCGTCAATTCGGAAATGGTTTGGATCGCGTTTTCAAAAAGATCGGTTTCGTATACGCTCGATTTTCCGTTCAATACGCAAAGCGCGCGCTCCAAGCCCATACCCGTGTCCACGTTCTTTTGCGAAAGTTCTTCGTAATTGCCGTCGATCGTCTTATTAAAACGCATGAATACGTCGTTCCAAATTTCAAGGAACGCGCCACAATTACAGTCGGGATTACAGGTCGGCGAACATTTCGGCTTACGGATCACGAACATTTCGGTGTCCGTACCGCAAGGCCCCGTCGTACCCGCAGGTCCCCACCAATTATTTTCACGGGGCATGAAATAGATATTTTCTTTTTGGATTCCTGCCTTTTCCCAAAGCTCCGCCGCCTCGTCGTCTTTCGGCAACGTTTCGTCACCGCCGAACACGGTCACCGCGATCTTATCGGACGGGATTCCAAGATAGTTTTCCCCCGTCAAGAACTCGTAGCTCCAAGGAATCATTTCCTTTTTGAAATAATCGCCGAGCGACCAGTTCCCGAGCATCTCGAAAAAGGTACAATGCCGTTCGTCGCCAACGTCGTCGATATCCCCCGTCCGTACGCATTTTTGTACGTCGGTCAAACGGTTCCCCGCAGGATGTTTCTCGCCCAAAAGATAGGGGACAAGCGGGTGCATCCCTGCCGTCGTGAAAAGGACGGTCGGATCGTTTTCAGGAATCAAGGACGCGGACGGAATGACTTTATGTCCACGGTCTTTGAAAAAGTTCAAATACATTTCACGCAACGTTTCACTCGTATATGCTTTCATAATTTTTTCCTTTGCCCGTATTTCGGGCGGTTTTCTCGATGATTGCTTTTTATTTTGTAACAAAGAGATTGCCACGCCTAACTTCGTTCGGCTCGCAATGACAGTAAGTAGTTACATTTCCGCGTTCGTCATTGCAAACGTAGCGTTAGCGAAGTGTGGCAATCTCGCGGAAATGCTTAGCGACTAGCTCGCAAAATATTGCTTTTCACTATTATATATGTAGCCACGAAAAAAGTCAACTTTTTTTAATCGTTTTTTCCGCTTGCTTATTGCAAATCACTCGTCAATCCAAAATCTCGATTGTGATACAGGGCACGACACCGCTTACAGCACGATATCCATCATCGGCATATATTTCACTATCGTTATATATTTTTGCTGTAATCGTTTGAACCTTTCCGAATGTGGTTACAATATTTCCTCTTAAAGTATCACTTGCATAGAAGGCATTCTTTTTAAAATATTCGTGGGCTTTTATTAATTTAGTATCTAATAACCACCAATCATTACCCTTGTCTTGACCTTTTGCAAAATCTGTCGGCGTTCTCATTCTGGCTATAAGCGAAAGTCTTTCTTTTACTTCCGCGACCGAAAGCAACCCTTGATTTTCGATTTTTATTTCCACTTTACTATTCGTTTTTTTAGAAGTTTTTAAAATTTCACAAGGAATATTATCCGCTTTAAGAAGTTCTTCATACCCTAAAATTTTATCAGCAAGGAGCTTGAATTTCTTTCCGTCTTCGTATAAAATACGCCACTTAATCGGCTCGACTTTATAATGTTTACCGTCTTTTGCTTTCCCGTAACGGCAACCGTCCGAAGCTCTGCAATACCCGTCTTCGTCCAAACCGTCGTACACGGTAACGTTCGCAGGCTTTTTGCTTTGCGGATATTCCCCAAACCAAAGATATTTTCCGTCGCGGACAACCCCTTTCGTCAATTCTTGTTTCGTGGAAACTTCTTTCGTTTCCGCTTTCTTCTCGACCACGGGTGGCTTATTTT
>JAFTKR010000001.1 GCA_017453165.1 Clostridia bacterium | reverse complement strand
GGAAGTGAAAGAAAAACCGAGTGGTTGGCACGAAGGTTGGAGCAATTACGGGATTCCCGTCGTTTGGGATTACAAAAACAAACAAGCGAAAGCAAAACAAATCAACGCGACGGCAAGTAGCGATTTTGAAATTGAAAACGGGGTACTGAAAAAATATACAGGCAAAGGTGGCGACGTAATTATCCCCGACGGCGTTACGGAAATTGGCGAGGAAGCGTTTGACGGGTGTGGGAAAGTGAAGAGTGTTAAAATTCCGTCGAGTGTAACAAGCATTGGCTTACGCGCGTTTTATCATTGTAGTGGCTTAACGCATATTGAAATTCCGACAAGTGTAACGAGTATTGGCGGTGGCGCGTTTAACGACACGGGTTTTGAGAGTATTGCAATTCCTGATAGCGTTACGGAGATCGGCAACGGTGCGTTTTATGATTGTAGTAAATTGAAGACGTTTACCTTTCCTAAAAGATTGACGACGATAGGATCGTATTTGTTTTTTAATTGTTACGGATTGACAAGCATCGAAATTCCGTCAAACATTACGGAAATTAAAACTTACGCATTTGGCAATTGTAGCGGTTTGACGGACGTTATAATTCCGTCAAGCGTGACGAAGGTCGAAAATGCGGTGTTTTACAACTGTAAAACATTAATCATTTATGCAGAGGTTAGTAGTAAGCCTGATGGTTGGGATCTATCGATAGGACCTTGTTCTATTAAATGGGATTACAAACATTTGGTCCATCAAAATTGGCGTGGAAAGACTATACGCGTAGAAGCAATTGATGACGAGCAAGCTCGGTTGGTGATTGCGCGAAATAAGATTGATCATTCTATTTTTTCCTTAAATGATGGTACGCTTACGGATTATAAAGGGAAGAGCGAAATTGTTGAAATTCCGTATGGCGTAACGACGATTGGGAAATACGCGTTGGCGAATGCGAAAACGATTAAAACCGTAATCATACCCGATAGCGTGGAAACGATTGAAGCGAACGCGTTTTTTGGACATAAAAACTTGACGAGCGTAAAACTCGGCAAAGGCGTGAAAAAAATCGGGAACGGCGCGTTTATGAACTGCAAGGCGCTTGAAAGCGTGGAGATGGAAAATAGCCCTTTGGAAATGATAGGCAAAGACGCGTTCGCCGATTGCGTAAGCTTGAAAGAAATTAAGTTTCCGCAGAGCTTAAAGCATATCGGCGTAAGAGCGTTTTGGGGTTGCAAGGGCGTGACGGAAAAAATTTTCATTCCAAAGAGTGTGGAAATTATTGAAGATTGCGCGTTTTTAGGCTGTACGGGCGTAATTTACGCGGAAACTATGGATAAACCCGCGGGCTGGGTATCGGGCGTTTTCAAACATTGGCTCGGTGGCGGAAACCGTCCAATAAAGTGGGGCGCGGTGAAAACCGACAGTGGTATGTATCACCGAAAATTAAAGTAATGAAATACGCTGCGAAGCAATCTTGTAAAAACGCCTAAAGGCGTAAAGGACGAAAGCATAGCTTTCTGTTAATGGTCCAATTATGCGGGGTTTCTTCTCAAGCAACGTAATGAAATCGTTGCTTTCGGTCATCGCAAACACCTTTGAATATGTGTTTGCTCATCTCGCCCCTAAAAAGTGTTGCCAACACTTTTTTAAAGGGTAGCTCGTCTCTGCACCCCACAAGGGAATTATTTCCTTGACCTTTTTAGGGGGCTTGCGAACTTGCGCAAGCAGGACTTCTATATAATTTCAAAAAACTAAAAAAAATAAAAATAAAGATAAATATGAAAGGAGAGCAAAATATGAAACTGTTAAATTGTCAAATTTGCGGTGGGGAACTCAAGCAGAACGGGGATCACTACGAGTGCGCGTATTGTCGGCATCAATTCCAAGACGATACGTTGGAACGCGCGTATAGCGAGCTCAAAAATTCGCTTGAAGGGGTAGCACGTGGCGCGGTCGAGGAGGCGTTCGTATTAGATCAAGAACGTTCGCTTGCCAACCTTCGTAAAAACCTTTGGAAAGAAACGCACGAGAAGTATATCAATTCTCGTTCGATCGTGAAAATTTGTCGGGATATGAAAAAGATCAATCCTGACGATTTCTGCGCGAACTTCTACGAAGTCATCAACGACGAAACGGAAAACGCAATGCTCGTTTCCGAGTTCTTGGACGGGATCGACGTAATCGACGCGGAAATGTTCTTGGACGACGTAATCGATTTCGTTTTAAAATCGCTCAAAGTCGAATACTTAACGTCGCTCAATATGCTCGTAGAAAGAGCGTATAAACAAGAGAGAACGAAGTACGAAGAGATCATGACGAAGATCGAAGACGAAGCGAAGAAGGTAGAAAGCGGTCTTTACGAAACCTACTTATCCCGTGACGTATTCGTTGCGTATTCCAGCCAAGATATCAAGATCGTAAACGAACTCGTTTCCTTCTTGGAAGGGCAAGGGGTGAGCTGTTTCGTCGCGCTTCGGAACTTGCAACACGGTAGAAAGGCGGTAGAAAACTACGAAAGAGCGTTGGAAACGGCGATGGATAACTGTAAGATTTTCTTGCTCGTATCGTCGAAGAATTCCCGTTCGCTCTCCTGCGACGCGATCAAGCGTGAAATTCCGTACATCAAGAAAAAGGACTTGGAGTTCAAGCCCGAATATCGGAACGACTACGGGAAGATGCCTGAAAAATACCGTAAACCCCGTATCCAATACCGCGTAGACGATAAGCCTACGCCCGTTGTCGATCGTCAACTTTTGGAGTTCTTCGGATCTTTACAATGGCGTTCGAGCTTGGAATCGGTAGCGGAACAAATCGGAGAATATTTGAGTCAAGAAATCGAAGACAAAGAAGAAGTAAAGGAAGAACCGCAAGCACCGCAACCCCAACAACCTGCGTTCGACCAAGAAGGCTTGTACGCATTCTTTAGAAAGATGCGCGAAGAAGAAGAAACGGCGCGTAGAGAAGAAGAAAAGAAAAAGGAAGAAGCCCGTCAAGCGGAAGAAAAGAGAAAGGCGGAAGAATTAGAAAAACGCCGTCAAGAAGAAGCGAAAACGAAAGTAGACGTCGTTTTGAAAGATATCGGAACGAAGAAACTTGACGTTATTAAGGTCGTGAAAGAAGAGTTGGGTTTAGGATTGAAAGAGGCGAAAGAGGCGGTAGAAGCGTTGAGTGTAATTGCGGAAAATATGCCTAAGCCCGACGCGGACGATCTCGTGGAGAAATTGGAAGCGCTCGGCGCGAAAGTCGAACTTGCAAAGCCGGGTACTACCCCGAAACCCGCGCCGAAACCCGCGCCCACGCCTACGGTGCCCACGACGACTACGACGACTACGACGAGCGCAACGACTACGTCTACGACTACGACGGATTTGAAGTTCTTCGATATTCAAGATAATAAGCTGAATAAATATAAAGGCAGAGGCGGAGACGTCGTAATCCCTAGCGGTAT
>JAFTKR010000046.1 GCA_017453165.1 Clostridia bacterium | reverse complement strand
TCTCATTTCTTTCTTATTCCATTTTTAATCTGCTTTTTACCAAGCTTCAGCTCGGTACTGCCGCCTTCCTCGGCGAGAGCTTGTCTATAATACCACAATCCCTTTACCTTTGTCAAGCATTTTTTCAAACTTTTTTGAAAAATTTTTATTTTTTTACAAGTTTTTCTAAATTCTTGCCTCTTCTTGCGGACAGCCTGTATATATTACCACATCCGCTTTCTATTGTCAACTGTTTTTTCACTCTTTTTTTTAATTTTTTTGAAATTTTTTAAAAATTCTTATTTTTCGCTATTTTTTTCTTTCATAAACGCCGTCGGCTCGAAAAAACACACCGTCTTTTCGAGCCGATTTTCGACTTTTTACTTCCTTATATATAATATATAGGGATTTTACTTTACTTTTCGACCTTAGAAGCCGAACGAAAAATCAGTTTTTCGATTTTACAAGAGTCAATACGACTTTTTCTCCGTTGACGTCCACTTCTTTCGTGAATCCGTCCGCCGTTCCCGAAACTACCGCTATGGCAAGCACGTCTTCTTTAAACGCCGATTTTTTCAAAATCGCTTCCACTTTCCCTGTCGCTTGATAGTAAATTTCAATACGGTCGGTGATTTGGAAATCCGCTTCTTTACGCATGGTTTGCACTTTGGACACGATTTCACGTTCGATCCCTTCTTCAATCAAACCTTCCGTCAACGTCGTATTAAGCGCAACGGTGATCCCGCGATCGCTTGCCGAAATAAAGCCTGCTTTACTTTCTGTAAAGATTTGCAAATCTTCTTCTTTCAAAACGACTTCCGAATCAGTATCCATTACGTACTCACCACCGTTTTGCACGCTCTCAACGACCTTTTTCGCGTCACATTCCGCCAAGAACTTTGAAATTAAACCAAGTTTCTTACCGTACTTCGGACCAAGCGTTTTCAGTTGCGGTTTAAGCTTATAGGAAATAAATTCGTTGGCATCCGCCGCCGATTTAAATTCTTTAATATTCAATTCGTCAAGCGCAATCGTCTTCAAGCCTTCGTCAAGCTCTACGTCTCTTGCCGAAACGACGTACATTTCAGACAAAGGTTGACGATTCTTCACGTTGCCCGTATTTCTCGCAGCGCGACCAAGGTTGACGATATCAAGCACCGTATCCATACCCTTTTCCAACTTCTCGTCGATCATCGCCGTATCGCAAACGGGGAAATCGCAAAGATGTACCGATTTCGGCGCATCCTTAAAGAAATTCGGAACGAGGTTGAGATACATTTGCTCCGCGATAAACGGCGTATAAGGCGCGGTAAGTTTTGCGAACGTCACGAGCACGTACCAAAGCGTGGTATACGCAGCCGTCTTATCTTCCGTCATTTCGCTACCCCAATACCGATCTCTGCCACGACGCACGTACCAGTTGGAAAGGATATCCGAAAATTCCTGCAACGCGCGAGCGCTATCCGTGATATTATACACGGCAAGATTCTTGTCCACCGTATCAATCAAAGTATTGAGCTTGGACAAAATCCACTTATCCATCAAAGACAACTTACATTTCTTGATATCGTACTTCGACGGATCGTAGTTGTCCACGTCCGCATACAAACAGAAGAACGCATAGGTATTCCAAAGAGTACCCATATACTTTCTTTGTGCTTCGCTCACCGCTTCGGGATAGAATCTCGACGGCAACCACGGCGCGGACGACGTATAGAAATACCAACGCACCGCATCAGCGCCTTGCTTATCGAGCACCGTCCAAGGATCGACGACGTTGCCTTTGTGCTTACTCATCTTCACACCGTTTTTATCGTTTACGTGACCGAGTACGATACAGTTTTTAAACGGCGCCTTATCAAAAAGCAACGTAGAAATAACGAGCAAAGTATAGAACCAACCACGAGTTTGGTCAACGGCCTCGGAAATGAAATCCGCAGGGAAAGTTTGTTCAAACAAATCCTTATTTTCAAACGGATAATGGTATTGCGCGAAGGGCATAGAACCAGAATCGAACCAACAATCGATAACTTCAGGCGTTCTCGACATCTTTCCGCCACACTTACCGCACTTGCAGGTCAAACTATCCAAGTACGGACGGTGCAATTCAATATCTTTCGGCGCGCCACACTTTTCAACGAGTTCTTGGCGAGAGCCGATAACGTCAATCTCCCCGCAGTCTTCGCAAACCCAAACGGGCAACGGCGTACCCCAATATCTGTCGCGCGACAACCCCCAATCGATTACGTTTTCAAGGAAATTGCCCATACGGCCGTCCTTGATCGTTTCCGGCATCCAATTTACCGAACGGTTGGTTTCGATCAATCTATCTTTGATTTCAGTTACCTTAATAAACCAACTCGAACGCGCGTAATAAATAAGCGGAGTATCGCAACGCCAGCAGAACGGATAGTTGTGCATAAATTCCATCGACTTCAAAAGTAAACCGCGGGATTTGAGTTCTTTTACGATCGCAGGATCGGCGGCTTGCGCCCCTACGCCCGTAAACTCTCCACACCCGTCGGGGAATTTCCCTTCTTCGGTAATAAGTTGTACGACGGGCAAATTATAGCGTTTGCCGACCTTATAGTCGTCCTCACCGAACGCAGGCGCAATATGCACGACGCCCGTACCGTCGGAGAGCGTAACGTAACCATCGCAGGTGACGTAATGCGACTTCTCGCGATATTTAAATTTCTCTTTCCCGAACGGATACAACGGCTCGTATTCGACGTATTCAAAATCTTTCCCTTTCTTCGTCGAAAGTACGGTATACCCTTCTTCGCCGAGTACGCTCTTCAAAAGACCTTCGGCAAGAATATACTTTTCGCCCGATTCTTCCATTTGCACGGTCACGTAATCGAACGCGGGATTCATACAGAGCGCAACGTTGGAAGGAAGCGTCCAAGGCGTGGTCGTCCAAGCCAAGATATAAGTGTTTTCTTCCCCTACTACCTTGAACTTCACGAACGCCGTCAGTTGTTTTACGTCCTTATAGCCTTGCGCGACTTCGTGCGACGAAAGCGCCGTTCCGCAACGGGGACAATAAGGCACGATCTTATGACCTTTATACAGCAATCCTTTTTTGTGGATTTCTTTCAACGCCCACCATTCCGACTCGATATAATCGTCGTGATAGGTGACGTACGGATCGTCCATATCGCACCAATACCCTACCCGATCGGACATCTTTTTCCATTCGTTGGAATACTGCCAAACGGATTCTTTACATTGTTTGATAAAGGGTTCGATCCCGTAGCTTTCGATTCCCGTCTTGCTTTCCAAGCCGAGTTTCTTTTCTACTTCAAGTTCGACGGGAAGCCCGTGCGTATCCCAGCCCGCTTTTCTCAAAACGTGCTTACCTTTCATGGTTTGGTAACGGGGTACGATATCTTTCATAACACGGGTTAAAATATGCCCGATATGCGGTTTCCCATTCGCCGTCGGCGGTCCGTCGTAGAAGGAAAATTCTTCCTTTCCTTCGTTCATCTTCACGCTATCCACGAAAACGTTGTTTGCGTTCCAATACTCTACTACTTGCTTTTCTCTCTCCACGAAATTGAGAGAAGTGTCCACTTTCTTATACATAGACATATATCCATATCTCCTTATGAAAAGGTTTTTTATTTTTTTGTCATTGCGAGCAAATGGTGGCAATTACCTATTCACTCTTACCTATTACTTCTTACTTACCTTTATATCCCCAAACGACGGGACGTTTATCGGGATTCCATTTCTCCCCGAACAGTTTTTGCACCCAATTATCAGGTTTCTTATTCGTTTCCGCGTAGATAGTTACATTCGGACAATCCTTAAACGCGTCCATTTCAATCCTTAATACGGAATTGGGAATGATGATACTCGTCAAGTTTTTACAACCTTTAAACGCTTCTGCTCTAATCCACTTCACCGATTTTGGAATCGTTATACTTCTCAATTTTGTACAATTCTGGAAGGCTTTCGAGCCAATCTCTTCAAGCTCACTCGAAAGAATTTTATTCTCCAAAGTCAAATCCGTCAACCCGCTACACCCAAAAAACGCTTCGCTTTCGATCGTTCTAATCCTATGCGGTATCTCTATCGACTTCAAGCCCGTACAATTCGCAAAAAGCCCTTGCTCAATCTTATAAATCGAACTTAGAAGCGTTACGCTCGACAAACTACTGCAATCCGAAAAAGCGTAAGGTTCAATCTCTTCTATCGAATTTGGAAGCTTTATGCTATTCAAGTTACTACAACCTTTAAACGCATAAGATTCTATCTTTTTTGTCGGCTTTGGAATCTCTATATTCGTCAAGCTAACGCAATTACAAAACGCGTACTTGCCAATTGCGGTAAGACCGCGAACCGTACCGCTTTCAATGCTTACGCTCTTCAAATTTTTACAATCGGCAAACGCCCAATCGCTAATACGCCCTACCGTATTCGGTATCTTTACGCTCGTTATAGTGCTTATACCTTTAAAAGCGTT
>JAFTKR010000045.1 GCA_017453165.1 Clostridia bacterium | reverse complement strand
TCTTCCAACGTTCCCGAATACACCCGAAAATCTTCTTTTTTAATTTCTACCAATATTGCTATATCTTCACCCGTAACGGGGTTGAAAAAATCCGCCAAAATAATTCCTTGTTTTTCTATGAAGTTATCAACCACCGCACCGATATACCCTTTTTTCAAACCTTGTTCAGCATAGTTATCGTTTAATAGAATAATATCATCCGTCCAATCCACTAAAGCGTTTTCTTTATATTTATCCATATATTTTCTCCTTTTTTAATTTGCAAATCCTGAAAATGGTGTTAAAAGTCTTATTTCGCCTTTGGGTAATAAATTCCACCCCGTTTTCACATTTCGCATTTGTCCATTTCCAATTGGTAATTCTATTACTATTTCTATACGAGCATAATATTTACCTACGCCCTTAAAAACATATTCCCCCTCACAATATTTTTGTATCGCCTGTGAAACATAAAGTTGTTGCAAATATTCGCTATCTGCTATCGTATATCCCCAACTTTCAAATAATTCTTTCTTACCATCGTCATACTTATTACTAAACAGATACTCTGTAAATTTCCGAATATCACAAGTTGCTTTTGCCGTAACATTCGGTATCGGCTTTGCTATTTTTTCAAGCCGACATTGACAGTTTGGATGTTGTAGATATTTCGGCATTCGCTTTACGATAAAATAACACCCATTAAATTTATCGCAATCGTCTTGCCAATCATTTGGTCGCGCTATCCACTCAATCCAATCGTCTTCTTTTAACGACACAAAATCTCTTAACAACTTTTCCACTATCTCACTCAACAATCCCATTATACCATACCCCCAAAAATAAAGCAAACAAACGAACCCATTTGGATTCGTTTGTTTGCATGTATCATAACTCAACTTTTTTATTTGTCAAGAGCGTACTGCCAATTCTTTACAATTATTCCAACACTTTTTTTAAGAACTTGCCCGTATAGCTTTGTTCACATTCCGCTATTCTTTCAGGCGTTCCCGTACAAAGAACCGTTCCACCGCCGTCACCGCCCTCAGGGCCAAGATCGATTACGTGGTCGGCTGTCTTGATGACGTCCAAATTATGCTCGATCACAAGCACGGTGTTTCCGCCTGCGCGGAGCTTTAACAAGATCTTCAACAGTTTGTCTACGTCGTAGGTATGCAAGCCCGTCGTCGGCTCGTCTAAGATATAAAAGGTTTTACCCGTCGAACGGCGAGAAAGCTCGGTCGCAAGTTTCACTCTTTGCGCTTCCCCGCCCGAAAGAGTGGTTGAGCTTTGTCCAAGTTTAATATAGCCAAGCCCGACTTCGTTAAGCGTCTTAATCTTATTATAGATACTCGGTACGGGTTGGAAGAATTCACAAGCTTCTTCCACCGTCATATCCAAGACGTCGAAAATGCTCTTACCCTTATATTTCACTTCTAACGTTTCGCGATTGTACCGCTTTCCACCGCACACTTCGCAAGGCACGAAAATATCGGGCAAGAAATGCATTTCAATCTTGATGATCCCGTCCCCGAAACAGTGTTCGCACCGTCCGCCGGAAACGTTGAACGAGAACCTGCCTGCCTTGTAGCCACGTTCTTGCGCGTCAGGCGTCATAGCGAACAGGTCGCGGATCGAACTGAATACACCCGTATAGGTTGCAGGATTACTTCTCGGCGTTCTGCCGATCGGGGATTGGTCGATGGAAATAACTTTGTCGAAATATTCCACCCCTTCCATTCTATCGTATTTGCCGAGCGCGCGTCTTGCTCCGTTCAATTCATTCGCAAGCACGGGTTCAATAATCTCGTTGACAAGGCTGGATTTTCCGCTACCCGATACCCCCGTGACCGCGGTAATCAACCCTACGGGAATCTCTACGTCGATATTTTTCAAATTGTTTTGTCTACAACCGAACACGCGTAAATATCTACCGTCGGGGGCTTGACGAATCGCAGGTACTTCGATTTTTCTTCTTCCCGCAAGATAGTCGCCCGTGATCGACTTCGGCTCGTTTTCCACGTCTTCCCTCGTACCTGCTACAATCACTTCTCCACCGTGCACCCCTGCTTTCGGGCCGATATCGACGATATAATCCGCTGAACGAATGGTATCTTCGTCGTGTTCGACGACGATTAACGTATTCCCTAAATCTCTTAAGCCTTGTAAGGAATGAATGAGTTTTTCATTGTCACGTTGGTGAAGCCCGATGCTCGGTTCGTCCAAAATATACAAAACCCCCGTGAGCGCGCTGCCGATTTGAGTTGCTAAGCGGATTCGTTGGCTCTCCCCGCCCGAAAGCGTGGACGCCGTTCTCGTGAGCGTTAAATAGTTGAGTCCAACGTTTCTCAAAAATCCCAAACGGCATAAAATTTCCTTGACGATGGCGTCGGCGATCAAATGCTCGGTCTTGGTGAATTTTGCCGTCACGCCGTCGATAAATTCATATAAATTATCCACGGAAAGTTCGCAAACTTCAAAGATATTTTTTCCGCCAACAGTGACGGACAACGCTTCGGGGCGAAGTCTTTTTCCGTGACAACCCGAACAAGGCGCGGTACGCATCAAGCGTTCGATCTCGTATTTCACCCCGTCCGAAGTGGACGTCGCAAAACGTCGTTGCAAGTTGTTCACGTACCCTTCCCATTCCTTTTTAAAGCTTCCGCTAAACGAACGAGTAGTATACGCCATATCCAATTTTTCCTTACTGCCGTACATCAAAATCTCGTACACGCCTTGGGGTAAATCCTTGACGGGGGTATCCAACGAGAAGTTATACGCTTTCGCGAGCGCGGAAAGTTCCATAAGCGCCATGGACGAAGAGCCTAAACTCCAACCCGTCACTTTCATTGCTCCTTCACGCAACGTTTTATTTTTATCTGGACAAATCAAATCCGGATCGACGATTTGACGAAAGCCTAATCCGAAACATTCGGGGCAAGCGCCGTACGGGGTATTGAAAGAAAAGAGTCTGGGTTCAATCTCTTCCAAAGAAATACCGCAATCCGGGCAGGCGTAGTTGACCGAATATAAGTCTTCTTTGCCGTCGCAATCGATCACGACCAATCCGTCCGCAAGTTTCAACGCGTTTTCCAAACTGTCCGTCAAACGTTTTTGGATATTTTCTTTCACGATCAGACGGTCCACGACGACGGAAATATTGTGTTTGATATTCTTTTCAAGCTTGATTTCTTCTTGCAAATCGTACACGATCCCGTCGATTTTCACCCTACCGTAACCGCTCTTTTTAAAAGCTTTGAGTTCTTTAACGTACTCCCCTTTTCTTCCGCGAACGACGGGGGCGTTGATTAAAATTTTACTCCCTTCCGCCATCGCCATAACTTGATCGGCGATCTCGTCCACCGTTTGACGGCGAATTTCCTTACCGCATTTCGGACAGTGTGGAACGCCGATTCTCGCGAACAACAAACGGAAATAGTCGTAAATTTCCGTGACCGTACCCACCGTAGAACGGGGGTTGTGCGAAGTAGTTTTTTGATCGATGGAAATTGCGGGGGAAAGCCCTTCGATACTCTCGACGTCAGGCTTTTCCATTTGTCCTAAAAACTGTCTTGCATAAGACGACAAACTTTCGACGTACCGTCTTTGCCCTTCCGCGAAAATGGTGTCGAACGCAAGCGTGGATTTCCCGCTTCCTGAAAGCCCCGTGAACACGGTTAACGTGTTGCGGGGAATCGTCAAATCTACGTTTTTCAAATTGTTCTGTTTTGCGCCTTTAATAATAATTTCTTCCATACCTGTATCGCCTTTTCGCGTTTTTCTTCTCACTTTTGCCAATAAGGGCTTTTAAGAAAAGGTCAAGGGAATTATTCCCTTGTGGGGCGCAGGGGTGAAACCCCGCGCATTATCGTGGACTTTCAAAAGAAAGCTTCGCTTTCGTCTGCGAGCCTTGCCCGCTAATCGCTATAAGCGAAAGACGAGATCAAAGATCTCTTTTCTCGCGATCTAATCTTAACTCCTTTGCGCTTTGCGGAGTTTGAGTTTTAATTCCGCTATCTTTTCCCGAATTTCGATCGCTCTCTCGAAATCTAACTGCCCACTCGCCACTTTCATGAGCGCCTTGAGCTTTTCGATCTCGTCGGGAATTTCCTTTAACGGGATATCGTCGCCCGCCGAATGTTTCTTTGTGATATTCAACGTCGATTTAATCTCTTTCACGATCGTTTTCGGCACGATTCCGTGCGCCTTATTGTATTCGTCTTGTATCGTTCTACGACGGTTGGTTTCGTCGATCGCTCGGCGCATGCTTTCCGTCGTCACGTCCGCGTACATAATCACTCGACCTTCACTGTTTCGCGCCGCCCGTCCGATCGTTTGAATGAGCGACGTTTCACTACGTAAGAACCCTTCCTTGTCCGCGTCTAAAATCGCTACGAGCTTAACTTCGGGCAAGTCCAAGCCTTCTCTAAGCAAGTTGATCCCGCAAAGCACGTCGAAATCTCCGCTACGCAGTCCGTTCACGATATCCACCCGTTCCAAGGTATCGATATCGCTGTGCATGTATTTGACTTTGATCGACCGTTCCTTTAAATAGTCCGTCAATTCTTCGCTCATTTTCTTCGTAAGCGTAGTGATCAGTACCCGTCCCCCGTCGTTTACCACCCGTTTTACTTCCGAAAGCAAATCGTCGATTTGACCACGGGTAGGCTTGATAGTAATTTCGGGATCGAGCAAGCCCGTAGGACGGATCAGTTGCTCGACTTTTTGCCCCGCTTGTTCCAATTCGTAGGGGGCAGGTGTGGCGGAAACGCAAATCATTTGGGGTACGCGCGCGTCAAATTCTTCAAAAGTCAACGGTCGATTATCGAACGCCGCCTGCATACGGAACCCGTATTCGACCAAGTTCTTCTTCCTTGAAAAATCGCCGTGGTACATTGCCCGAATTTGTGGAATCGTCATGTGGCTTTCGTCGATAAATACCAAAAATTCCCCTTGCGGAAAATAATCAAGCAAAGTGAACGACGGCTCGCCCGGCGTTCTGCCGTCGAAATAACGGCTATAATTTTCAATCCCGCTACAATACCCGATTTCGCGCATCATCTCCAAATCGTGTTCACAGCGTTGTTTCAAGCGTTGGGCTTCCAAAATCTTACCGCTTTGTTCAAAGGCGCGGACTTCCCCTTGTAAATCTTCTTCGATCATGGCAAGCGCGCTACGCAGTTTCTCCGTCCCCACCGCGTATTGGCTCGCAGGGAAAATAGCAACGTGGGAAAGCTCGTTAATCTTATTTCCCGTCAACGATTCCACTTCGTAAATTCTATCGATCTCGTCCCCGAAAAACTCCACGCGGATCGCGACTTCGGAGTTGGACGCAGGGAAAATTTCCACGCTATCCCCACGCACGCGAAAGGTCGAACGCTTAAAATCCACGTCGTTTCGCGAGTACTGCAATTCAATGAGTTTGCGAAGTAGAGCGTTTCGTTCAAACTCCATCCCCGTCCGCAGGGAAATGGACAGGCGGAAATATTCTTCAGGCGCGCCCAAGCCGTAAATACAGGACACCGACGCCACCACGATCACGTCCTCCCGTTCCATGAGCGAACAGGTCGCGCTGTTGCGAAGTTTATCGATTTCGTCGTTCAAACTCAAATCCTTTTCAATATAGGTATCCGTAGACGGGATATAGCTTTCCGGTTGATAATAGTCGTAATAAGACACGAAATACTCGACGCGGTTTTCAGGGAAAAATTCCCGAAATTCGTTACAAAGTTGGGCGGCGAGCGTCTTGTTGTGCGCAATGACGAGCGTCGGACGGTTTACGTTTTTAATAACGTTCGCCATCGTGAACGTTTTCCCGCTTCCCGTAACGCCGACGAGTACCTGCGTACGAACGCCGTCTAAAACCCCTTCCGTCAATTTTTCGATCGCTTGCGGTTGGTCGCCCGTCGGCGAAAATTTTGAACGTAATTTAAATTCCATAATCTAACTCCTTTTCGCCGTTTTAGCCAAGTCGGTATAATCCGATCAAAATTGTTTCGCACCCAAAATGAGAAATTTTAAGATGATTTTGGGCTGGTTTGGATTACAACGACTTGCCACCTTGAACATTCGTTTGAATTATAGCATATTTCCAAAAAAAAGTAAACGATTTGACCTATATTTCTTGAAAAAATTGAAAGAGACGGGTAAACTCCTTAATTATTATGCCTTATTTTTTATTTTTTTAACAAATATTTTTTGCATAACGCGACATTGGCTTTGCTTTTTTGGAAAGATGTGGTATAATGGAAAAAACGAAGGAGAAAAATATGCCTGCTGTCTACGCGCATAGAAAGTTTGGGTTAGCCGTCATGGCGAAACTGCCCGAACCGTTGAAATCGGCGATCACGCCCTATAAGGAAGCTTATTTACTTGGATTTGAAGGTCCGGATATTTTATTTTATCATAAACCTTTCCAAGCGAACGCAACCAAGAAAAAAGGCTCGGACCTGCACCACGTTTCCGCGGAAAGTTTTTTCGTAAACGCAGCGAAAAAGATTTGTTCGCAAAACGCGGAAGACGTACAAAACACCGCTTTATCAGCGTACGTGGCGGGGTTTATTTGCCATTTCTTGCTCGATAACGCCTGCCATCCCCGTATTTACGAATTGGAATTTACAGGCAAAGCAACCCACGCAAGAATTGAATCGGAATTTGATAAATATCTGTTGCGATTAGACGGGCAAAAAGTCTTTGGAAACAACGTTGGAAAACCGTTCAAGGACAAGCAGGGTACGGCAAAAGCGGCGGCGATTGCTTTGGACGTCGAAGAAAGCGAGATAAAAACTTCGTTACGGTACATACGTTTCATTAACGGCGTATTCGCGTGGCGATGGAAATTTGCCCATAAACTCGTACATGCCCTACTCAGAAAGTTGAAAATGGAAGATCATTTCGGGGGAATGTTGTTCCACCACGACGACGATCCGCACTGCGGTCAAATCAACGAAGCATTGGCTATGGACTTGCAAAACGGGATTGAAAGCGCAGTAGAAACGGTTGCAGAATATTTTAACAATTTGAAAACGACCGCCGAAACGGGGGTTGTAAATAAAATCTTTGACAAAAATTATACGGGAGGAACATTGTAGATGAGCAATGAAACAACCAATCAACCCGCCACGAACGTGGCTAGCAAAAAGCTTACCCCTTTAGAGAAAAAATGGGTGCTTTACGACGTAGCGAATTCCGCGTACGTATTACTCGCGACCGCGCTTTTGTCCTTTTATCAAAGCTACGTGTCCGCAACGGGGAATTTGACTTCCGATTGGGGTGGGATTAACACCATCGTTACGATTATCGCGGTATTCCTTTGTCCCGTACTCGGCACGCTTGCGGATTTCAGCAAAAAACGGAAATTCTTTATCACGTTTGCGCTCGTCGGGATTATCGGTTGCGGTGTCCTTTCTACGTTTAGTTTTATGAAAGGTTTGCCGATTGCAGGAATCTTGTTCTCAATCGTGTATATCGTGACCGAAGTCGGTTTCTCGTCTGCGAACGTGTTCTACGACTCCATGCTCTCCGACGTCACGACGGACGACAGAATGCACAACGTATCCGCGAACGGGTACGCGTGGGGGTATATCGGTAGTTGCGTACCCTTTATCTTCTGTTTAGTACTCTACGTCCTTGGCAGTATGGTTTTCCCCGAATTCTTGGGTTGGGCGTTTACCCTTTGCTGTTTGATCACGGCGGCTTGGTGGGCGATCTTCACGATGCCTTTGTATAAGTCTTACGAACAACTCCACTACTTGCCCAAACCCGAACACCCGATCAAGGAAACTTTCTCCCGTCTTGGGGATTTGTTCAAAGAACTTGCGAAGAACAAGAAAGCGTTGTTCTTCTTGGTCGCGTTCTTCTTCTATATCGACGGCGTGCATACCATTATTAAAATGGCAATGAGCGTCGGCGCGGACCTTGGATTTGAAAACTTCGGCACGGTTAAGCTCGTTATCGCGTTGTTCGTTACGCAAATCGTAGCGTTCCCCTGCGCGATTATCTTCGGAAAACTTGCTTCAAAATATTCCTGTGAAAAGTTGCTCGTATCCTGTATTATCGGTTACGCAGTGATCGGTTTAATCGCCGTTATCATGCGCTACGAATGGCAGTTCTGGGTGCTTGCGCTTGGGATTGGTATGTTCCAAGGCGGTATCCAAGCAATGTCGAGATCGTATTTTACGAAGATTATCCCTGCGGAAAAATCGGGCGAATTCTTCGGCATTTACGATATTTTCGGCAAGAGCGCCGCGATTTTGGGGCTTGGCTTGATCTCCGTTTTGAGCTCGTTCTTCCCCCTTTCCGAAGCGGCGTCCATCGGTATCAACGTAGCGTTGCTTCCCCTTCCCGTACTCTTTATCGTAGGGCTTGTGTTGTTTATCTACTCCATGAAAATTCCTACGCAAAAGAAAGAATCCGCAGAAGAACCGACGGAAGAATAATTTATTTGGCATAAAATTACGCCGTTGCGAATTTTCGCAACGGCGTTTTTATTGCAAAAGACGAAAGCGAAGCTTTCTTTTTTAAGTCCATTTTTTTCCGTGGAGTTCTGCTCCACACCACGCAAAGGAATAATTGCCTTGACCTTTTCTCAAGCCCGTTAAAGCGAATAAAACGGTTCAAATGCAAGCAAGACAAGGAGCATGCGGATTTGACAAGGGAGCTTACACTGCGTAAGTGACCGCAGTCAAAACGTAAATGCGACGCCGTATTGCGCCGCATTTCAACCGTTTTTAACTTTCGAAACCAATCATCAACCCACCTTTCTCCGCGTAAAAACTACATAAGCCTCGGCATTTGTGGATTTCTACTTTCGCCGTTTCGTAAATTTCTAAAATTTTCTCTTTTAAACGGGTGGCAAGCGATTCGTTCCAACAATGGCGTATGTAAATTTTTCCGCCACGGTAACCGCGCTCGGCAAAGATTTTTAAAAGCGCGTCTAACGCCCGTTTGTCGCCACGCGGTTTGGAAAGTGGTTCTAACGTGCCTTGTTCACTTGCTACGCCAACGATCCGAAGATCTAATACCCCCGCAATCTTCGCCACTAATCCGCTAACCCGTCCGTTGTTTTTCAAGTTCTTTAAGGACTGCAACATGAACGCTAAATGCGTTTTCTTTTGATAAATAGCAATCGATTTTTCAATCTCTTCAAAGCTCTTGCCTTCCAATATCCATTCTTCGATCTTTTCGATAATCAACATCAACTCCGGACCTGCCGATAACGAGTCGATTAAGCATACTTTACGATCGGGATAAAGGTTTTCATATTCCGTTTTCGCAAGTCTTGCAGAGTTGTAACTCCCCGAAAGACCCGACGTAATCGTAATACAAAAGACGTATTTCGCATCCCCAAACGCGTCCAACCAATCCCCTTCCGACGGACAAGCGGTCTTAATTTTTTCGTCGTGCTTATCAAACTCCGCAATCATGCCGTCTACGTCCAAATCTGCGTCGTCTACGTATTCGCCAAACGACGCAATCATTTTCAACGGCGCTACCTCGTAGTTAATCTTGTTTAATTTCAATACGTCGGACGAAGAGTCCGCAACGATTTTTACTTCTGTTAATTCCATACCTGCCCCTATGATTTTTCTCTATCGTGATAATTTATTCTTTACAATTTCTCGATTTGCCTTTATAGAATAAAGCAATCGTTCCCGCGCCCGAATGCGCGCCAATCACCGCGCCTACGTACCCCACCGTAATCGGGTTGTCGGGAAAACTTTCTTTTAAAAGGGAAACCAAATATTCGACTTCGTCAGCGCAATCGCCGTGACTGATAAAGATCGGATCACCCTTTTCCATGCTTTGCATTTTGCAAAGAGTAGCGAACAGTTCGCGAATCGATTTCTTTCTCCCCATGACCTTGCCGACCGAAATCAATTTCCCTGCGTCGTCCACGTGTAGCACCGGTTTAATCTTTAACACCGTACCCATGATCGCCGTAGCGGACGAAACTCTGCCTCCGCGCTTCAAGTGGAACAAATCGTCTACCGTAAACTCGTGACAGATATGCAATTTCAGTTCTTCCGCGTACGCTTTCGTTTCTTCCAAGCTTGCGCCCGTGTCCGCTTTTTTCACTACGTAATCCAAAAGCAAACCTTCTCCCATGGACGCGCAAAGACTGTCCACGACTTCGATTTTACGATCGGGAAATTCTTCTTGAAGCTTTCTCGACGCAACGGTAAAACTGCTTGCCGTACCCGATAATCCGCCCGAAAAAACGATAACGAGCACGTCTTTGCCCTGTTCTAAATATTTGCGAATATGTATTTTCGCCACTTCAATCGATACTTGATAGGTCGTCGGCATTGCGCCGTCGCGCATCAAGTTGTAAAATTCGCGGATATCGATTTCTTCACCGTCTTCTCCGCAATAGTTTACGTCGTTGAGCATAAACCCAAGACGTACGAGCTCTATTTGATTCTTTTCAAAATACTCTTTCGTCATGTCCGAACTTGAATCGGACACGATTTGAAATTTTCTATTCATACGATCTCCTTGACTTAAGACGAATTACGCAATCGTCTTAGATAAAGAAGATCACCGTAATACGTTAAATTTTTTCACGCGCTCCGCATCGAATTCGAGCTTTACGCGATAGATTCCCTTTTCATAAACGACTGTCATTTCGGGCAAATTTTTCAGCTCGAAATATTCGTCTAATTTCGTAGCGACGTCCTTGATCACAAGCGCTTTACACCCGTCGCTGATCACTGCTTTATCCGCTTGTATTACCCCGTTTACACGGGCGTACGTATCCTTGATTACGCGCATTTCTCTCTCCTTTCCCGTCTTTACAATCCGTTTTTGAAAAACCGTCTTAATCCGCCGATCGCGCCCCTGTACTTGGACGTGACGTCGGGGAACTTGCGTTTACCCGTCAACAGGTTATTTGCAAGGATACGAAAATACCGACTACTTTCGGAGAGTTCGTTTGCATATAAATCTTTCGTTTCGGGAAGTATCCCGAGCAAAGGAATTTTCAGTACGCTTTCAATCTCTTTCGGAGAAAGTGAATCGCCGACGACGAGTAGTTCGCCTCGCAACATATTCACTACGAAAGACACCGAATTCAGTTCGTAACTTTTCAAAATCGTCACGACTTTATCCGCGTCGCGAAGGGCAGGCAGGTGTGGCGTCGTTACGACGATCGCCTCGTCCGCCACCGCCACCGCGCGGTGAAAACCTTCGTCCACCCCTGCAGGGCAGTCGATTAGGATATAATCGTATTTCGGCGCGAGCCGTTCGAGCGCAAGCTTGAACGATTGCGGAGAAATGTAGCGTTCGGGCGCGGAACGACTTGCAAGCAAATACAAATTCCCGTAATCGGGATGCCGTACGAGCGCTTGTTCCGCTCGACATCTCCCTTCGATCACGTCTACGATATCGTAGGTCACGAGATTTTCCACCCCCGCGACTACGTCCGCGTTATTCAACCCGAAATCGGCGTCACATACGATCACCCTTTCTCCGCGCTTGGAAAGCGCTACGCCGAGATAGACGGCGATCGTAGTTTTACCTACGCCACCCTTTCCCGACGTTACGACGATTTTTCTTGCCATGTTCGTCTCTCCTTTTCTTCCCGATTTTTCGGGATTTTCGCAAAGGACATTATACTAAAAGGAAAGACGCCGATCTTGTAAAGTATCGTCTGATAAAAGCAGTTTTTGTCGATTACGTAGGGAGAATTTAACGGTTACGTTTACAAAGCTCCGCGCTAACTTCAGAAAGTTTTACCCCACGCGACGCCAAAAGCACCATCATGTGGTACAAGAAATCGGACGCCTCGTCTACGATTTCCACCTTTGAATCATTTTTCGCCGCAATCACGAGTTCCCCTGCTTCTTCAACCACTTTCTTCGCAATCTTATCCACACCTTTGGTGAGCAAGAAACTGGTATACGAATCTTCTTCGGGATTGTCTTTGTTGTTCGCGATGATCCGTTGCAAACGACCGAGCATAACTCCGCCTACTTGATTATACGTACCCTTCATTTGCGCTTCAAAACGGCTAAACTCCGCCTTTTCAGGATTCGCAAGTCCTTTTTGCGCGACTTTAATAAGAAGGGTATCCTTATCCGCGTCCAAATGCGCCGTTACGAGCTTTTGCGTATTACCGACTTCGTCGCCAAACTTATACAGCGTCTTTTTCGACCGACTGTAATAGTGCGCGTACCCCGTTTCAAACGTCAACGCCAACGCCGCTTCGTTCATGTAACCGAGCATGAGCACTTCACCGCTTTCAAAGTCTTGCGCGATTACGGGCAATAATCCGTTCCCGTCAAACACGCATTGCGAAACGTCCGCTTTCTTCAACTTCGTTTCGTCCACTTTCTTCGTGCGACTAGTGCTCGGTTTACGTCTTACAGTATTCATAGAACTTCCTCCTCGTCGGCATGGCCCGTTTTTCGGACACGTCGACTAAATTATATATTAAAAATCTCCGATTCGTCAAGATGAATCGAACGTATTTTTCTCCACCCTCTTTTCTCGAACTCTACTCTCGGTTTTTAGCGCTCTACTCTCAGTAGAGTCGCGTTTTTTCCCTGTTTTTCAAGGGAACAGGTACGAGTTTTAAGAAAAAATCATTGGATATCTCAAAAAAAGCAACCTATCAATTCATAACTACGTCTTTTAAGTTGTTGTATTTTTCCATCGCCGCTTTTTTGATCTCTTCGGTATCGAATCGACCTTCCAAAGCTTCGTCGGCAATCTTTTTCGCCGTGAAAATCACGCTCGTGGGGTAGCGCAAATTCTTGATCTCGCTGAGCATCTTTCCCGATTGACGAGTGCCGAAAAAGTCACCGCCACCACGCATTTCCAAGTCCTTTTCCGCGATCTCGAATCCGTCCGTACTCCGTTTCAACGTCAATAACCGTTCGACCGCCGTTTCGCTTTCCGAACCCATGAGCAGGAAACAGTAACTCTTTTCGTCCCCCCGTCCAACTCGACCGCGCAATTGGTGGAGCTGGGAAAGTCCGAACCGTTCGGCGTTATAGATAATCATAATCGTTGCGTTCGGTACGTCTACCCCGACTTCGATAACCGTCGTTGAAACCAAACAGTCGTACTCACGGTTTTTAAAGGCCTGCATGATTTCCGATTTTTCCTTATCTTTCATCTTACCGTGCAAGAGTCCAAACCGTACCGTCGGCATTTTGCCTTTGAGCGTTTCGTAAAGTTCGTTCACGCTCATAATCGTACCTTCTTCGTCGTCTTCAATTTTCGCGCAGACGAAATACGCTTGCTTCCCACGTTCCACTTCTTTACGAACGTAAGCGTACATATCTTCGTATTTTTCTTCCGTGATTACTCCCGTCGAAACTTCCTTGCGTTCTTTGGGTTTATCCTTGATCGTCGTAATATCCAAATCCCCGTAAAAGATAAGCGACAGCGTTCTGGGTATCGGCGTTGCGCTCATAACCAACGTATCCGTTCCCGCGCCCTTTTCCGCCAACGCGTTCCGTTGCGCTACGCCGAATCGGTGTTGCTCGTCGCAAACGATAAAGGACAGATCGGGAATTTCGACGTCGTCTTGAATAATCGCGTGCGTTCCGCAAACGATATCAATCTCTCCGTTTTTGATTTGCTTTTTGATTTCCCGTTTTTCTTTTGCCGGCGTCCCGCCCGCCAAGTACGCCACTTTATATTCGGGAAAATAGCGCTGTATAATTGCATAATTTTGCGAAGCCAAAACTTCGGTCGGAGAAAGGTAAGCCGCGCGGTGTCCGCTTTTGACCGCCATATACAGTCCGCAAAGGGCAACCGCCGTTTTTCCGCTTCCTACGTCCCCTTGTAAAAGTCTATTCATACGCGTCGGGGACTGTAAATTTTCAAATATTTCGTTGACGGCGCGTTTTTGTCCGTCGGTGAATTCAAACCCGAATCGCGTAGAAAATTCCCGTACGTCTTTTGCCGTCACGTTATAAGTATGCGCGCGCGCGTCTTCTTTGCCACCCTTTATGAGTTTAAACGCGGAAATCAACACGAAATATTCTTCCAAGGCAAGCCGTTCGGACGCTTCCCCTACCCGCGCCATATCCGTGGGGGCATGTACGTCGTAATAGGCTCTCGCCAAGGACGGCAACTCGTATTTGCGAATGAGTTCTTGCGGGATCACACTGTCGATTCGCACCTTATTCAAGGCTTCTAAAATCGCTTTTCGTACGACCGCTTGTCCCACTTTCCCTTTGAGCGGATACACGGGTACGATCCCTTTCAAGCGGTAATTCTTATCCAACGGCTCAAAAGACGGATTGGTGATCGTCGGCATACCGTATTTATTGCTAACGCGACCGTAAAAGAGATATTCTCCAAGTTTTAAAGATTTCGCGACGTAGGGTTGGTTAAACCAAACCACGCTAAACGGATATCCGTCCTGCATACAGTTCGCCCGTACCACCTTTAGAGGGTGACCGAAATTGACGGGAAAAATACGGGTGACTTCACATTTTACGAGCACCATATCGTTGTTGTAGGCGGTGGCAAGAGAGGCGCGTTCAGTCAAATCCAAATAGGCGCGCGGATAATAGCGTATCAAATCTTCCGCGCTCGTAATGCCCAATTTATGAAATTCTTTGACTCGCTTTTCCCCTACCGAGCGCAACAAAGATACGTCCATATTTTCTCACTTTTACTCTTTTTCAGTTTACAAAAACAGGCGGAAAAAGCCCTACACTCCTTCCGCCTACGTAGTTATATTATTGCCCGATTCTTGTATAATTATTCTTTACTCCAAAGAAATTACGTAATAATATACGGGTTGACCACCGCTATGGAAATCAACGTCGCAGTCGGGATAGGTTTCCGCGATCTTATCGCAAAGCGCTTCCGCATCTTCCTGTTTTACGTCTTCACCGTAGTAGAGAGTGATAACTTGATGGAAATCTTCCTTCATCTTCGCGATCAACTTCAACGTTGTTTCTTCAGGAGAAGTCGATTTCGCCAAGATCTTCTTATCGTCAAGACCGATAATATCCCCTTCCTTAATACTGAATCCGTTCAACGTCGTAGTACGAACGGCGTGCGTAACTTGTCCTGCTTTTACGTTGTCAAGCGCGTGAATCATGTTCGATTTATTCTCTTCCGCGCTCACTTCGGGATTAAACTCAAGCGCCGCCGCAAAACCTTGCGGTACGTTCTTCGTGGGAATAACGTGCAAAGTGCGGTTTTGTACGAGTTTTTTCGCCTGTTCCGCCGCAAGAATAATATTTTTGTTGTTCGGGAATACGAAAATGTGTTCCGCGTTGATCTTTTGCGCCGCAGTTGCGATATCGTCCGCGCTCGGGTTCATGGTTTGACCGCCTTCGATTACGCGATCGACGAACAAATCCTTGAAAATGTCCGCAAGTCCCGTACCCGCACAAATAGCGAGCATACCCATTTCTTTCTTTTCCGCTTCGATCTTCGCCTTTAACTGACGGTTTTGTTCGAGCATATTTTCAATCTTCGGACGGTCGAGTTCACCAAGTTCCAACGCGTACGTAAGCGCTTTCCCAGGCGCGTTCGTGTGTACGTGGACTTTGACCATTTCCAAATCCCCGATACAGATAACGCTGTCGCCCAAGTGCATTAAGCGTTCGCGAAGTCTATCGATATCCGAAAGCGTAGTACTCTTTTTTAAATTGATAATAAAGAACTCGGTGCAATACGCGAACTCGATTTCGCCGAGATCCATATTGATAATATCCGAGTTGTCGCCGAAATCGTCGGTCGGCTCGCTCGCTTCCGTTTCGAAAGAAGTATTTATTTCTTCACCCGTAAGCGCCGCTTCAAACCCTTTGATAATCGTCATTAACCCGACGCCACCGCTATCGACTACCCCTGCTTTTTTGAGTACGGGTAAAAGTTCGGGCGTGAGCGCAAGCGCTCTTTCCCCTTCTTCGATAACCGCTTTAAAGAAATCTTCAAAGTTCTTCTTTTTAGAGGCGTTCTTGACGGCAAATTCGCTCATCATGCGAATGACGGTCAAGATCGTACCTTCTTTGGGAACGGAGACCGCGCCGTAAGCAATCTTCGTGCCTGCTTCCATTGCTTTTGCGAAGGTTTTCGTATCTACGTCTTTCGTACATTCACGAAGAACGGAACAAATCCCCCGTAAAATTTGGGATAAAATAACCCCTGAGTTCCCACGCGCGCCTTTCAACGCGCCTTTGGAAACGCTATCGCAAACTTCCATAAACGCGTTGGACGGACAAGCCGTCAACTCTTTCACGGAAGATTGCATCGTCAAAGACATATTCGTACCGGTATCCCCGTCGGGAACGGGGAAGACGTTCAAAGCGTCAACCTTGGCTCGATTTTGCTCCAAGAGTTTTGCGCCGACGAGAATCATTTTTCTAAAATCAGCGCTATTGATCGTTTTTTGCATTTCTAATGCTCCTTATTAAGGGGGTGAGAATGCCGCCAACAAGCGAGAAGCGGAATATAATATATTGTAGGCAACGAAAGGGCGCAAATCCTGCGCGAGGTTACTTTCGTCGCAGGTATTTACAATTTAACCCCAATGACGTTTACGTTGATCGTATCCACGATCATGCCCGTGAATCTCTCCACTTTGTACTTAACCGATTCTTTCAACGAGTCGGCAACTGCGTCGATAGAAACGCCGTACTTCACGACGACGTACACGTCAATATAAATTCTGTTCCCTGAAGTCGTCACTTTAATGCCACGTCCACCGTTGTCCTTTTTTAAAAGTTCGGAAAGGCTGTCGGTGAAACGGCGAGAAACCATACCGACGATTCCGTAACTTTCCATCGCGGTATGGGAGGCAACCTTTGCAATCGCAAGGTCGGATATTGAAATTTTGCCATAAGCATTACTGGTATTAACTGACATAATAATTTCTCCAAGTTCTTACTTATTATACGCTATTTGAACGTATTTGGCAAGTGATTTTCAAAAATTTCACAATATTTTTTATTTTTTTGTTTTTTAAGGCGCGTTTTTAATTGCTTTTTTATGAAATTGGTGATATAGTAATTATGCTCGTTTTTTCGCTTGCGGACGTTGAGCGAAAAACGGACTGAAATGAAATCCAAAAAATATCTCAAATCGGAGGTGTCAATATGTCGAGAGTATGTAATATTTGTGGCAAAGGACAAGCGTCTGGTAACAACGTAAGCCACTCTAACCGCAAGACTAGAAGATCTTTCAAAGTAAACGTACAAAAAGTTTCTTACGTTGAAAACGGTAAAGAAACGACGGGTTACGTTTGCGCAAGATGCCTGAAAAAAGCTGACCGCGCGTAACGCTTCGATCGTACTTACGATCCGCGCAAGCGTTGCTTGCGCAAGAAAGTAGAAAACGTCAGGCTGTCCCATTCTCGGGACAGTCGTTTTTTCGTTATTAAAAACTTAAACTATATTAAAGAAAATCGACGCCTTTGGGGCGTCGGTTTATTTTTTATGACGGCTTTGCCGTTCAAACGCCTAACGGCGTAAGACGAAAGCAAAGCTTTCTTTTTTGCGTCCACGATAACGCGGGGTTTCACCCCTGCGCCCCACAAGGGAATAATTCCCTTGACCTTTTCTAAAATGCGTTCAAGGCAGGTAAAACGCGGAAATGCGAGCAAAAGCAGGAGAACTTATCACCAAGCCCATTCAACGCGAGTAAAACGCGGAGATACGAGCAAAAGCAGGAGAACGCGGATTTTCCGACGGGAGTTTACTTAGCGGTAAACGAGCAAGGAAAAACGCAAGTTCGACGAACTTTTGCGAAGTATATACGCGTTTTACACCTTAGCGATGACTTCTACTTCTACCTTTACCCCCTTCGGCAAATCCTTCACCGCTACACAGCTACGCGCAGGTTTTTCCGTGAAGTATTTGGCGTACACGCCGTTAAATGCCGAAAAATCGCTAATATCTGCTAAAAAACAGGTCGTTTTGACTGCGTTTTCAAAACTCGTTCCCGACGCTTTTAAGACTTCGCCAAGGTTTTGCATTACCCGTTCCGTCTGTTCTTCTATCGTCGCGCCCACGACTTCGCCCGTCATAGGATCAATGGGGATTTGCCCCGAAGTGAATACCAAATCTCCGCATACGATTGCCTGCGAATAAGGGCCGATTGCTTTCGGCGCTTTGTCTGTCGATATCTTTTTCATAGTTCTCTCCTTTAGCCGTTAAAACCGCTTTTAAATTCGTTTAAACGAGCTTGAAACCGTGATCGGTCAACGCCTTTTTAATCTCGGCGATATGCTCGTAATTTCGCGTTTCCAAAATGATCCGCAAATAGCAACCGTTGACGTCCGAACCTTCGTTCGCGCGTTCGTGGTGTACCGACGTGACGTTCCCGCCTAAGTCGGCGATAATTCTCGATACGTCTTTGAGCTGACCGGGTTTATCCACCAACTCAATCATGAGTTGACAATTTCTACCCGACATCAAAAGTCCGCGTTTAATGACGCGAGAAAGAATGGTTACGTCGATATTTCCGCCCGAAAGCACACACACCGCTTTCTTGCCTTTGATATCTACCTTTCCAAACATTGCCGCCGCCACCGCGACTGCCCCCGCCCCTTCCGTGACAAGTTTATGCTTTTCCATGAGCGCAAGAATCGCAGCGGAAATTTCGTCGTCCGAAACCGTGACGATCTCGTCCACGTATTTTTGACAAATTTCGTACGTCAAATTCCCAGGTTGTTTTACGGCGATCCCGTCGGCAATCGTGGAAACGGAAGAAAGTTCTTCGATTTTACCGTCTTCCAAGGATTTTTTCATACTCGGCGCGCCCGACGCTTGAACGCCGTAAACCTTGACGTTGGGATTCAACGATTTGATGGTATACGCGATCCCTGAAATAAGCCCGCCACCGCCGATCGGTACGATAACCGCGTCGAGATCGGGAATTTGTTCGGAAAGCTCCAAGGCAATCGTGCCTTGCCCGGCGATAACGTCTTCGTCGTTAAAGGGGTGGATAAAAGTATACCCCTTTTCGTCGCGAAGTTGCAACGCTTTTTGATAGGCGTCGTCGTACACCCCTTCCACAAGACAGACTTCCGCGCCGTAGCTTTTCGTCGCTTCGACTTTGGAAATGGGCGCGCCGTCAGGTAAACAAATCACCGCTTTAATCCCGTTCTTTTTCGCCGCGAGCGCCACGCCTTGCGCGTGATTCCCTGCCGAACAAGCAACTACCCCTTTTTCCTTTTCAGTCGGGGAAAGACGGCTCATTTTATAGCAAGCGCCACGGATCTTGAACGAACCTGTCGTTTGTAAATTTTCCGTTTTTAAATACAGTTCTACGCCTTCCGCAAGTTTCGGCGCGTAGATAACGTCCGTTTTCCGTATTACGTTTTTCAGCGCGTAACTTGCGCGATAAACGTTGTCCAAAGTCAACATATTCCGTTTCTCCTTTTTTCGTATTTTCACGGCGTTACGCCGTGTTTTTTTACGACAAACTGTCGATAAACTGTTCCGCCGCCCGCGCCGAACGAGTACCGCGTTTTAAAGCAAACGCTTCCGCTTCAATCTCCAACGCCGTCGTATCCTTTTCAATCCCACGACGTTTCGCAAGCTCGCGAACAATTTGTAAATATAACTTCTTATCCGGTCGAGCGTAGAACACGACCAACCCAAACCGTTCGGAAAGGGAAAGGGTTTCTTGCAAGGTATCGTTTCGATGCACGTCGTCGCCCGAACGATCGGAAAAATTCTCTTTTACGATATGTCTGCGATTGCTCGTCGCGTAGATCACGGCGTTATCCGCGCGCGCCGCCGCCGAGCCTTCCAACGCCGCCTTTAACATACTGAAATTATCGTCGTTTTGATTAAACGATAGGTCGTCGATAAAGACGACGAATTTCAACGGATTCTCCCGAATTTGCCCCATAACTTTGGGGATCGAATCGAGCTGATCTTTCCGAAGTTCGATCAAACGGAGTCCACGATCGAAGAACTCGTTCACGACGGCTTTGACCGTAGAAGATTTGCCTGTGCCTGCGTCCCCGCAAAGCAAGACGTTCGCCGCAGGTCTGCCTTCCAAAAAGGCAAGCGTGTTTTCCACCACCTTTTCCCGTTCCCGTTCGTAGCCGATAAAACTTTCCATGCCGATTTTGTCCGCGCTCCCGATCGGTTCGATCTTTTTCTCGTCCGAAAGACGGAACATGACCGACGACGAGAAAATCCCGTAGCCGTACTTTGAAATCTCTTTCAAACGGCGTTCGTATTCGTTTACAAAATCCCGTTTTTCGCTTGCGTAGCTTGGAAGAAGGTCTACGCTTACCCCCATCTCCAACGCGAAGTTTTCAGGGGTAAGACAGGCGAACAAAGCAAAGGTTTCAAGCTCCTTTTTCGCCGAAGAAAGAACGTTTTCGTCCAATGAATTTCCGCTTGCAACCGTTTTCACGTACACGTTTTCGTCTTCGAATAAAAGCTTTTTACAAAGCTCCGTGAGCGAACCGCCACCTTCGTAAATTTCCGATACGAATAGCGCGTAATGTTTCAATTTTTCTTCTCGATCGCTCTCTTTACAAAACCCGAAAAAGGCTTTTAGAAGCGCCGAATCCAAAACCCTGCGAAAGACGGTCGTCACGCAAAGTTTCGTATATAACGTTTTGATTTCCATATTAAATTTCCAAAATGATTTTTTCCGTCATTTCTTTCGTGGTCAACGGCGTCTTGCCCCGCGCGAGATCGGCGGTGCGGTAACCCTTTTCCAGCACTTTATCCACCGCGTTCACGATCGCGTCCGACTCTTTTTTCATATCGAAAGAATATAAGAGCATCATTGCCACCGAAAGAATGGTGGCGATGGGATTGGCTTTACCCTGCCCTGCAATATCGGGCGCAGAACCGTGAATGGGTTCGTATAATCCCCGTTTCGTATCCCCTAAAGACGCCGACGGCAACATTCCAATCGAGCCTGTGATTTGCGAAGCTTCGTCCGATAAAATATCCCCGAACATATTGCTCGTTACGATCACGTCGAATTGGGACGGATTTCTTACAAGTTGCATCGCCGCGTTATCGACGAGCATATCCGAAAGCTCGACGTCGGGATAATCTTTCGCAACTTCATGCATAATCTTACGCCACAATCTCGACGTTTCCAATACGTTCGCTTTGTCGATACTCGTCAGTTTCTTTCTGCGTTTTCTCGCCGTTTCAAAAGCGACTTTCGCAATCCGTTCAATCTCCATACGGCTATAACTTTCCGTGTCGTACGCTTCTTCGCCGTACTTTCCGTCACGGTAACCGCGTTCCCCGAAATAGATCCCGCCCGTAAGCTCTCTTACGATCATGATATCGAACCCGTTTTCAACGATATCCGCGCGAAGCGGACATTCGTCCTTTAACGCAGGATAGAGTTTCGCAGGTCGGAGATTGGTGAAAAGCCCCATCGCCGAACGGATACCGAGCAACGCTTTTTCCGGACGAAGATTCCCTGCTAAGGAATCCCATTTCGGTCCGCCGACCGCACCTAAAAGCACGCTATCCGCTTTCAAACACCCGTCTACCGTTTCTTTCGGCAACGGCTCGCCGTAAGTATCAATGGCGATTCCGCCGATCAAATAGGGGGTAAACGAAAATTCGTGACCGTATTTTTTTCCGACCGCGTTTAAGACTTCGACCGCGCTTTCCACGATTTCAGGACCGATCCCGTCCCCTTTCAATAACGCTACGTTCAGTTTCATACGATCGCTCCTTTTTTAATCGATTCGACGAGTCCGCCGTTCTCGATAATTTTTTGAATAAATTCAGGGAAAGGGGCGACTTTGAACGTCTTACCCGTCGTCAGATTGTAAATCAAGCCCGCTTTCAAATCAGCTTTAATTTCATCCCCTTCGGAGATTCCGTCCACCGCTTCGTCGCTCTCTACGATCGCAAGCCCGATATTGATAGAATTGCGATAGAAAATCCGCGCAAAACTTCTTGCCACGACGAGAGAAATTCCACTTTCCTTAATCGCGATCGGCGCGTGTTCTCTTGACGATCCGCAACCGAAATTGTAGCCTGCAACCATGACGTCGCCCATCCGTACCCTATCTTTAAAGGTTTTATCGAGATCTTCCATACAATGGGACGCCAACTCTTTTTTGTCGATCGTGTTTAAATATCTTGCAGGGATAATGACGTCGGTATCGACGTTGTCCCCGTATTTGATGGCTTTGCCTTGAAAATTCATAACCGTTCCCCCTTACAAATCCTGTACGCCGGCAATCTTGCCCAAAATCGCGCTCGCCGCCGCAACCGCAGGGGACGCCAAATACACTTCGCTCGTTACGTCGCCCATACGCCCGACGAAGTTTCTGTTCGTCGTCGCAACCGCTCTTTCGCCTGCCGCCAAAATCCCCATGTGACCGCCAAGACAAGGACCGCAAGTCGGCGTCGAAACCACGCAACCCGCTTCGATAAAGATTTTCACCAGTCCGTTTTCAATGGCTTTTAAGTAGATGTCTTGCGTCGCAGGGATAATGATGGCGCGAACGTTTTTCGCCACCTTTCTGCCCTTCATGATTTCCGCCGCTTCCGCCAAGTCTTTGTAGTGTCCGTTGGTGCAAGAACCGATAACGACTTGGTCGATCTTTACGTCGCCCACTTCGTCGATCGTTCTCGTATTTTCGGGTAAATGCGGGAAGGCAACCGTCGATTTGATCGTCGATAAATCGATTTCGTACGTTTCGTCGTAGACCGCGTCTTCATCCGCTTTATAGACGGTATAGGGCTTATCGGAATGGGCTTTGACGTAGTTTTCCGTTTCTTCGTCCACTTCAAAAATACCGTTTTTCGCGCCTGCTTCAATCGCCATATTAGAGATCGTCAAGCGGTCGTAAACGGTGAGAGAACGTACCCCCTCACCCACGAATTCCATGGACTTATACAACGCGCCGTCTACGCCGATTTTTCCGATAATGTGCAAGATGACGTCCTTGCCCGATACGTAAGGATTGAGCTTGCCTTTGAGCACGAATTTGATCGCGGACGGGACTTTGAACCAAGCTTTCCCCGTCGCCATACCGCACGCCATATCCGTCGAGCCGACACCCGTCGAAAACGCGCCGAGCGCGCCGTACGTGCAAGTATGCGAATCCGCGCCGATCACGACGTCACCGCAAACCACGAGTCCCTTTTCGGGTAAGAGCGCGTGCTCGATCCCCATTCTGCCTACGTCGTAAAAATTGACGACTTCGTGTTCTTCGCAAAAGTCCCTACACATTTTGCATTGCATAGCGGCTTTAATGTCTTTGTTGGGGGCAAAATGGTCCATGACCATCGTCACCTTTTCTTTGTCGTACACCGCCGTTGCGCCGATATTTTTAAACTCACGGATCGCGACGGGAGAAGTAATGTCGTTGCCAAGCACTCGATCTACGTTCACGAGAATGAGTTGCCCAGCTTCGACGGATTCGAGTCCTGCGTGCGCCGCAAGAATCTTTTGCGTCATTGTCATAGCCATAAAAATTTCGTCCTATATTTTCCTATATTGTATTATTTTTCAAGGGAATAATTCCCTTGACCTTTTTTAAAATGCGTTCAAGGCAGGTAAAACGCGGAAATGCGAGCAAGAGCAGGAGAACGCGGATTTTCCAAGGAACTACCGCCAAGCCCGTTATCCCGAAGTAAAACGCGGAGATACGAGCAGTTCAAGGCGCGACGAGCACGATGCAGGGAGCGTACTTAGCCGTACGCGACCAAAGCGCGCGCAGTCGCAACGAAGAAATGCGACGTATATACGCATTTTACAACAAAATTGCGCCTTTGTCGGCCGAACTCACCAACCTACTATACCGCTTTAAATAGCCGTCCACTTCTTTGCGCTTGATCGGCATTTCTTTTTTACGCTTTTCAAGTTCTTCTTGCGAAACTTTGAGTTCGATTTTATAGGCGGGAATGTCAATGGAAATGATATCCCCGTCCTTGACGTAAGCGATCGCTCCGCCCGATACCGCTTCGGGGGAAACGTGCCCGATCGACGCGCCACGCGTCGCGCCCGAGAATCGTCCGTCGGTGATGAGCGCAACGTCTTTATCTAACCCCATGCCCGCAATCGCCGACGTCGGAGAAAGCATTTCCCGCATCCCCGGTCCACCGGCAGGGCCTTCGTAACGAATTACTACCACGTCCCCTTTCACGATCTTGCCTGCATAGATTGCCGAAATCGCTTCTTCTTCGCTTTCGTAAACTTTCGCAGGCCCTTCGTGCACGAGCATTTCTTCGGCGACCGCCGCCCGTTTCACCACGCAACCGTTCGGCGCGAGATTTCCCTTTAATACGGCGATCCCACCCGTCTTCCCGAACGGATTGTCGGGGGTGCGAATAACGCTCGTATCCAAATTTTCCGCCGACGCGATATTCTCACCGAGCGTCTTGCCCGTACAGGTCATTACCGACGTATCGAGTAAGCCCAAGCCGTCCAATTCTTTCAAAACGGCGTACACCCCACCCGCTTCGTTCAAGTCTTCCATATAGGTAGGACCTGCTGGCGCGAGATGGCAAAGGTTGGGGGTTTTTTCGCTAATGGCGTTCACTTCGTCTAAATCGAACGGAATATTACATTCGTTCGCAATCGCAGGCAAGTGCAACATACTGTTCGTCGAACAACCGAGCGCCATGTCCGCGGTGATGGCGTTTTTGAACGCCGAAGCCGTCATGATATCACGGGGACGAATATTCTTTTTCACAAGTTCCATCACTTGCATACCCGCGTGTTTCGCAAGCTCGATTCTCGCCGAATACACCGCAGGAATCGTGCCGTTACCACGCAACCCCATACCGAGAACTTCGGTCAAACAGTTCATAGAATTCGCCGTGTACATTCCCGAACAAGAACCGCAAGTCGGGCAAACTTTTTGCTCGAATTCCGTCAGTTTCTTCTCGTCGATCTTACCCGCTTTATACGCGCCCACCGCTTCGAACATACTCGAAAGAGAACGTTTCTCGCCACCTACTCTCCCTGCGAGCATAGGGCCACCGCTCACGAACACGGTAGGAATATTTAACCGAGCCGCCGCCATCAAAAGCCCCGGTACGTTCTTATCGCAGTTCGGGATCATAACGAGTCCGTCGAACCCGTGCGCTCTGACCATAGCTTCGGTGGAATCGGCGATTAAATCTCTCGTGACGAGCGAATATTTCATACCTGTATGCCCCATCGCGATCCCGTCGCAAACGGTGATAGCAGGGAACATGATAGGCGTACCGCCTGCCATAGCCACGCCAAGCTTGACCGCTTGCGCGATTTTATCCAAATTGATATGCCCCGGTACGATTTCGTTATACGAACTTACGATCCCGATCAAAGGACGTTTCATGTCCTCTTCCGTCAATCCAAGCGCGTGATATAACGACCTGTGCGGTGCGTTGTGAAATCCATCTACGATACTGTCTTTTATCATTTTTTCTCTTTCCTTTTTAAAGCCTAACAAAAGCAAAACTACCCCAAACGGCGTTCGGGGTATTTTGCCACGTAGCGTCAATTATTGATAAGTTTATCTTCGTCCGACCAACTATACAATTTACGGATCTCTTTCCCGACGACTTCGGACGGGTGTTCCGCCGCAAGTTTACGCATTGCATTGAAATGTACTTGCGAGCCTGCGTCCGACATATCGAGCAAGAAGTCTTTCGCGAACGTGCCGTCTTGGATATCCGACAAAATCTTCTTCATCGCCTTTTTCGTTTCCGCCGTAATGATCTTCGGTCCCGTTACGTAATCGCCGTATTCCGCCGTGTTTGAAATGGAATAGCGCATCCCCTCAAAACCGCTTTGATAGATAAGGTCTACGATTAATTTCATTTCGTGGATACATTCAAAGTATGCGTTTCTCGGATCGTAACCGGCTTCTACGAGCGTTTCAAAGCCTGCTTGCATCAACGCGCAAACCCCACCGCAAAGAACGGCTTGTTCGCCGAACAGGTCGGTTTCCGTTTCCGTTCTGAACGTCGTTTCCAACACCCCTGCTCTCGCGCCACCAATCCCGAGCGCGTACGCCAAACCGATTTCCAAAGCGTCGCCCGTTGCGTCCTGTTCGATCGCAATCAAGCAAGGTACGCCTTTACCTGCTTGGTATTCGCTACGAACGGTATGGCCAGGGCCTTTGGGCGCGATCATAATAACGTTGACGTTCTTCGGAGGCTTGATACAACCGAAATGGATATTGAAACCGTGCGCGAATGCAAGCGTCTTGCCTTCCGTCAAATTAGGTTCGATGCTTTCTTTATATAATTTCGCTTGTTTTTCGTCGTTGATAAGGATCATGATCAAATCCGCGTTCTTCGCTGCGTTTGCGGCGGTCATAACTTTTAAGCCCGCTTTTTCCGCTTTCGCCCAGCTCTTACTGCCTTCGTACAAGCCTACGATTACGTCTACGCCCGAATCTTTCAAGTTCAACGCGTGCGCGTGGCCTTGCGAACCGTAACCGATAATCGCCACCGTCTTTCCGCTTAATTTGTCCAAATTACAATCTTGTTGATAGTAGATATTTGCCATGATTTTATTCTCCTTTATTCCTTTATTCTTTATTAAATAAGTTTGCCGAGCCACGCTCCAACGCGACCACGCCCGTACGGCACATCTCAATGATGCCGAACGGTTCCATGAGTTTGACGAACGCGTCAATCTTGGACGGGTTCCCCGTCACTTCGATACACATTCCGTCGTTCGAGTAGTCGATGACGCTTGCTCTAAACACGTCTACCGCCGTCATGATATCGCTTCGTTGCGAAGCTTGGTTCTGAATTTTAATGAGCATCAATTCCCGTTTGATAGAATCTTCTTCCAAAACTTCTACGCGCTTAACGACGTACAGTTTTTTGAGTTGGTTGACGATTTGTTCACGAACGCGTTCGTCCCCTTGCATACTGATCGTGATTCTGGAATATTCTTTCCGTTCCGTTTCGCCTACCGTCAAGGTATCGATATTGAATCCACGACGGGTGAACATTCCCGTGACTCTCGTCAATACCCCCGTTTTATTTTCTACGTAAACCGCTATGATAAATCTATTCATCGTCCACCTCACTCGTCCACTTTGACGATAATATCGTCGATCGCGCCACCGGGGGGCAACATGGGCAATACGAATTCGTCCTTATCAATCCAAGTATCGATCACGACGGGACGATTGAGCGCAAACGCTTTTTTAAGGGCGTCTTCAAACTCTTGTTCCGTCTTTGCGCGATAGCCCACCGCGCCGAACGCTTCCGCTAATTTCACAAAATCCGTTTGACGTGTTTCAAGCACCGTATTTGAATACCGTTTCCCGAAAAACAGCGTTTGCCATTGCCGTACCATACCCAACACTTTATTGTTCATAAGCACGATCACGACGGGGATATTATAGGTAACCGCAGTCGCAAGTTCGTTGAGATTCATCCCAAAGCTTCCGTCGCCCGTGATCAAGATCGTGGGATCTTTCGTCGCTACCCAAGCGCCCATCGCCGCGCCAAGTCCAAAGCCCATCGTGCCAAGTCCACCGCTCGATACGAACCGTCTGGGACGGTCGAAAGTCGAATATTGCGCCGCCCACATTTGGTGTTGTCCAACGTCCGTCGTCGTAATCGTAGCTTCGGGTTTATTACGGTTGATGACTGCGAACACCTTTTGGGGCGTCAACGCCGATTTCGACGCGCTCTCCGCTTCTTTCGCAAACCGAACTTCATCCGCTTTTAATTCTTCTACGCGATTCCGCCAATCGGGTTTTTCACTCCCCTCGCATTTTTTTGCAATTCTACGGAAAGAGTCTTCCACGTCGCCGACGATACCGAGTTCGACGCGTACGTTTTTATTGACTTCCGCCGAATCGGGATCTAACTGAATAATCTTGCTTTTCTTAGCAAACTTTTGCACGTTCCCCGTCGCTCTGTCCGAAAACCGCACCCCGACCGCCAAAATGAGATCGGCTTCGTTTTGCGCCATGGACGACGCGTAATGTCCGTGCATCCCTTGCATTCCCAAAAACCGTCCGCCGTCGATCCCGTCGGGAATCGCGGAAAGCCCCATGAACGAGCAACCGATACAAGCGTCGATCTTTTCCGCCAACGCCACGATCTCTTTGCCCATGCCTAAACCTGCCGCGCCACCGCCGATATAGATATACGGCTTTTTCGACGCTTTGATAAGTTCCACCGCTTGGTCGATCAAAGTTTCTTTCACTTTCGGCAACGGGATTTTTTCCACGATCGGTTGGGGTTCGTATTCGTAAGTCGCTACCTGTACGTCCTTAGGTACGTCGATTAAAACGGGACCAGGTCTACCCGATTTCGCAATCGAGAAAGCTTCCCGAATCGTATCCGCCAAATCCGCAACGCTGTTTACGAAATAATTGTGTTTGGTGATCGGCAACGTCACGCCCGTAATATCGATTTCTTGGAAACTGTCCTTTCCGATAAGAGAGCAAGGCACGTTTCCCGTAATGGCAACCATAGGGATAGAATCGAGCATTGCCGTAGCGATCCCCGTAACCAAGTTCGTCGCGCCCGGACCGCTCGTTGCGATACATACCCCGACTTTGCCCGTCGCGCGGGAATACCCGTCCGCCGCGTGCGACGCGCCCTGTTCGTGCGCCGTCAAGATATGGTTGATCTCGTCTTGATATTTATATAATGCGTCGTAAATATTAATAACCTGTCCACCGGGATATCCGAATACGTCGGTTACCCCTTGTTCGATCAGAGTTTTTACAATGATTTCTGCACCTGTTAATTTCATAATCTTTTTCCTTATTCCAACATTTTATTGACGGCGCTCGTCAACGCTTTCACGGACGAAACGAAGATGTCGCTGTCAATCCCTGCGCCCCAATAAGTCTTGTTTTCAAAACTAATCGAAACGTAAGACGCCGCTTTCGACGTAGATTTTTCTTCCAAGGCGTGTTCGACGTAGCTTTCAAGCGCGAACGCTTTCCCCGTCGCCTTGCGAATGGCGTTGCTCACGCAGTCCAAACCACCGTTCCCTTGTACTTCGTACGTTTTTTCCTTTCCAAGATAGGTCAACGATACTTTCCCTTGCACGTCCTCCGCTTGCAACGTCTTGAAAGACGTCTTGCCGACGGAAAGAACGTTTTGCAAGTTCACGAAATCCCGCAAGAAAATATCGTGGACTTCGGTGGGAGAAAGTTCCCTGTGTTCGTGGTCGGAAATACTCTTGACGTGGTAACCGAACGTTTCCCGCATTTTCGGGGGAAGATTGAGTTTGAATTGCGTTTCGAGAATATACCCGATTCCGCCTTTCCCCGATTGGGAATTAATCCGAATTACGTCCGCTTCGTAAACTCTGCCCACGTCCGCGGGATCGATGGGCAAATAAGGTACGTCCCAATGCGCTTTGTCTTCCACTTCCCTGCACTTCATACCCTTTGCAATCGCGTCTTGATGTGAACCCGAGAACGCCGCAAATACGAGTTGTCCGCTATACGGTTGCCGTTCGTAGACTTTCATTCTCGTCACTTTTTCGTATACGCTCGTAATTTCGGGTAAATTGGAAAAATCGAGTTTCGGATCAACGCCTTGCGAGTACATATTGAGCGCAAGCGTAACGATATCGACGTTTCCCGTCCGTTCCCCGTTGCCAAAGAGCGTGCCTTCGATTCTGTCCCCGCCTGCAAGCAAGCCCATTTCGCTATCCGCGACGGCGCAACCACGGTCGTTATGCGGATGCAAGGACACGATCACGTTTTCGCGATACTTTAAGTTCTTACACATATATTCGACTTGGTTGGCGTACACGTGGGGCATAGAATGCGCAACGGTAACGGGTAGGTTAATAATCGCCTTATCCTCTTTCGTCGGTTGCCACACGTCCAATACAGCGTTACAAATTTCCGCCGCAAATTCTGGTTCCGTACCCGTAAAGCTTTCGGGGGAATATTCAAACGTGATCTTGCCTTTCGCTTTCTTTTTATAATCCGCGCAAAGTTTCGCGCCCTTCACCGCAATTTCGATAATTTCTTCTTTGCTTCTTTTAAAGACTTGTTCTCTTTGCGCTTTCGACGTGGAGTTATACAAATGCACGATCGCGCGTTTTGCGCCGTCCAACGCTTCAAACGTCTTTTGAATAATATGCTCGCGCGCTTGGGTTAAGACTTGCACCGTCACGTCTTCGGGGATCAAATCCCGCTCGATAAGCGCTCGACAAAATTCGTATTCCGTTTCGCTTGCGGCAGGGAAACCGATTTCGATTTCCTTAAAACCGACCTTACAAAGTAGGGTGAAAAATTCTAATTTTTCTTCCAAGCTCATGGGAATAATCAAAGCTTGGTTGCCGTCGCGAAGATCGACGCTACACCAAATCGGCGGATTAGAAATCCCGTCTTTTTTCACCCAATCCATGCTCACGCCGTTGGGGACAAAATATTGTTTCGTGTACTTTTCAAAATTTTTCATAACTACCCTATTTATAATAAAATTATATTTTCCAAAATTTATCCGTAGGCTTTCCGTCAAAAAACAACTATATGTGAAGGCACAAGGCTACGGCGTAATAGGCGGTTGGTTAGCGAAATATCATTTCGCCGTATTTATCCGTAAACTCCCATGCGAAAGGCTATGACAAACAGATAGTTGATTAGTGATTTATCACGGTTTGACGCGGAAAACGCAAAAAAGGCAAACGTTTTGCGAGAGTCGCGTACTTGCCGTACGCAAACGAGCACAACGCGACGAATTTTACAGCGTTTTTCCGTCAAAAACAACTATATGTGAAGGCATAGACACTATAAAAAAACTCTTTTACGCAAGGAAAAAGCCTGCGTAAAAGAGACGAAGATAATTTTCTCCGCGGTACCACTCCGTTTGGCGGAAATCCACCCACTCGTGTCCCGATAAGGACGTTCTCTATAACGGGAGATACCCGTCCGAATCTACTTGGCTATCGCCGTTCTGTCGGAAGCTCGGGGAGGAGTATGTATTCGTTCGTCTATCAGCTCACACCAACCGCCGATTCTCTGCAAAGTCCGTGTACGAATCTTTTTATTCCCGTCATAGCTTTTTCTTATTGAATTGTTCTATATTATACTATATTTTTATTATTTTGTCAATGAATAACTGCCGTTTTTTACAGGGAAATCTTGGATTTCTCCCTAAGAAATCAAATTCTTTCTATCCAACCGTAGGGATCGGCAAGCTTGCCCCATTGGATTCCCGTCAACGTGTCGTAGAGATCTTGCGTAACTTCGCCAATCTTCCCGTCGCCGACGACGTATTCCTTGTCGCCGTACGCAAGTTTTCCAATCGGCGACACGACCGCCGCCGTACCGCATCCCCACGCTTCTTCAAGTTTTCCACTTTCCAAAGCTTCCACAAGTTCGTCTACCGATAACAACCGTTCGCTTACCTTGTAGCCTTTCGCTTTCAACACTTCAATGCAGGATTTTCTCGTAATCCCCGGCAGAATCGAACCCGTCAAAAGGGGTGTAACGATCTCGCCGTCGATCTTGAACATGACGTTCATTGCCCCGACTTCTTCGATATATTTTCTCTCTACGCCGTCCAACCAAAGCACTTGGGAATACCCCATCTTCGACGCTTTTTCGCCAGCTCTCGTACTTGCCGCGTAGTTTCCACCGCATTTCGCATAACCCGTACCACCGCGAACGGTACGCACGTCTTCCGATTCAATCATGATCTTGACGGGATTGATCCCTTCCGCGTAATAACTTCCGCTGGGCGATGCAATCAACATAAACGTCGCTCTCTTTACCGCATGCACGCCGAGAGATTCGTCGTTCCCAAACATGAACGGACGAAGATATAACGACGTTCCAAACGATTTCGGCACCCATCTTTCTTCAAGTTTCACGAAAGTTTTTAAAATTTCCAAACCGTCTTTTTCGTCGATCAAGGGCAAACACATACGCTCCGCGGAATTATTCATTCGCTTTACGTTCTCCATCGGACGGAATAACTGTACGCCACCGTCTAAACGTCTGTACGCTTTCAAGCCTTCAAAAATTTCCGCGCCGTAGTGCAATACCGTGGACGCAGGATGCAAGGATATATTCCCGAACGGCACGATTCTTGCGTCGTACCACCCCTTGCCCGTTTCATAGTCCATAACAAACATGTGGTCGGTAAATACTTTCCCAAACCCTAACTTGTCTTCCGACGGCATCTCTTTGGGCGTCGTCGTCTTCGTGATCTTGATTTCCATAACGCTCACCTATTTTTAACGATTGATTTTTTGAATTGCAATCATTTCTAAAATTTATTTATGTGATTATTACTATGATATCACAAGAAAGACGGGAAAGTCAACGGTTTTTCAAAGGAAATTTTGAATTTTTAAGAATTTTTATTCGTTCGCCGTTTGGGTTGTCGATTCAACAGCGTCCGTATTTTCCAAAAGTTCGGCTTGCAATTCGGCGTTTTGATCGGCGTAAGCGGAAAGCATGGGCGAAACGTCTTTGCCGGCTTTGCGATCGAAATAGTTTTTGGTAATCTTGACAATCAAACCGCTCATAAGCACGAGCCCGACCAAGTTCGGCAACGCCATCAAGCCGTTTGCGGTATCCGAGATTGCCCAAGCGAGTTCGCCGTCGATCACTGCGGAAACGATTACCAAAAGGACGTATACGACTTTGAATACAGTCGTAGAAATTTTTCTACCCTTATCTCCCGTTTTCCTAAAGAGATAGTCCACGCATTTTTCGCCGTAGTACGCCCACGCAAGAATGGTCGAGAACGCGAAAAGAGGAATAAACATGGAATACGTTACGCTACCGAACGCGCCGAACATATTCGTATACGCGGACATAGCAACGGTGGTGTCCTGCGCCCCTTGCGCGTATAACACCTCTTTCATGCCTTGTTCGTTGCCAAAGGATACGAGAACGACGATCGCCGTCAAGGTGCAGATAATAAAGGAATCGAAAAATACGCCGAAAATCCCCCAAAGACCTTGTTTTACGGGTTCTTTTTCTTCGGACGCGCTGTAAGCGATAACGGAAGAACCTAACCCTGCTTCGTTGGAGAACACCCCTCTTGCCAAACCTTTTTGAATGATTTGTCCAAACGCGTAACCGCTAAATCCGCCGAACGCCGCGTTAAAAGAGAATATGTTTTTGAAGATCAACGCGAATGCCGTACCGATCGCCGTAATATTTGCAAAGATAATCACGAGCGACATTCCGATAAAGATCACGGACATAAAGGGTACGATCAGGGAAGATACGCGACCGATACTCTTAATTCCACCAAGGACGATCAACGCCAAAACGATCGCCACGACGATCCCAACGACGAGCGCAACCGTATCGGGATTCGCAGGGATAACGCTTTGGAAGGTAACGGAAATTTTGTTCGTTTGCACACCGCTCATACCGATTGCCGCGACGACGCAAAAGACGGACGCCAATACCGCCAAGACTTTGCCAAAACCTTTTAAAAAGGAGTGAAGCTTGCCTTTGGTATTCCCTGCCAAACCTTCGGAAAGGTATTGCATCGGACCGCCCGAAAATTCGCCGTTCGCGTCTTTTTTACGGAAATACATACCCAGCACGTTTTCAGCGTAGTTGGTGACCATCCCAAAGAACGCGGATACCCACATCCAAAAGACTGCGCCCGGTCCACCCGTCATAATCGCGGACGTAACGCCGATAATATTCCCCGTCCCGACCGTACCGGAAATGGCGGTTGCAAACGCCTCAAAGGGGGAAATTGCTTTCTTTTTTGCGTCGTTGGACTTTTTCCCCATTTGTTTAAAGGTGGAAATGATCGTTTCGTTCCAAGCCAACGGAAATTTGCGGACTTGCAATAATTTCGTTCGCACGGTCAATAAAATGCCCGTACCGAGAATGAGTACGATCATAGGCAATCCCCAAACGACACCGTTAATCGCGCTGTTCACACTTTCGATTATCTGTAAAATTTGCTCCATACTGCTTTTTCTCCTTTTCAAGTGATGAAACACTTGAAACTTATTATTCACAACAAAAAAAAGAGCGACCATAGCTCCAGTCACTCCGTTGATTTTCGATAGAAAAATATTCTCACGATTGGTGAGATAAAACAACTCTGTCCTTTTGCCTGAGAGATTAGCGAACACGCCTTGCCCCTTCGGCACTTGCTCTAAGCAAGATTCTCCGGAGTGCCAATCCAATCGCAGTCTTTAACCTTACGGTCACCTGAGAGATTTACTCCTTCGGTCGAACGATTCCGTTCGTCTCCTACGATTTTCGTATAGCGATATTGAATTTTTAATATGATAGCATAAATAAGCTCCCCTGTCAAGGATTTGAAAGGGGAGTTATTGAATTTTTAGAATAGATTTTTGTATAGGAAGCGACGATTCGTCGCATTTACGCCCGACGTCGTGGACGAAAGCAAAGCTTTCTTTTTTGAGTCCACTTTTTTCGTGGAGCTCTGCTCCACACCACGCAAGGGAATAATTCCCTTGACCTTTTCTCAAGCCGTTCAACGCAGGTAAAACGCGGAGATACGAGCAAGACAATTCAAAGCGAGCAAAAACGATTCAAATGCAAGCAAGACAAGGAAAGCGAGCATTTCCCTACCCAAGCCTGTTATCCCGAAGTAAAACGCGGAGATACGAGCAAGACAATTCAAAAGAGCAAAAACGATTCAAATGCAAGCAAGACAAGGAAAGCGAGCATTTCCCTACCCAAACTTGTTATCCCGAAGTAAAACGCGGAGATACGAGCAAAAGCAGGAAAACGCGGATTTTCCGACGGGAGTTTACTATGCGTAAACGAGCTAGGAAAAACGCAAGTTTGACGAAGTATTGCGAAGTATATACGTGTTTTACTCCAACTCGAAGGCGCCCGTATACAACTGATAATACACCCCACCCTGCTCGATCAACTGCTCGTGCGTGCCACGCTCTATGATTTTGCCGTGGTCAAGGACCATGATCGCGTCGGAGTTACGAACGGTTGAAAGTCTGTGCGCGATTACAAAGACCGTTCTACCTTGCATGAGTTTATCCATGCCGTCAGTAACGAGCGCTTCGGTACGCGTATCGATGGAAGAAGTCGCTTCGTCCAAGATCATGACGGGAGGATCGGCAACCGCCGCCCGCGCGATCGAAAGAAGTTGGCGTTGCCCTTGCGAAAGGTTAGAACCGTTGTTCGTCAAAACCGTTTCGTAACCGTTCGGAAGTCTGGAAATGAAATCGTGCGCGTTGGAAAGTTTCGCCGCCGCGATACACTCTGCGTCCGACGCGTCCAATCTACCGTAACGAATATTGTCCATAACCGTACCCGTAAACAGGTTTACGTCCTGTAAAACGACGCCAAGCGAACGGCGCAAATCGTCCTTTTTGATCTTATTGATATTGATTCCGTCGTAACGGATTTTCCCGTCGCCGATATCGTAGAACCGATTGATGAGGTTGGTAATCGTCGTTTTGCCTGCACCCGTCGCGCCAACGAACGCGATCTTTTGACCGGGTTTTGCGTAGAGAGATACGTCGGTCAAGACTTGCTTTTCGGGCACGTACCCAAAGTCCACGTTCTCCATGACGATATCCCCTTTGAGTTCGATATACGTCGTCGTATCGTCCGATTTATGGTAATGTTTCCAAGCCCAAAGTCCCGTCCGTTCCTGCGTTTCCGTCAAACTTCCGTCCGCGTTCCGTTTTGCGTTCACGAGCGTGACGTACCCTTCGTCCTTTTCCGGTTCTTCGTCCATGACGGTGAACACTCGGCTCGCGCCAGCCAAGCCCATTGCGATCATGGAAACTTGTTGGGACATTTGGTTCACCGTTTGCGCAAACCCTTTCGACATACCCAAAAAGGCGACGATAATCCCCGCTTCCATCACGCCTATGCCTTGAAAAATACTGCTTAACCCTACGTTTGGAAGTTTAGAAACTAACAACAATCCGCCGACGATCGTCAAGATTACGTAATTAAAATTCCCGACGTTGCCAAGAATCGGACCAAGAATGTTACCGTACGTGTTCGCGCGTACGCTATCTTGATAGAGTTTATCGTTATATTTATCGAAATCGACTTTCGCGCGATCTTCGTAGGTAAAGACTTTGACGACTTTTTGCCCTTTCATCATCTCTTCCACGAACCCTTCTTCCACGGCGAGAGAGCGTTGTCTTTCTACCATGTATTTCGCGCTACCACCGCCGATTTTTTTAATAATGAAGGACATCACGATCGTCGCCACCGCTACGATCAACGACAACCAAAGGCTGTACCAAAGCATGAGCGCAACCGAAAAGAGCAAAGTAAACGTACTTGAAATCAAAGTCGGGATCGACTGTCCAATGAGTTGCCGAACGGTGTCGGTATCGTTGGTGTACGCGCTCATGATCTCGCCGTGCGCGTGAGTGTCGAAATACTTGATCGGTAAACTCTGCATCTTCGCGAACATATCTTTCCGAAGTTGGCAAAGCATCCCTTGCGTGACCACCGCCATGATACGGTTATAGGCAAACGACGCAACGACGATCACTGCGTACCAGCCTGCCATGGCAAGCGTCATACCGAGTAGTTTTTCCGCTACGCTTTCAAATCCGTTCGCTACCCCTGCAGGAATTACGTCGTCGATCAAACTTTGTAAAAATACCGACGAAACAAGATTTACCGTGGCGTTGATAACGATACAAATAAGCGCTACGACCAAATACCATTTATAATGCTTGAAAAGCATTTTGATAAGTCTGGGGAACGTGCCTTTTTTAATCGCGCCTTTAGGTACGGGCATCCCCCGTCCGCCACGCATCGGTCTACCCATGGGGCGATAATTCGATTGCGAAGAATGGGGAGTTTGGGGCGTAGGTTGCGAAGTTTTCGTTTCACTCATGGTCCTTTTCCCCCTTCTTTTCTTCTACCGAACGGCTTTTCGTTTGCGCGTCGTAAATTTCGCGATAAATTTCGCTCGTTTCCAAAAGTTCGGCGTGGTTGCCGAACGCGACGATCTTTCCACCGTCTAAAATAATAATCTTATCCGCGTGTTCCACCGACGCTACCCGTTGCGCAATAATAATTTTCGTGGTGTCGGGAATCTCCTCCTCGAACGCCCTGCGAATGAGCGCGTCCGTCTTCATGTCCACCGCGCTCGTCGAGTCGTCCAAAATTAAGATTTTTGGCTTACGGAGCAAGGCTCTCGCGATACAGAGTCGTTGTTTTTGTCCGCCCGAAACGTTCGTACCACCCTGTTCGATATACGTATCGTAACCGTCGGGGAAAGAGCGGATAAATTCGTCCGCTTGCGCCAACTTGCAAACCCGAACGAGATCTTCGTCCTTAGCGTTCTCGTCCCCCCAACGCAAATTCTCTTTTATCGTACCTGAAAAAAGCACGTTCTTTTGCAAAACGACCGAAACTTCCCGTCTTAATACGTCCAAATCGTAGTCCTTTACGTCCACGCCACCGACAAGCACTCGCCCCTCCGTCGCGTCGTATAAACGGGGAATAAGCTGAATGAGCGTGGTTTTCGACGAACCCGTACCGCCGAGCACGCCGATCGTTTGACCTGCTTCAATTTCCAAATCGATATCGGAAAGAGCGTACTTGTTCGCCTCTTTCGAGTATTTGAAATTGACGTTTTCAAAACGAATCGAACCGTCTTTTACCACCTTGATCCCGTTTTCAGGGCTTACGATATCCACTTCTTCTTTCAAGACTTCGCTAATCCGTCGTCCTGCTTCCACCGACATCGTCATCATGACGAAAACCATAGAGAACATCATACACGCGGACAGGACTTGAATCCCGTAAGTGATGAGCGCGGAGAGTTCGGTCGGCACGAACGCGCCCGAAAGCGTACCCGAATCAATAATGGCTTTCGAGCCGAGATAGGCGATCACCGTCGCCGCCATATTGACGAACAAGGTCATAATCGGCGAATTCAAAGCGATAATTTTTTCTGCGCGGGTGAAGTCGTTACGAACTTCTTCCGCCGCCTTATTGAACTTCTCCTTTTCGTAATCTTCCCGTACGAACGATTTGACGACTCGGATCCCGCCGACGTTTTCCTGCACGGAATTGTTGAGCGCGTCGTACTTTTTAAAGATTCTGCGGAAGAAAGGCATTACCACTCTTACGATCGAGAACAAGAATCCGAACAAAATGGGTACGATCACAACGAAGATCCAAGCCAACGACGCGTTGATAGAAAAACTCATAATGATGGCAAACAAGAATTGCAAGGGAACGCGGATCGCGATCCGAAGGCTCATTTGATACGCCATTTGCACGTTGGTTACGTCCGTCGTCAAACGGGTAACGAGCGAAGACGTGGAGAATTTATCCACGTTCGCAAACGAAAATTTTTGCACTTTATAGAATAAATCGTGGCGAAGATTGGTCGCGAAACCACAACTCGCTTGCGCCGCAAATTTACCAGCCAACGCACCGCTCGTAAGGGATATCCCCGCCAATAAAACCAAAATCAAGCCGTATTTTAAAATATGCGACATTGCCCCGCTTGAAGCAAGCGCGTCTTCGTTGATCATTTGCGACATTAAAAAGGGCATCAAACACTCGCAAAAGGCTTCGATCAACATAAAAATAGGCGTAATAATCGACGGTTTTTTATACTGTCTTACGCTTTTTAATAACGTCTTTACCATACGCTACTCCTTTGCAACGAAATATATTACCATTTTTTATTATATGGCAGTCCCCCCTTGAAAGTCAAGTATTTGCAAAGAATTTTCCCCGTTTTCACAAATTTTTCAAAAAAAAAGAGCAAGTAAAAATACTCACTCTTTTTTGGATTTGATTAACACTCTTTCTTCCCTTTCAAAATTTCGTTTTCGGCGCGAAGTCGTTCGTTTTCTTCCTTTAACGCTTTGGTCAGCTTATCGTATAAATGGTTGATTTCATTCTCTAACCTG
>JAFTKR010000044.1 GCA_017453165.1 Clostridia bacterium | reverse complement strand
CTAAAGATTACTTATTCACTTTTCACTGTTATACGTGGGGAGATTGCCACGCTTCGCCTACGGCTTGCTCGCAATGACAGTAGAAAATGTCTAACGACATAAGACGAAAGCAAAGCTTTCTTTTTAGAGTCCATAATTATGCGGGGTTTCACCCCTGCGCCCCACAAGGAGCATAGCCCCTTGACTCATATTAAATTTCATGATAATTTTTGCAAGGTCGTCATGACGTAATCGCCGAACTCGGCGCAGGTCGCGCCCGTGGCTCTGCCCGTGATCACGTATTTCTTTTCTTCAAACGAACAAATATCCAGCGCGCGTTCGAGTTTGTCGGCGCGGTCTTGTAAGCCGATATGCGAAAGGAGCATCACGCAAGCGCGGAGCATGGAACAGGGATCGGCGTATTTTGCTCTGCCTTCCGTTACCATTCTCGGCGCAGAGCCGTGAATCGCTTCAAACATGGCGTACTTCTTCCCGATATTCGCGCAACCTGCCGTGCCGACACCGCCTTGGAATTCCGCCGCTTCGTCCGAAATAATATCGCCGTATAAATTCGGGAGCAATAACACTTTGAAATCTTTTCTGCGTTTCGGATCGACGAGTTTTGCCGTCATGATATCCGCGTACCATTCGTCCGTCACGATTTCGGGGTAGAGATCCGCGACTTTGTGGCAGTCTTCCAAGAAATTCCCGTCCGTCGTTTTAATGACGTTGGCTTTGGTGACGAGAGAAACGCGGTTCAAGCCGTTCTTTCTCGCGTAATCGTACGCAAGCCTTGCTATCCGATCCGAGCCTTGCTTGGTCGTGATCGTGAAATCCACCGCCAAATCGTCCGTAACGTTAAAACCCGAAGAACCTACGGCGTAACCGCCTTCCGTGTTCTCGCGGAAAATCGTCCAATTGATCCCTTCTTCGGGGACTTTGACGGGACGGATATTCGCGAACAAGTCGAGCGCTTTCCGCATCGCGACGTTCGCCGATTCGATATTCGGCATTCCGCTTCCCTTTTGCGGAGTCGTCGTCGGACCTTTCAAAATGATATGACAGGCTTTGAGCGCGTCCATCACGTCGTCGGGAATCGCTTTGCCTTTCGCGATACGGTTTTCAATCGTCAAGCCTTCGATATCCACGAATTCGACTTTTCCCGCCTTTACAAGGTCGGCAAGGATAAATTCAAGTACCCGACGGGCCTGCGACGTAATGACGGGACCGATCCCGTCACCACCGCATACGCCGATTTTCAAAACGTCCAAACTTTTATAGTCCACGAAATCGCCTTGCGATTTCATATTCTCTACCCGAACCAACTGTTCTTCTAAAATCTTACGAAATTTTTCGCAAGCCAATTCTAAATTTTTATCGTAATTTTGCATTTCCTTTTAATCCTTTTTTAATCGAGTATAATTGAGAAGTCCGCCTGCAAGCAAAATTTCTCTTTGGCGCGCGGAGAGCGTTAATCTTGCGTTCGCTTTCGCGCCTGTGTTCGTATTGATAATCTCTACCCGTTCTTTCGAGCGAATCGCTTCCGCAAAGTCTACGATCTCCAATCCGTCGCCTTGTGAGAATCGATCGTAATCGTCCGCATTTTCTAAGGTCATGGGCGCGATTCCGAAATTGATCAAATTCGCGACGTGGATTCTTGCGAAACTTTTCGCTACGACCGCCTTAATTCCCAAGTATAACGGCACGAGCGCGGCGTGTTCCCGAGAAGAGCCTTGACCGTAATTCGCTCCGCCTAAAATCACCCCACCGCCAAGCGACTTTGCGCGTTCAGGGAACGCGGGATCGCAAACGGTAAAACAAAACTCCGAAAGCTTCGGCACGTTGGAGCGATAGGGCAAAACTTTCGTACCTGCCGGCATGATATGGTCGGTCGTGATATCGTCGCCCACCTTTAAAACGAGCGTCGTTCTCAAATCCTTTTCAGGCGCTTTCCCTACGGGGATGGGTTTGATGTTCGGACCGCGTTCAACGCATACCTGCCCCATCCGTTCTGGCTCTGCAGGCAATTCTATTAAGTTATCGTTCAAAAGATATTTCGTAGGGAGTTCGATCTTCGGCGCTTGACCAAGCGTGGTCGGATCGGTAAATACGCCTGCGATGGCGGACGCCGCCGCCGTTTCGGGGGAAACGAGATACACGCTCGCGTCTTTCGTTCCGCTACGGGCAAGGAAATTACGATTAAAGGTACGCAAACTCACCCCTGCCGACTGCGGTGAAAAACCCATTCCGATACAAGGCCCGCACGCGCATTCCAAGATTCTTGCCCCCGCCGAGATCAAATCGGCAAGCGCGCCACACTCCGCGAGCATGGTATACACCTGTTTCGAGCCTGGTGAAATGGATAAACTGACGTTCGGATGTACCGTTTTTCCTTTGAGCATTTTCGCCACCGTCAATAAATCGAGCATAGACGAATTGGTACAAGAACCGATACAAACTTGGTTGATCGCCGTTCCCGAAAGAGAAGAAACGGGTTTTACGTTATCGGGGCTATGCGGACAAGCCGTAAGGGGTACGAGCGTACTCAAATCGACGGTATATTCTTCGTCGTAAGTTGCGTCCGTATCAGCAAAAAGTTCCACGTAATCTTCTTCCCGACCTTGCGCCTTTAAAAATTCTTTCGTCACTTCGTCGGACGGGAAAATCGAACTCGTTGCGCCAAGCTCCGCGCCCATGTTCGTAATCGTGGCGCGTTGGGGTACGGATAAAGTCTTCACCCCTTCCCCTGCGTACTCGATCACTGCGCCGACGCCACCTTTGACGGTTAACTTTTTCAAGACTTCCAAGATGACGTCTTTCGCGCTGACGTAATCGGGCAAACGCCCCGTGAGTTTTACGCGGATTATTCTCGGCATGGTTATGTAGTACGCGCCACCGCCCATCGCGACGGCGACGTCCAAGCCACCCGCGCCAAAGCCGAGCATACCGATCCCACCTGCCGTAGGGGTATGGCTATCCGAGCCGATTAACGTTTTCCCCGGCCGAGAAAACCGCTCTAAATGGACTTGGTGACAAATCCCGTTCCCTGGACGAGAAAAGCGAATCCCGTGTTTTTTCGCCACCGTTTGAATATAGCGGTGATCGTCGGCGTTCTCAAACCCTGCTTGCAACGTGTTGTGATCGATATAAGCTACGGAGAGTTCGGTCTTTACCCGATCGATCCCCATCGCTTCAAACTGCAAATACGCCATCGTACCCGTGGCGTCTTGCGTTAACGTTTGATCGATTCTCAAACCGATCTCCCGCCCCTTTATCATTTCTCCATATAGCAAATGATCTTTTATAATTTTTTGCGCGATCGTATATCCCATTTTCGCATTTACTCCTTATAACTGAAACCAATTGATTCGACAACGACCGTCACCTTTCAGATCCGCTACCATTGCGTTTAACTCGTCGTCGCCCATGACCGTCGTTCTACCGTCCGCATACAGTTCGTCGATTCGCTTTTTCATTTCTACCACCAACCAATCCTGTTTCGTGACCATGTGTTCTTCTTTGAGTTTATATTTCGTGTTGATCCAATACGCAATCCCAGCAAGTCCCGACGTATTTGAAATCGATACCGACGCAGGACGATTCAAAAGTTTTTCCGTATCGAAGATATTGTAGATCTCCGCGTCCTTCATCATGCCGTCGGCGTGAATCCCCGCTCTCGTCAAGTTGAACGCGTCGCCAACGAACGGCGTCATGGGCGGAATCTCATACCCCATCTCGTTCTTGAAATATTCCGCTATCTCCGTAATCGCCGTCGGATCCATACCGTCGAGCGTTCCGCGAAGGGATGCGTACTGCATTACCATGGCTTCAAGCGGTACGTTACCCGTCCGCTCCCCGATTCCAAGTAGCGAACAGTTTACGCCCGAAGCGCCGTACAACCACGCGCTTACTGCATTCGCAACCCCCATGTAAAAATCGTTATGACCGTGCCATTCCAGCATCTCGCTCGTTACGTCCGAATAATGATGTAAGCCGTAAACGATCCCAGGCACGCTTCTTGGAAGCGCCGCGCCGGGGAAAGGTACGCCGTAACCCATCGTATCGCACATACGGATCTTCACGGGAATCCCCGTTACGCGGGAAAGTTCCGTAAGTTCGTTGACAAACGGTACGACGAAACCGTAGAAATCCGCTCTCGTCAAATCTTCTAAATGACATCTAGGGCTAATCCCCGCTTCAAACGCATCTTTTACAACGCCAAGATAATGGTCGTACGCTTGTCTTCTCGTCATATTCAATTTCTTGAAAATATGGTAATCTGAACAACTGACCAAAATTCCCGTTTCTTTAATTCCAATATCGTGTACGAGCGCAAAGTCTTCTTTCTTCGCGCGAATCCACGTCGTAATTTCCGGAAATTTATATCCGAGCGACATACATTCTTCCAGCGCCTTTCTGTCCTTTTTTGTGTAGACGAAAAATTCGCTTTGCCGTATGATCCCCTTCTCTCCGCCAAGTCTTGCCAACAATTTATATAAATCTACGATTTGTTTTGCCGTGTACGGCGCGCGCGATTGCTGTCCGTCGCGAAACGTTGTGTCCGTGATCCAAATATTTTCAGGCATGTCAAGGGGAACCCGTCTATGATTGAATACCGTTTTCGGTACTTCGTCATACGGGTAAATCTCTCGATGCAAATGCGGTTCGGCTACGTCCTGCAAATTATATTCGTATTGCTCAAATTCTAATAAATTACTATGCTTATTCCGTTCTATCATCTTTTTTACTCCATATACAAATTTGTTTTTCGATTAAACGAGCCTATTTAATCGAAATTATCGATTTTATTTTCTATGATTATACCGAAAAAAAGGGGATTTGTCAAGGTTTTGACGGGCACTAATAAAAGATTTTATCTATTTTACACAAAAAAAATCTTTTAGCCGTAAAAGTTCCGTCAAAAAAAACCGAAAAACGAGAAAATCCGTCAAAAAACAAAGGAGGGAAATCGCTTATAATGCTACTGCATAAACAAATTACCGATAGGAGAAGAATATGTTTTTTCAAAAAGAAATATACGTAAAACGGAAGAGAAACGGCGAATACGGCTACGAGAAACGCGGGGTTTGCGTGGGAGTATACGTTTCAAAAAAAACAGGAATCGTGAAATATCTTTTATGCTCCATCGACGACGAAAAAACCGTACATATACCAATGTCGCAAATGGAACGAATCGACGAAAAGACAGGGGGAATTTATTTCAAAAATTTACGCACTGCAATCCCCAATCAATGCGTAAGACTCGCCCCGTTTTTACCCGTCTATTCCAACGAAGGCAGATACTTGGGTAGGCTTGACGGCGTTTTAGCAGAAGGAATTACGGTTACGAAACTAATCGTAGGAAAGAAGAAATATCCCGTTTGCGCCATTGACGGGATAAGCGACGTCGCGATCTTAAAACCCGTTCCTTATCCTATCGGCGAATGGTCGAAAACGGAAGAACAAAGCGTTTCAAGAAAGTTATTGAAAGAAAAAATCGGACGGGGCGAACTCATTCGATTCACCCTGTCCTTACCACCCTTTTTCAATCAAAGCTCTTAATTTCGTCGTCCGATTGCTAACGCTCGTTCGCAATGACAGTGGTTGATTTAGCGACCAAGCCCGTTGCCCCGAAGTAAAACGATTCAAATGCGAGCAAAAGCAGGAGAACGCGGATTTTTCGCAGGGAGCGTACTTATTCGTACGTGACCAAGAAAAAACGCAACTTCGACAAACTTTTGCGAAGTATTTCAATCGTTTTACACGAAATATTTCGCGCACAACTTCAATAACCGCCCAAAACAATCGTTTAAGCAACGAGTCTCCGTTGGATCTAACGCGTTTTTAAGCGCGTAGAACGTCACCGTTTTGGAAATTCGATTTACTTCTAAACGGTCGGCGGGAGATAAGTTTTCCGCTTTGAGCTTGGAAATCGTTTTACGGGTATAATCCAAACGTAAATCCAGAGATTTCAAAGGCACGGCTACGTTCGTCTTTTTCGTTTCTTCCGCGCTACGGAGCTCACCTTTCAAACGGTCGCGCACGAATGCGTTCTCACGGTCGGGCAAGGTATACGTAAACTCTCGCCTACGTTTTTCAAACCGTTCCAATCGGCGTTTCCTTTGAGAACGCGCGTAAAAAAAGCAAAGTAGTCCCACAAAAAAAAGGCAAAAACAAAGTAAAATCAAGCACAATACGGACAATTGTTCGTAAGAAAAAGTTAATCGCAAAAAATCCATTTTTCACACTCCAAAAAAACGTCTTTTGCGATTATAGCCAAAACTCCCCGCCGTTAAGCGGGGAGTTTCGTCGTATTTTGTCGGATTTTTTATAATTTACAATTACGGTAAATCGATTTCAAAACCTTTATATAAATTGACGATGGTACAACGAATCTTGGACGAATCGATTTTCAAAATCTTCGCCACCGCTTTTTTGTAAAGGTCAAGCTGTGGCGCATAGGTTGCTTTCAGCGTTTCCGCATCCTTGACCGAATATTTGTAGTCGATCACGCGCGCGTCGCCGTTTGCCCCGACAGCCAAAAGATCGATCGCGCCTTGGAATAAAATTTCTTCGTCGAATACCTTTTCCGCATTTTCTAAACTTTGTAAAAGGCTCGGCACATCCTTTAACGGCAAACTGACCAAGAACTGTTGCTCCTTATAAAGCGTCATTCCGTTCAAGGACGAAAAGATAGGGTTTTGTAAAATTTCCACAAGTTTTTCCACGTCTAAAAGCGCCAACTCGTCCGCAGACAGTAGCCCTTCTTCTCGATCTTTCGCCAAAGAACTTTCTACGATGGAACGGAGTGAAGAACTCGTACCTGCCCCATCCAAAAGCAAAGAAAAATCAAATTTTTCCAAAAATGCGTGATAGGCAAGTCCACGATCGATTCCCGTTTTTCCCTTTCTAAAGGAAGTATTTTCTTCTACGTTTTCCCGTTCGTCTTCTCGATCGTCAAAGAGTGGTACGGCTCTTTCCGCGGCGTCACTTTCCGCGTCGTAACGGAGCAACGACGTAGCCGAACTTTTTACAGGCAAATTGTCAAGCCCCGCATAGGCGTATTCTTTTTGATAAGCCGACATGATTCTTTCCGTCAATTCTTCGTCGAAAAGCCCGCCTTCCGCTTCTCTATTTTGTTTTTCAATCGGTTCTTCGACGCCGTAGCGTAAATATTTTTCCCAGACCGAAAAATCAGTCAACTCTGCAAACGAACCGGCGTAGGCAACGTCGCAAAGTTCAGGCACGGATTTGTAAACGAGATGCAAGGTATGCTTTGCGCGCGTCATAGCTACGTAATATAAATTGAGCTCGTCGCCGATTTCGTCCGCCGATTTTCGATCGCTAAAAAGTTTCCTTAAAAGAGTACTTCGACAGGTCATTTTTTCCCCGTCGTACGATTTTGGCGCCAAACCAAACTCTTCTTCTAACACGACTTCGGCACTATCCGTCTTACGGAATTTTTCCGTCGCGTTGACGATAACCACGGGATATTCAAGACCTTTCGACGAGTGCATAGTCACGATTTGCACCGAATTTTCCCCACCGTTTTCCGCGTAAAGAATCTTATAGTCGAGATTTTTTAATCGATCCAAGAACTCGTGCAAATTCATCGCTTCGCCTTGCGTACTCTCCGCAACGAAACGACGGACTCTATTTAAACAGGCAACTCCGTTCTCACGCGCCAAAATCTCCGCTTCCATTCTCGTGGAAGAAAGCAGTTCGCCAAGTACTTCTCCAACGGGCGCAACCGTCGCAAGGGTACGCAACTTTTTATAAAAGGCGTAGAAGCGGAGAAGTTTCCCCGTAAGCCGTCCCGTTTGTTCGTTTGCGTAACGCGCGCAGGCGTCGCGGAAATATTTCTCTTTCGGATACGCCAAACGAATTTCCGCAAGGTCGTCCGCATTCAAGCCACCCATGGACGAGAGCAACGCCGATACGAGCGGTACGTCCTGCCGTTCGTTATCTAAAAGTTTCAAAATATCAATCAGCGTTTTCACTTCCGCGTAATCGCAAATATTGACCGCCGCAACGCTCGTCACAGGTACGCCCAAATCGGAAAGATCGACCGCGATATCCCGTATTCCGCCCGTCGTCTTTCTCGTTAAAATTACGATATCCGAATAGGTGATCGGACGTTCTTTTCCAAGTTCTACGTCAAAGAAAAGCGAACCCACTTCTTCGTCGATAATCGCTTTGATCTTTTTCGCCGTTTTCAGTTTCGTTTCCCGTTCCGCTTGCCGTTCTTTTCCGTATACGTCGCGCACCGAATACAAAGATAACGCGCGCTCCCGCTCCGCTTGCGCCAACGCCTTTTCTTCTTCAAGCGATTCCGCCGTATCCAAAACGTGCGCAACCACTTTCCCGCTATCTTTGGGATATCCGCCACCTTTTTCCATAACCGACGAACTTGCGTAAGAAACCGAAGACGTATCGTTCGTCATAATCGTACAAAACTGTTCGTTAATCGCGTCGAGCACTTGATCGCTACTTCTGAAATTTTTCGTCAATTTCAAAGACAAGCCACCCGTGGTCGAGTATTTCGCTTGTTTTTCGCTAAAATATTTCGATTTACTACCCCGAAAGCCGTAGATTGCCTGTTTGATATCGCCGACCAAAAACACGTTCTCACCACCCAACGCTTCAATCAACGATTCTTGCACGGGATTGACGTCTTGGTATTCGTCCACGAATACGTGCTTGTAGCGCGCTCTCGTTTCTTCTTGGATACGCGGATTGGAAAGTAGGGACAGGGCTATATGTTCCAAGTCGTTATAGTCGAGCGCGTTCCGTTCCCGTTTTACGAGCGTATACTCCTCGTCGAATTGAAGCAAAAACTTTGCCAACGCTTTGGCGTACTCGCCGGCTTGATAAAAGGCTTTGCGTTCTTCTTCGTACGTCCCGATTTTCAAAAATTCCTTGAACAATCCCGCATATTTCTTATCGCGAAGCAAGAGCATTCTATCGAGTGTTTCGACGTATTCTTTCGGACGTTTTTTCGTCGGTTCTTTTCTGGAAAAGGTCGCTTTCCCTAACTTAATCGCCGTGAAATAGTCGGGCGCGTTCGCAATCTCGTAAAAAGCTTGCGCGAATTCTTTCGCCTGTTTTGCCGACGGTTCGCCGTCGTTGGATTCAAAATACCCAACGAAATCTTCCGCCATGGACGCGTAGTATCGACATTTCTTTTGCAACAACGCAAACAACCGTTCACAAACTCGATCGAACGCCCCGTCGTCGTATTCCCCCGACCGCGCCAATATACTCTTATAATCGGCGTGATCGCGCAGTCCGCCGTACAATCCGAGAATAATTTCTCTCAAATTCGCGTCGCTCTTTTTTCGATAATACACCGAAAGGAGCTTGAAAAATTCACCGTTTTCATCCTTTTCGTACGATTCTTCAAAGATCTTATCTAACGCTTTATTTTTCAGTACCGTACTTTCCGCGTCGTCGCCCGAAATGATTTTAAAATCCGAAGATACGTCCGCTTCGAAAAAGTGGGTTTTGATAAATTTTGAACAAAACGCGTGGATCGTCGAAATGTCTGCCGTCGCCACTTCGTTTAATTGCTTTTTCAAAAATGCGCGTTTGTCCCCGTCCGTTTTCGGATCGTTGACGACTTCGATCAGTTTCTTTTTCAGCTTGTCTTTCATTTGCGACGCCGCTTTTTTCGTAAACGTTACGGCAAGGATCTCGCTCACGGGTACGCCCGAAAGAATGAGCCGAATGATTTTTTCGATCATGACCGCCGTCTTACCGCTACCCGCGGACGCCGATACGATCACTTTTCCTTTCGCGTCGATCGCCGATAGTTGTTCGCTCGTGTAATTCATTCTTCGCTCTCCTTGTTCGTAATCTCCGCGCCATCAAAATCCGCCATGATATCCGCGATTTTTTGCGGTTTCACGTTCGTTTCTTTCCGCGCTTTCTTCTCGCAATTTCGACCGCAAGCCCCACCGTAAGCGCAATACGCGCACGCTCCGTCGTACGGCGTCGGCGCAACGAACCCGTCTTTAAGCTCCTTTCTCGCCTGTCTTGCAATCGCCGTCGAGTAGGACAAAAAACGCTCGAAAGACTCTTGATCCATGACCTTTTCAAGCTTCTTATTTTCATCTAAGCGCGCTTCGAAAAACTCGCTCATTTCCCCTTCTTGCAAATTCGTATCCCCTGCGCGTAACGCGTCGAGATCGCCGTTCACGTAACCGAGCATACGGTATCTGCCCCCTGCGTCCGATTCGCTTTTATATTCCACTTTCGCAGGGAAATAGAATACCCCTGCAGGGATCAAATCTCCTTTCACTTCGGACATGTATAGCTGAATTTGAATTTTTCTGCCCGTGTAGTAGTCTTCGGCTTCCGCTTTCACCGCGCCCGTTTTATAGTCCACAATCCGCACGTATTTATCGGTAACGTCCATTCGATCGATCTTACCGTGGAACTCGGCGGACGAGATCTTTTTCTCGATCCCAAACACTTTAAACGCCGAACCTTTGATCTGACGATAAACGGCAGTGGCGACCGTTTCCCCTTCTCTTAACAAGGATTCCGCCGAATATTTTCCCGAAGCCGTATCTGCCTGCGCCGTGTATAACGGATTTTTCAGCAATTCTTCTCCCACCGTTCTCGCAAACGCTTTCGCATCCGATTCCGTCGCTAAATTTTCAATATTTGCCGTAAGTTTTTCCAAGATCGCGTGTACGAAATTTCCCGTATCTAACGCCAAAACGAGCGTTTCTTCCCGTTCTTTGACTCTTAAACCTTGCGAAAGGAAGTTTTTAAAGGGACAATTAAAATATGTTTCCAAGGTGGTCGGCGAAATTCTTCCGTCGTGAAAAAACAGTTCTCCACCCCGTTCAATCGATACCTGCCCCCCACGAACGCTATCGATTCCATCGCCTTTACCTAGACGGTACAACGCTTCCGCAACTGATAACCCGCGACGGGTATCCAACTTTGCGGTATGGAAAAGATCCCGTTCCACGAATCTTCTACGAATAGCGGGAAGCTCCGCGCTACAGCAATAAACGAAATCTTCGTCGCTTAAGCCACGTTCTACTTTGAGTTCGCCGTTTCTCGTTTTAAACAATCCTTTTACGTAGCGCAACGTTTCGCTAAGCGCAGGCGTTTTACCGTCCGAACCCAACGGATAAGAAAGATATAAACGGTCGATAAAAGCGCAAAGATTGAGCGACATGCTCTCTCTCGTTCTTAAATTGACCTGCGCAACCGTCGGTTCAATTTTCGTCTTAACTTCGCCAAGCCTTTCGATTTCTTTATCGGAAACGAGCGCAGTATCTTCAGTGTTTCTCGGTACGTCTTCCGTCATACCCGCCACAAATAAGACTTCTATCTTTTCAATTCGGCTTGCGGAAATATCACCGATAAATACGGCGTCCGTTTTCAAAGGAATGAGCGAAAGCTCGGTCGCGTTCAAGCCTTCCGATAAAATACCTTGAAATTCGGCAACGCTCATCTCTCGATCGGACGTTAAAAGTTCCGCTTCCGCTAACACTTTTTGAAGAGCTACGAAAATTTGCGATAAATATCCTTGATACGCAACGTCGTCCAATTCTTCCTTTAACTTTTCCAAGCTTTTTTCCACTTGAAAATCTTCCATCAAAACGCGGATCGCATTACAAAACTCTCGACCATACCCCCGTCGTTTGATGTTTTTCGTCGCCTTATGAAAGCGCGATCTCCCGTCTTCCACCGCCCGCATATCAAAGATATCGTTTTCGCGCAACGGTTTCAATGCGCCCCCTCTATAATTGGCGAATTTGAGTAAATAATTGCGGTATTCGTCACTTTCACCGAAGAAATAGTTTTGGGTAAGCGACTGTACCGATTGCGCGGAAAACCTTTCCCGTACCGTTTCTAACGCCGAAAGAATAAACTCGCTCAAAGGGTGTTTTTTCAGCGACTTTTTCTCGTCGAAAAAGAAGGGAATTCCGTATTCTTTGAAAGTCCTTCGGATGGGCATAGAATAGACGTTCGTATCGGGAATTAAGACGGCAAAATCACGATAACGCAATTTCTTTTGATCAAGCAGTTTTTTGATTTGCACGGCAATATATTCCACTTCTTCGTTCGCGTCTTTCCCTTCGAATAAACGAATCCCGTCCGTAAGCGTTTTTTCGCCGCGCAAACTTTCCAAATGGTATAAGCCTTTTCGTAAAATTTCCGCATCGCCACCGATCGGCGCGCCGAGATTTAAAAATTCCGTTCTGCCATATTCTTTGCAAACGCGGTAAAAAAGATCTCTTGCGTCGTTGGTGTAGATTTCCTCTTGTCCACCGCAAAAAATGCCGATAACGTCAGTCGCCTTTTCAATCGCCGCGCGAACGGATTGCATGGCTTGCGACGTAAAGGACGAAAATGCTAAAAAGAATACGTTCGCGCCGTGTAAGCTCTTTTCCGCGCGAATTCGTTCGGGTAATAGTGCCAAATATTTACTCTCGTCCAAATAACCTTTCTCTTGTAAAAACGCGGTATACTCCCGATAAATTAGCGCAAGATCGCATACCTTGTCCTTTAAAACGTCGTTAGGAAGCAAAACGGCGCTTTCCTGTAAAGTATCGGGCGTGACTTCGGAAGCGGAAAGTTGCGCGATCGTCTCGTATACGCACCGCGCGCTGTTTTCAATCGCCGTGACCGACGTAAAGCATTTCAAAGCTTTTTGGCGTTGAAGCGTTGCCATGATCCCGCCGATCGCCATTACAGAGCCTTGTTTTGAAATAATTTTTTCGTCCGATTGCAAAAACCGCGCAAACGTCGTGACGGAAGAAAAGAAAGTACCGCCCATGCGACGCGTCAACGCGCGTTCAGCAATCAACGTCAAGCGGTCTTCGCAAAAAATAATATTCTTGCGACCTTCCAATTCATATTTTTCCACGTAATCCGCCATTACGTCCATACATTCGGATAGCGTGTAAGCGTTTAATACGAAATTCATGGGTTTAGCTCCTTTTTTCCATCTTCCTTACTATTATAACATATCCTATACAAAAATTTCAGTTTTTTTTCACAAGTTTTTTTAGGAAAGTTCTAATTTGTTTTTACAAAATCGAAAATATGTGGTATAATAGTAATGTTCGGGGTAGTTTTCCCCGTTTTATCAAAGAAAATACGGAATTTCCGTTAGGGAGAAGTATGAAAAAGAAGTTTTTATCCATGGGCGCGATTGCGCTCGGCGCAATGCTTTTAACCTCTTGCGTCACGACGAATAATCGGGTTTCTTTTAACGAAAATTGGCACCTTGACACGACGGCAAGTAGCGCCGCGAATTTGGAAGAAGTTTTGAAATACGAAGTGGCTTTTGAAAAAGGATCGAATGCCGAAAACGAATACAGAGCGATTCTCTACGGTACGGGCGAATACGTTACGACCTTAAAGACGGAATACTCCGAAGAAAAAGAAGCGTTCCTGTACCGCTATACGACTGAATTAAAAATTCCCGTGACCTTTGAATGCAAAACGAGCGAGGAAATGAAAACTTATCAAGACGTCGTCACGAGCAACGTATTGTTCATGAACGCGCAATCGGGCTTGAAACCGATTTCGTCTACCAAAACCTACGATATGCACTCGCCCACGACGATGAGCGATTCCCCGTCGAAATTGACCGACTGTTATACCCATTATAACTATACCGTCCAAACCGATTATAACGACGATTTGACGGGTAAGAGCGCGTTGATCGACCATACGAAGAACGACGAGAAACGGGAAACGAATTTTAAGAGCGCAAACGACGATTATACGACGCTCGACAACGAGCAACTCTTGCTCGCGGTTCGCGGAATTGAAACGTTGGGTATGCAAAAATTTAGCGTATACACTTCATCTTGGAAAAAATCTTTGCTCGTTGGGTTAAGCGCTTCCACTTCTACAAGCGACGAATTCGAACTCAAATTAGGGGATAGCGCGCCTGCGAAAAAGACGATTGCGTATACCCCCGTCACCATGAAGTTCGACGTGCAAGATTCGGGAAGCGAACAAACCCTTTGGATTGCGAATAGAACGGACGTTTTGAACAACACCTATCGCAACGTGATTTTGTATATGCAAATGCCTTTGTACTATTCGTACGGATCATTGAATTATACCTTAAAAGAAGCAAAATTCATGTAAAACAATTTAAAATAGTAAAAGAGCAAACACTTATTGACTGTTTGCTCTTTTTTGTTTTGTGATGGACTCAAGGGATAACCCCTCGACTTGGAGTTTTTAATCATAAGAGATTGCGATAACGCCTAACGGCGTAGGACGAAAGCAAAGCTTTCTTTTTTAAGTCCATTTTTTTCGTGGAGCTCTGCTCCACACCACGCAAGGGAATAATTCCCTTGACCTTTTCTAAAGCTCGTTATTTTGAAGTAGACTTACCAACCAAGTCCGTTATACCGAAGTAAAATGGTTCAAATACGAGCAGAACAAGGCGAGCGAGCATTGTCGCAGGGAGCTTACTTTGCGTAAGTGACCAAGACAACGCGGAACTCAACGCTGTTAAGCGAAGTATTTCAACCATTTTACCCTACGACAAAACAGCCTATCCAAATCTCAGATAAGCTGTTTTTTTGTTCTCTAATGGAAATTTGTCGCTCTTATGAAAGATTAGCCGATAATCTTCGTGATCGCGCCAGAACCAACCGTTCTACCACCTTCACGGATAGCGAAACGAAGACCTTCTTCGATAGCTACGGGCTTAATAAGCTTAACTTTCATCGTCGTGTGGTCGCCAGGCATAACCATTTCAAGGGGCTTACCACTTTCGTCGAAGAGTTCGGTGATCGTACCGGTAACGTCCGTCGTTCTTACGAAGAATTGAGGCTTGTAGTTCGCAACGAACGGCGTATGACGGCCACCTTCTTCCTTCGTCAAAACGTATACTTGCGCTTCGAATTCCGTACCAGTTTTAATCGAACCGGGCTTCGCGATAACTTGACCCTTTTGAATGTCCGTTCTGTTGATACCACGAAGAAGCGCACCAACGTTGTCGCCTGCTTGAGCTTCGTCAAGGAGCTTGTGGAACATTTCAAGACCGGTAATCGTCGTCGTCATGGGCTTTTCAATCAAACCAACGATTTCAGCGGGTTCACCAACGTGAGCAACACCTCTTTCGATACGACCGGTAGCAACCGTACCACGACCAGTAATCGTAAATACGTCTTCTACAGGAAGAAGGAAAGGCTTGTCAGATTCACGTTCAGGGTTAGGAATATAGCTGTCAACTGCATCCATAAGGTCAAGGATGGGCTTAACAGCAGGGTGAGCGATGATCGTAGCAGCGTCTGCATCGCTAGATGCAACTTCAAGCGCTTTCACAGCCGAACCACGGATAACGGGGGTGTCGTCGCCAGGGAATCCATATTCGTCAAGAAGACCACGGATTTCCATTTCTACAAGGTCAAGAAGTTCTTCGTCGTCTACAAGGTCCGTCTTGTTCATGAAGACAAGGATGTAGGGAACGCCTACCTGACGGGAAAGAAGGATGTGTTCTCTCGTTTGGGGCATGGGACCATCCGTAGATGCAACTACGAGGATAGCGCCGTCCATTTGAGCAGCACCGGTGATCATGTTTTTAACGTAGTCAGCGTGGCCCGGGCAGTCAACGTGCGCGTAGTGACGAGCGTCCGTTTGATATTCAACGTGCGCGGTGTTAATTGTAATACCACGAGCTCTTTCTTCGGGAGCTTTGTCGATTTCGTCATATCTCATTTTTTGAGCGCCACCTTTAGCAGCCATTACCATCGTAATAGCAGCGGTAAGCGTCGTCTTACCGTGGTCAACGTGCCCAATCGTACCAATGTTAATGTGGGGTTTGCTTCTGTCAAATTTAGCTTTAGCCATAATAAAATCCTCCGATTTTCTTTTAATTTTTTTTCTTTGATTTTCTTTATTTTTTTGGCATAGCGCGTCCAAACCGCTTGGACACAAATCTATTATAACTTAAATTTTAGAATTTATCAAATATTTTAGCGGTGTTTTCTAAAATTTTTTTTATTTTTATGCTTTTATCCCGCCTTTTTGACGGGAAAAAGCATTTTTTTGAAATTAGTCTTTCTTACCGCGCTTTTCAATGATATCTTTCGAAATGTTTTGAGGAACTTCCGAATAATGATCGAATTGCATGGTGAATTGTCCACGACCTTGCGTTCTCGAACGAAGTTCCGTTGCGTAACCGAACATTTCCGAAAGAGGAATTTCCGCATCGATAATCTTCGCGCCGTTTCTATCGTCCGTACCAAGGATCGTACCACGACGACCGGAAACGTTACCCATAAGGTCACCGAAGTAATCTTCAGGCGTAATGATTTGCACCTTCATGATGGGTTCCAAAAGTACGGGACGACCTTTTGCCATACCGTCTTTGAACGCCATTGAACCTGCGATCTTGAACGCCATTTCGGACGAGTCAACTTCGTGGAAGCTTCCGTCGTATACGACTACCTTGAAGTCTACTACTTCGTAGCCGGCAAGGAAACCGTTCTTCGCAGCTTCTTGGATACCCTTATCGATTGCAGGAATATATTCCTTCGGAATCGAACCGCCGACCGTTGCGTCTTCAAACGCGTAGCCTGCGCCAGCTTCTTGGGGAATAAGGTGAATCTTACAGTGACCGTATTGACCTTTACCACCCGATTGACGCTTGTACATACCTTCAGCGTCTACCGTGTTACGGAAGGTTTCTCTGTACGCTACTTGGGGAGCGCCGACGTTTGCTTCAACTTTAAATTCTCTCAAAAGTCTGTCAACGATAATATCCAAGTGCAATTCGCCCATACCTGCGATAATCGTTTGCCCCGTTTCTTGATCGGTATACGTCTTGAACGTAGGGTCTTCTTCCGCAAGTTTGATAAGCGCCATCGTCATTTTTTCTTGACCGGCTTTCGTCTTGGGTTCAAGCGAAAGTTGGATAACGGGTTCGGGGAATACCATCTTTTCAAGGATGATTGGATGTTTTTCGTCGCAAAGCGTATCGCCCGTCGTCGTAAATTTCAAACCAACGATTG
>JAFTKR010000043.1 GCA_017453165.1 Clostridia bacterium | reverse complement strand
TCAGATTTGATTTATCGATGGATATGTACGGGAACGGAGCTTATCGCGTTTGCGAAAGAAAACCGCCTTACCCTTCCCGACGGGATCTTGGAAAACGGTCGGTACAGGCTTACGGCGTACGATTGGTAAGGATATGAAAAATTATTTACAAAACGAAACGGTTGTTTTGACGGGCGCGTCGAGTGGGATCGGCAGGGAGATGGCGAAACTGTTCGTGCAAAACTACGGCGCGAAAGTGATTGGGATCGGTCGCAATCAAGAAAAATTAGACTCGTTACAAAAAGAGCTTGGCGAAAAATTTACATATTCGGTTTTTGACGTTAGCCAAAAAGAAAATTGGCAGGATTTTGCCAACGGTTTAAAGGAAGAACCTGTGCTTTTGGTGAATAACGCGGGCGCGTTTCCGAAATTTTTAAAGGCAAAGGACGCAGGGACGGAAACGGTTGAACGGATATTGCAAAATAATTTCCTTTCCGCGGTGTACGGGATTGACGCGATTCGTCCACTCTTAAAAAAACAGGGCGGAATCGTCAATATTTGTTCGTCGTCGGCGCTTTGTCCCGTCGTGGGAACGAGCGCGTATTCGGCGAGTAAATCGGCAATGAAAGGATACACCGAAGCGCTTATGCTGGAAGAAGAAAGATACGTAGGTTTGTTTTTCCCTGGTACGACCAAGACTGAATTATTTAGAAACGATAAACAAACGGAAAACAGCGCGCTAGATATAATCGCGATGCCTGCGAAAAAAATGGCGAGAAAGATCGTCAAAAAAATCGTGAAAAAGCGTCGTCGCGCCGTCCTTGGATGGGATGCGAAAGCCATGAATTTCGTGGCGAAAATCGCGCCCGTAAGGGGGCTGAAACTCATTTGTTGGGTAATGAAAATTTCAAAATCCAAAGTCTTTGAAAACGTGTTTAGATAAAAACTATTATAATAGAAAGGTTAAAAAGGAATAAAAAATGAAGAAACTTGCTATTATATTGACTTGTTGCTTTCTCTTTTTAGGAAGTAGCTGTAATTACATAAAATATGCGAAGTATCCTAAAGTAGATATAGATTGCTACGAAGGGAATAGATATACTAGCGATGATATCTTTTCTTACGAAGGATATTTTATGGTTTACGATAATATAGAAATCGTCGGAAGATATTTGGATTTAATAAATTGTTGGAGTATCGCCTATTTTAGTAACAGGGACGTCGAGAAAAATTGGCTTACGGGGAATGGGTACAATCAAATGTATGCGAATTGCCTGAAAGAAGGATTTGAATTGCCGAATATTTTGGAAGTTTCCATTATGGAAGCAAGAATCCCGTATCGAAATATAGAAAGTTACTCTATTGGCGTCGAAGTGAAAGCTGACGATAGCGTCGTACGTTTTGAAAATGAAATGAAACTGTCGGATATTTTAGATGCAGAAATTCCGTACGAAGATTTAGAGATAGAAAACGGTAAAAGAAGTTGTTATTTTGTATTAGAAGAATATCCTTATTTGGCATGGGGCTTGAATAGTGCGCTTATCGTCTATAACGATAACTTGTATTTTTCCTACTACGGTGCGGGATTGGATTCGTCCATCTTGAAAACGAGATATTATAAAATCAAAAACGAGCATCAAGAACGGTTTAAGACGGCTTATAAGTATCTGCAAGCGTAAGTTTTGATAAAACAACCGCCGTGGCGTAACTGCCACGGCGGTTGAGTGTTTCTATTGAAAAATGAATTAGTCCATCAAAAGCGCGGCTGCGCCGAGAAGACCTGCGCTATTGCCGAGTTCCGCGATAATAACGGGGACTTGCGGGCCTTTTTTGCCTGCGAAAAGATCTCTATCCAAAATCGCTTGTACGGGGCGGAGCAGGGTTTCGCCTTGCGCGCACACGCCACCGCCGAGCAAGATTACTTCGGGACGGAAAATATTCGCAAAGTTCGTCAAGCCGAACGCAAGGTGTTTTACGTAATTGTCAACGACCGTTTTCGCGTCGTTATCGACGTCGTAATAATCAAACGCCGTTTTTCCCGTCACTTCGTCAAGCGAACCGATTTCCCACATTTTACTGTTCTTATTCGCTTGCATTGCCCGTTTGGTTTCACGAATCAACGCCGTTGCGGATGCGTACGCTTCCAAACAGCCTTTTCTACCGCAAGTACAAGGCTCGCCGTCCGCGACGATTACGCAATGCCCAAGTTCTGCGCCTGCGCCTTTATTCCCTTCGATAAGTTTTCCGTCTACGACGATTCCTCCGCCGACGCCCGTGCCGAGCGTGATCATGATCGCGCTGTTATACGCTTTCGCCGCGCCGAACTTGACTTCGCCGAGCGCCGCTACGTTCGCGTCGTTTGCGACCTTTACGGGTAAGCCGACTTTCAAAGAAAGCATATCGGCTACGTTGAAATGTTCCCAACACAAGTTGTTGGAATAGATTACGACGCCTTCTTGGCTATCGATCATACCGGGCGAACCCATGCCCACGCCGACCACGTCTTCCGTCGTAAGGCGCGCTTTTTCAAGCAGGGAGTTTACGAGCGACGCAATGTTTGCAACGACTTGTTCTCCGCCCTTATCCGATTCGGTAGGGGTTTTGTCGGAAACGAGAATATTGCCGAGATCGTCCACGATCCCACCTTTGATAAACGTACCGCCAAGGTCGATGCCTACGTAGTATTTACGAATTTCCGTCATGATAATTTGCATATCTCCTTTTAAAGTTGATTTGTTTGCGTTTGCGGGGATAAAATAGCTGTCCCCCGTTTGTATTTTCTGTTCGTTGATATATCCGTTCCCTTTCACACAGGTAATCGCGCGGAAAGAATTGCCGTCAAAGGGGAGAGTCGTTTCGCCGTTTACAGGGATCGACCGAACGGTGAAATATTTGTTGATTGCAATGATATCGCCCTGTTTGGACGGTAAAAGCATGGGGGCATGTACGTACTTTTGCAGGTTCGTGACCTTTAAAGCTTTTTCTACGTGCAACTCTCTCGTTTGTCCGTTTTTGTCCTTTCTACCGTAGTCGTATACCCGATAAGTAAGGTTGCTGTTTTGTTGAATTTCGCAAATCATACAGCCTTTGCCGATGGCGTGAATCGTGCCAGACGGGATAAAGTAACATTCGCCCGATTTTACTTCAAAAAAGTTTAAAAGTTCGGTCAAAGTATTGTTTGCAATCGCCCGTTCGTATTCTTCTTGGCTCACGTCCCTTTTAAAGCCGAGATAGATTCCCGAGCCTTCGTCTGCGTCTACGATATACCACGTTTCCGTCTTGCCGAAACTGTTTTCGTTTTCAAGCGCGTACGTATCAGACGGGTGGACTTGTACGGACAAATCGTCTTTCGCGTCGATCAGCTTTACGAGCACGGGAAAGAAAGGGAATCCGTCGCAGTTCTTGCCAAGGTCTATAGAAGATGCAACGTCTTTTAACAGTCTTCCGTCTTCGAGTTTGGTCGGTCCGTCTTTATGGAAAGACAGTTCCCAAGACTCCGCGACCGTCGTAAGCGAAGTGGATTTGTTGAATTTTTGCAGTAACCTTGTTCCGCCCCAAATCGCGTATTTACATTCAGGGTAAAGCTTTGAAATTTCCATTGAAACTCCTTTAAATAAACGAATTATTGAGAAAAGGTCAAGGGGATTATTCCCTTGCGTGGTGTGGAGTGGAACTCCACAAAAATATTGGACTCTTAAAAGAAAGCTTTGCTTTCGTCCACGGGCTTTGCCCGTTTTTGGTGAATCGGGATAGCAGGTACGAGTTTTTTGCCTGTTTTTCTCCGTTTTTCTATATGTTTCCATTATAGTATGTTTCGTCCGTTTTGTCAAGTGTGGTAAAGAAGAAAAGTGACGTTCTAAAAAAAAATTAAAAATTTTAAAAAAAATTCAAAATAAAAAAGGAAATCGGGGGGCGCGCGTCGAATATATTTATATAATAAATATATTTGCAGATCGAAAAAGGAGAAGAGCCGAGTGATTGATTTTACGGAATATAAGACGGTAAGAGAGCGAATTTGCGCGCAAGAAGAAACGGCGTTTTCTCCGTTTGCGCAAAAATCCGGCGAATCGAAAGGCAGGTTGCGGGAAGAACCGCTTTGCGATATGCGTACCCCCTTCCAACGGGATCGGGATCGGATTATTTACAGTAATTCCTTTAAGCGTTTGAAAAATAAAACGCAAGTCTTTTTCGCGCCCGAAGGGGATCATTATATCACAAGACTTACCCATACGTTTGACGTTTCGCAAATCGCCCGTTCGATTTCTCGCTGTCTTTCTTTGAACGAAGACTTGGCGGAAGCGATTGCGCTTGGTCACGATCTTGGTCACACTCCCTTCGGTCACGTTGGGGAACGGGTGCTGGATAAGCTTGCGCCCTGCGGATTCCATCATAACGAACAGTCGGTACGGGTGGTGGACGTGATTGAAAAGGACGGTCGGGGGCTGAATTTGACGATTGAAGTGCGGGACGGGATTTTGGAACATAAGAGTAGCGGAACACCCATGACTTTGGAAGGAATGGCGGTGTCGCTCGCCGATCGAATCGCGTATATTAACCACGATATCGAAGACGCGATGCGCGCGGGAATTTTAAAGGCGGAAGATCTACCCAAAGACGCCGTAGAAACTCTTGGCAGTATTACGAAAGAGAGAATCAATACGGCGATTACCGATATCTACGAACAGTCGAAAGGTAAAAACGTCGTGCAGATGTCCGAAGAAGTAATGAATGCGACGGCAAAACTCCGTTCGTTCATGTTTGAACGGGTGTACGAGCTTGCGAATAAGTCGATACAGGACCGCGCGGAACGGTTGCTTACCCAGCTTTTCGAGTATTTTATGAAACACGAACGGGAACTGCCTGCGCCGTACGATAAGCTTTTGGAAAAATATCCAAAGGATAGAGTTGTTTGCGACTATATCTCCGGTATGACGGATAAATACGCGATTAGCGTCTTTGAACGGTTGTTCATCCCGACGACGTTTTCGCTTTCGGGGGTGGGCGTATGAGTATAAAAGGGCGTGGTATCGATCCGCGCTTCATGGAAGAATTAAAATACAAAAACGATATCGTGGACGTGATCGGAAGTTACGTGTCGCTGGATAGAAAGGGTGGAACGCATTGGGCGTGTTGTCCTTTCCATCACGAAAAAACGGCGTCTTTTGCCGTCAACGACGGGGAACAATTCTATCACTGTTTCGGTTGTGGGGTATCGGGCGACGTCGTGAAATTCGTGCAAGAAATTGAATCGACCGACTTTATCGGCGCGGTGCGGATTCTTGCCCAACGCGCGAAGATGGAAGTACCTGAAAATAATTTCGACACCGAAAAGGCGGTACAACAAAAAAAGAAACGGGACGCGTTGGCGTCGATTATGCTGGATAGCGCAAAATTCTATTTGACGAACTTGTATAGCGGTGACGAACGCGCGGACGCCCATTTGCAGTATATTTCCAACCGAAAACTTGCGCCGACGACGGTGAAGAAATTCGGACTTGGCGCGTCGCTCGATTTCTTTTCTCTGCCCGATTATTTAGCGGAGAAAGGGTATAGTAGGCAGGATCTTTTGGACAGCGGTGTCGTTACGGAAACGAAGAACGGGAAACTCGTTGATTCGCAGGGTGGGAGATTGATCTTTCCCATCATCAACGCGATGGACGAAGTGGTGGCGTTCGGCGGTAGATTGCTTGAAAAATCCGATTTTGCGAAGTATAAAAATACCAAGGAAACAATCCTTTTCAATAAGAGTAAGACGTTATACAATATCAATCTTTTAAAGAAGCTGAAACGCAAACAAGAGATTTCAAACGTCATTTTCGTAGAAGGGTATATGGATACCATTTCGCTCTATCAAGCGGGGTTTGAGAACGTCGTCGCGTCCATGGGTACGGCGCTCACCAAAGAACAGGCTCGGCTCGTGAAACGGTATTCGGAAAACGTGCTGATCAGTTACGACGGTGACGGCGCAGGACAAAAGAATACCTTGCGCGGATTGGAGATTTTGAAAGGGGAAGGGTTGAGCGTGAAAGTCGTACCCCTGCCCGAAGGGCTTGATCCCGACGACGTGGTCAAACAGGGGAACGGCGCGTATCAAAAATGCTTGGATTCGGCAATGCCGTTAATCGATTATAAAATTCATTCCTTGGAGAGAAAGTACGATATTTCTAAGACGGAAGAAAAGCGGAAATTCGTTTCCCAAGCTTTGCAAATCGTCAAAACGGCGGAAAGCGAAAGTATCAAGGAAGAACTTTTGAAAAAACTTCGGGAAAAGACGGGAATTAGCTACCATTCGTTGGAACGAGATTTGAACAGTTTGCCCAAGGAAGAAGAAAAGGCGGAAGTCGTCGTTTCTCAAATTGGGGAAGTGAGTACGGTTGCGCCGATTTCGGACAAGGCGGCGAGATTCGTGCTTGCGGCGAAACTCTTTTCCGCGCCGTACGCGAAAGATTTTGAGCTTGCTTCCATTGAGTTCACGAACGAAGTACACCGATTAATTTCCAGCTATTTACAGGAACGGGAAGCGTCGGGCGCGCGGATTCGGCCAAGCGAACTGTTTGAAATTTTAGACGAAGATTGCCCCGAATTTAACGAAATTCTTGATCTTAACTACGGGGACAAGCTCTCGGGTGAAATTGGGGAACGGTTTTTCGTGGATAGCGTAAAGACGCTCAAAAAACAGGATATCGAACGGAAAATAGAGCTGTTGACGAAAGCGTATGAGCAGGAGCAGGACGTAGAAAAACGGAAGTCGCTTGCAAAGGATTTAGCGTTGCTTGTGACAAAAAAGAAGTTGTTAAAGTAGATTTTGCAAAGTAAATACCGTAAAAGCCTTATAAATAAAGGTGAAAACGGAAAAAATAGTTTAAAAATAAGGAAAATTGACAAAAACAAAAGAAATACGGCGTTGCCGTTTTTTGGATTAAACGGAGGATAAAACATGAACGAATCCGAACAAAAAGTAAACGAACTCTTGACGGGGATCGTCAACGCGTACAAGATGAAGGGGTATATTTCCACGAACGCGCTATGCGACGTTTTGGAAAAACACAAAGTCAACGCGGAACAAATGGATTATATCTATAAATCCATTGGCGAAGCTGGAATCCAAATCGTGGACGAAGACGAGCGCGAAAAGCAACTTTTCGAGCAGGCGCTTTCCGATATCGGTTTAGACGATCCCGTCAAAATGTACCTGAAAGATATCGGGCGAGTCCCCTTGTTGTCGGCAGACGACGAGATCGAATTGGCGCGATTGATGCAGGAAGGGAACGAGATTGCGAAAAAGCGTTTGTCCGAAGCGAACTTGCGTTTAGTCGTTTCGATTGCGAAACGTTACGTAGGACGTGGGATGCTCTTTCTCGATCTTATACAGGAAGGGAATTTAGGGCTTATGAAAGCGGTTGAAAAATTCGATTACCAAAAAGGTTTCAAATTTTCAACTTACGCAACGTGGTGGATTCGCCAATCGATCACGCGCGCGATCGCCGATCAGGCGAGAACGATTCGTATTCCCGTGCACATGGTCGAAACGATCAATAAGCTCACGAGAGTACAACGCGTCCTTTTGCAAGAACTCGGTAGAGAGCCGACGCCGTCGGAAATTGCGGAAAAGATGGGGGTAAGCGAAGAACGGGTTTGCGAAATCCAAAAGATCGCGCAAGATCCCGTATCCCTTGAAACCCCGATCGGCGAAGAAGAAGACAGCCACTTGGGCGATTTTATCGAAGACGAAAAGACGACCACGCCAAGCGATTCCGTGTCCTTTAGAATGTTGAAAGAACAACTTTTGCGGGTACTCGATACCTTGACGCCTCGTGAAGAGAAGGTATTGCGGTTGCGTTACGGTTTAGACGACGGAAAACCCAGAACGCTGGAAGAAGTGGGGAAAGAATTCAACGTTACGAGAGAGCGTATTCGTCAAATTGAAGCGAAAGCGCTTCGCAAGCTCCGTCATCCTTCCCGTAGTAAGAAGTTGAAAGATTTTCTCGAATAATGGGTTACGGAAAACGGATAGATATTCTGTGTTCACTGCTTAAGAAAACGACTACGTTTGCGGACGTGGGTTGCGATCACGGCTATTGTTCGGAGTATATGCTCAAAAACGGGCTTTGCGAATTCGCGATTCTTTCCGATATCAGCAAAGGTAGTTTGCAAAAGGCGAAAACGCTTTTATCGTCGTATATTGAAGAAGGTAAGGCGAAAGCGGTGCTGGGCAACGGCTTTTTCGGCGTGCCGAAAGATACGCAGGAAGTCTTGATTGCAGGCATGGGCGGAGAAGAGATCGTAGAGATTTTATCGCACGAAATTTACGGGTTCATGCCCGAAGTTTTCGTTTTTCAACCCATGCTCAATCCCGATAAACTCCGTTTCTATATCTTGGAAAACGGCGGTTATATCGAACGGGATTTCACTTTTGAAGGCGGTGGAAAATACTACGACGTGATCGTGGGTAGAAAGCGCAAGGACGAGAAAAAACAGTCGTATACGGCAATGGAGCTTGAATTTGGCTACGACAATATACGGGAACGCGGAGAGGCGTTTTTGGCGCGTACGGCAAGGAAATTGAAAGACGTGCAAGGATTTTTGCAAAACGAAAATTTGCAAGAAAAGAGCCGTGAAGAGTTGCTTTCCCGTCAAGAACGGTTACGAAAGGTGTTAAATAATGAAGTTGAGTGAGATTTTTAAAGTCGCGGACGACCTTGCGCCTAAAGCGTTGAGCGACGAATATTGCGCTCGTTACGATGCGTACGATAATAGCGGGATTCTCGTCGATACGGGTAAGGAAATAACGAAAATTTTGTTTTCGTTGGATTTTAGTTTATCGGCTATTGAAAAGGCGAAAGAGATTGGCGCGGAATTGATAATAACCCATCACCCCGCCATTTACGGAAAAATCGACGGGATTCGGTCAAGCGAACTCTTGGGCAAAAAGTTGGTGGCTTGTATTGAAAACGGGATTTCCGTTTTGTCCATGCACTTAAACTTGGATTGCGCGGTGGACGGAATCGACGAAACGCTCATGCAGGGGGTACGGCTTGCTTCGGGAGAAAGAAGCGAATGGGTGGAGCAGGTTACGGTTATGCACCCCTTATCCAGCGGTGGATACGGTCGGGCGTATGCGGTAAAACCTTGTACGGCAGGCGAACTGTTGGACGGGATTAAACGGGAATTTTCCATGCCGAAAGCGATCGTTTACGGCGGGGAAAAAAGCATTAAAAAAGCGTCGAGCTTTTGTGGCGCGGGCGCGGATGAAGAAGCGTTACGCTTTGCGAAAGAAGTGGGCGCGGACGTAATTATTTCGGCGGATTTTAAGCATCATTTGATTGCAAACGCGCTTGAAAACGGTTTGGCGGTCGTGGCGCTTACCCACTACGGCTCGGAAAATTACGGGTTTAAAAAATATTACGAAAAAATTAGTCGTCGAATCGGAGTTTCGTGCGAATACCACGAAGATACTGCTTTGATTTGACGAAAGGAGATAGTATGACGAACTTACAGGCAATTTTAGCGTATCAAGAAACGGACAAAGAACTTTACGCCATCGAGCGTGAAATCGCAGGTAGCGAAGAACGCAAAGAATACGTGAAGATGAAGAAGTTTTTAGAAGCTGCGCCCGAAAAGTTGGACGCTTTGGAAGTGAAAGCGAACAGCTTGAAAGGGGAAGCGAGTTCCTTGGTCGAAAAGTATGAAAAAGCGGAAGAAACGTTGAAAGAATTCGATTCTTTGGACGAACTTATCGAAAGTGGCGCGGACGTATCTTTTTATAAGAAGAAAGCGCAATCGGTGATGGAACTTTTAAAGAAGTTAAAGGCGGAAATTACCGCGCTTACGGCGTCTATCAACGCGACGAGCGACGAGTACCAAAAGCTTAAAAAACAAGTTATCGCTGCGCAAAAAATGTATCGTGAGGCGGCGGATAAATATAACGCCGTAAAAGCTTCCAAAGAAGAAACGCGCGTGGAGCTTGAAAAGAAACTTGCGGAAATCGCAAAGAACGTCAACGGCGAAACGATGGAACGGTATAAAACGAAACGTAAGGAGCGGATTTTCCCCATTATCGGACAAATTCAGGATAAACGTTGTCCGTTCTGTAGTATGGAACCTCCGCTTGCGTCACTGAACCGCTTGACGGGTGGGACGACGATTGAATGTGATAGCTGTCACCGCTTCATCTATAAAGAATAAGTCGCAAAAACGGGGGCTTTCGCATACGATAATATATGCAAAAAGTTCTCGCAAAAATTAATTTAAAAAGTATTCAAAACAACGCGACCGCCTTTAAAAAGTTAACGAACGGGAAACTTTGCGCGGTCGTCAAAGCCAACGCCTACGGACACGGTGGAGTGGAGATAGCGAACGCGTTGCTCGGTATCGCAGATTTCTTCGCCGTTGCGATTATGGAAGAAGGGATCGAAATCCAAACCGCCGTTTGCGGAAAAGAAGTGTTGGTGCTAACTCCCCCGACGACGGTCGAAGAAGCGGACGGAATGATCGAACACGGATTTTCGGTCACGGTCGGGGATTTGTGGACGGCGCGATTGGTGGATAAAATCGCAACGAAACGCAAAAAATCCGTCAACGTACATTTAAAAGTCAATACGGGTATGAACCGCTACGGTATGAACGTGTCGATGCTCGGCAAGGTTTGCAAATACCTTTTGAAAAGCGAGTACGTCAAAGTCAAAGGGGTATATTCTCATTTGTACGGGAACGGCGCGCGGGACGCGGAAAGGCAAAGAGTTTTGTTTTTGCAGGCGAAAAAGGTGAGCGAACGGTATTTTCAAGGACTTACCTATCACCTGTCCGCAACCTACGGAACTCTTCTCGGCGAAGAATTTTACTTCGACGCGGTGCGGATTGGGATCGGGCTTTACGGCTACTTGCCGTCGGGTTTGGACGAAAAGGGAAAAACGGTTTCGGCGGATTTACACTTGCAAAAGGCAATGCAGGTCTATGCGAAAAGCGTCGTGACGAGAAAACTTTCCTTTGGTGGTATCGCTTACGGAAAAAAACTTCCGAAAGAGAAAAAGGGCGAAACGGCGACGGTATTTCGTTTCGGCTATGCGGACGGATTTTTAAGAAGAGCGGACGACGGAACGAAGGGCTTTGAACGAAACGCGAACTCCCTTTGTATGGACGCCTGTATTCGATTTGGACGAAAGGACAGGGGCAGGTACGAGTTGATTTTATCGGACGCCTTACAAACGGCGGAACAAACGGATACGATCCCGTACGAAGTCTTATGTTCGGCAACCCGTCGCGCGGAATTTGAATACGTTTGGGAATAACCGTTTTTAGGAAAATGGGAATAGAATTAGAAAAGGTCAAGGGAATCACTCCCTTGTGGGTGTGGGCAAAGCCCACGAAATAATCGGACGCATAAAAGAAAGCCTTGCTTTCGTTCGTGGGCAGAGCCCACCTATCGCTACAAGCGAAAGATTGTGCGATTATTTTTGTGATTCCCTTTTAATACAGGAAACTTTTTAAGAATAGAAACCGTTAAAACGAAAGAAGAAGGTAGTTTTGCAAAGAAGGAAAATTGGGCAAGACTACGGGAGTGAAATTATGGAAAATTTCAAAAAAAAGATGCAAAGATTTTGGCAATACGTCTGGGACTGTTACAAGGGTTCGCTCTTGACCTTTTTCATGATGTTGCCGGCGAACTTTTTCTTGCTTGGCTACGCTTTCAAAGAGGGCATGAAGCAAAGCGAGAGTATGACGTGGTGTATCGTCGCGATCGTCGTGTTGCTCGCGTATAACGCGCTCGTCGTTTGGATGTACGGCGGTACGAATTTTGAAATGCTCGTTTCGGGGAACATGAAGAGAATGTCGGCAATGGAATACGGCGACGAATACCGTATTTCTTCCCATCGATACGCCAAAGAATATCGACCTTGGAAAGGGTTCGTGATGGGCGCGTTTATCAGTATTTTTGCCGTCGTGTTCGGTATCTTATTCGGCGCGAACGCGGATGCGATCAATACGTCGTTTTTAGGCTCGGAAGAAGTTACGATGGAAAAGGGAACGGCTTGGCTTGTGCTACTTGGTATGCTTTTTAGCGGTTGGTCGCTCGCGCCTTTTTATAGCCTGAATATGGCGGGGGTGACGGTAAGCTATTATTTCTCGCTACTCGTCGCGCTTTTGCCTACGATCGTTTCGGGCGTTTTCTATATCGTCGGCGCGTATATGAAGCGGAATAAAACGCTTCGCGCGCAAGAACTTGCCGATAGAGCGGCGCAAGCGGAACAAAATAAGCCCAAAAAGATTAACTACGGCGGTTTGCCCGGTACGAAACCGCGTAAGAAAAAATAAGCAGGGAGAAAAGCGGTGCGTATTATCGGTGGAAAATTTAGAAGTCGGGTGCTTGCGGAGTTCACGGGCAACGCGGTACGTCCTACGTCCGATCGAGCCAAGGAATCCCTGTTTAATATCCTTGCTTTGAAAATTCGTGGGAAACGAGTTTTGGATCTTTTTAGCGGAAGTGGCGCGCTCGGTTTGGAAAGTTTGTCAAGAGACGCGTCGGAAGTCGTGTTTAACGATTTTTCCAAAGAGAGTATTTCGATTTTGAAAAGGAATTTATCCGCCTTAAAAATCGAGATTGGGAAAGAAGCGAAAATCTATAATTACGATTACTTGACCTGCTTGAACGCCGTGCAAGGGGAGTTTGATATTATCTTTATTGATCCCCCCTACAAATACGATTACGGCGTACCTGCTATGACGAAAATCGTAGAACGTCGCCTTTTGTCGGACGACGGGATTATCGTTTACGAACGGGATAAGCCGTTCGACGGGGAAGTTTCGGGGTTGGACAAGTACGACGAGCGAAAGTACGGGAAAACCTATTTGACCTTTTTTAGACGTATAGACTAATTCCCTTGACCTTTATTAGAATCTATAAGGAGAAAAGAGATGGTGGAGAAGAGAAAGTGCGTATTTTCGGGTACGTTCGATCCCCCGACGTTGGGGCATAAGGCGGTTGTGGATTCTGCGAAAGAGATATTTGACGAAGTCGTCGTTGCCGTGATGGTGAATCCTGCGAAAGCTCCCTATTTTTCCAAGGAAGAACGTACGGAGATGTTAAAGCGTACGTTTGGGGAAGATCCGAAAATTAAAATTCTATTTTCCGATTTGACGGTTGCGGATCTTTTGGAGGAAATCGGTACGAAATTTTACGTGCGCGGGATACGGAACACGGTGGATTTCGAGTACGAGAACGCAAACTTTTTCGCAACCAAAAAAATCAATCCGAATGCGATTCCCGTGTACCTGCCTTGCCCGCAAGAGCTTCTGCACGTGTCGTCGTCCATGGTTAAGAACTGTTTGAAGTTCCATAAACCTATCGACGAGTACGTGACCAAAGAAACGCTTGAATATATCCAAAGCTTACGAAAATAAATTTAGCAAACATAAAAATCTACATAAAGGAGAACGAAAATTATGTTAGAGAAACAATATTTTATTCCGGAACCGGAAGAATTCATTGCGGAGTCGTCTTTGACGAAAGAAATGAAAAAGATCAAAGCGCAAAGGGACGAAGAGATTAAAGACGTTATTACGGGCAAGAGCAACAAACTCTTGGTCGTTATCGGGCCTTGCTCCGCGCACGAATCCGCGCCGACGCTTGAATATATTAGTCGGTTGGGAAAACTTAACGAAAAGGTGAAGAACGAGCTTGTGATCGTGCCGAGAATTTATACGAATAAACCTCGTACGAAAGGGGTAGGGTATAAGGGAATGTTTTTACAACCCGATCCCGACGGCGCGGCGGATATCATTCGCGGTATCCGTAGTATTCGCGCGCTCCATTTGGCGGCGATTAACGAATCGGGACTTACGAGCGCGGACGAAATGCTCTATCCTGAAAATACGGCGTACGTGGAAGACTTGCTTTCCTATCACGCCGTTGGGGCGAGAAGCGTAGAAGATCAACTCCACCGTCAAGTGGCGAGTGGGATTGACGCGCCCGTAGGAATGAAAAACCCCATGAGCGGGAATTTGCTTGCCATGATCAATTCTGTGTACGCGGCGCAAAGTCCGCAAATTTTTAAATATAGAAATTACCAAGTCCGCTCGGACGGAAATCCTTTGGCGCACGCGATCTTACGGGGTGGCGTAGAGGGCATGGGCGTAGACGTGCCCAACTTCCATTACGAAACGGTTATGGCGGTGGACGAGCTTTATCGTAACAGTAAATTGCAAAATCCTGCAATTATTATCGATACGAATCACTCGAATAGCGGAAAGAAGTTCAAAGAACAAATCCGTATCGCGCAAGAAATCATGCAAAACCGTCGGTTTAACAACGATTTCAAGACGATCGTCAAAGGCTTCATGATCGAAAGTTTCTTGGTGGAAGGAAATCAGGCCCACGATGAAGTGTTCGGGAAATCGATTACCGATCCTTGTCTTGGTTGGGACGATACGGAGCGCTTACTTTGCGATATCGCGGAAAACGTATAAAAAAGAGTTTGAACAAGGAGAAAAAGTATGAAGATTGCGTATTTAGGACCGGAAGGTAGTTATTCGCATTTGGCGGCGAAAACCTTTTTAGATACCCTTTCTGCTCCTGCGTTCGGTTCGAACGAATGCGTGCCTTTCCGCAACGCGACGGAAGTGTTCGCCGCGGTTTCAGCGGGGAGAGTGGACTGCGCGACCGTGCCGATTGAAAACAGTTTGCAAGGCGGTGTTTTGCAAAACATGGATCTTTTGCAAGACAGTAAGGACGTGTACGCGGTGGCGGAACGAATTTTAAAAGTGGACCACCGTTTGGTATATAAAGAAGGGGTGAAATTTACCGAGATTGGTCGGGTATATTCTCACCGTCAAGCGCTTGGTCAATGTTCGGCGTTTTTATCGCGCGAGATGCCGTTTGCTTCGCTTAAAGATTCGGAGTCCACGGCGTTCGGGCTTGTGAAAGCGATGGAAGACGAAACGGGCAAGAGCGCGGCGATCGTCGGTTCGCATACCGAGCATATCCGTAAAGGGTTCGTAATGAGTGAAGAATGTATTTCCGACGAGAAGAATAACTTTACTCATTTCTTGCTTTTAAAAAAGGGAAAAGAATCGTTGCCGAGCCGTTCGCAAAGGGTATTCTTTTCCACGGTTTGTCCGCATAGACCGGGGAGTTTGATGGAGCTTTTGCAAATCATTGCGGACTGCGGAGTAAACATGACGAAGATCGAAAGTCGTCCCGTGAAAAATATTCCGGGCGAATACCGTTTCTTTATCGAAGCGGATTGCGATATCGCCGATCCAAACGTAGAAAAGATGTTTGAAAAAATACGCGCGAATACGCTGGAATGTAAACTTCTTGGCGCGTACGAGCGCGGTTAAGTTGGTGCAATTAGAACTTTAATGAAGGAGTTAAGCGATGAAAAGACGGAAAAAACTCGGTTTTGCGCTCGGTAGTGGCGGTGCGCGCGGAGTTGCGCATATTGGTTTTTTACAAGCGATGGAAGAAGCGGAAATTAAACCCGATTATATAACGGGATGTTCGATGGGTTCGGTCGTAGGCATGGCGTACGCGACGGGAATGGCGCCTAAGCAAATGAAAGAGCTTGCCTTTAATTTGAAAATGTTTGACCTTTTGGACGTGACGACTCGGCCCGGTGGGCTTTTCGATACCCGTAAAATCCGAAACCTGCTTACGAAATGCGTCGGCGATCCTAATTTTGAGGATTTGAAGATCCCGTTCCGTTGCGTTGCCGTGGATCTATACACGCAATCGGTCGTGGAATTTTCGGAGGGAAAGGTTTTGGACGCCGTTATTGCGTCGTCAAGTATTCCAGGCGTGTTCAAGCCAACCGAAAAAGACGGTATGCGATTAGTGGATGGCGGTGTTTTGGAGCGTGTACCCGTCAAAGCGTTGCGTCATATGGGCGCGAAACGGATCGTCGCGGTAGACGTACTCGGTCAAAAACCCTGTCGGCATAAATGCCCGAACGCGGTGGGGATGTTGCTTGACATTTTCGATATTATGGATAACCACCGTACGACTCGTTGCAAAAACGATCATAACAATCATATCAATTTGTGGTTAGAACCCGATCTTGGGATGATGAGTCAGTATTCTTTAAAGGGCGTAAAAGACGCGTACGAACGTGGATATGAAATCGGGGTGAAACACGCGGAAGAGATCAAGGATTTGTTCTATTGATTTGTTGCTTTTCTAACTCGATTAAAAAAAGTTTTAAGTGATTTTACTATGGATTTATTTGACTTTAACCAAAACGAAGAACGGGCAAAACCGCTTGCCGAGCGCATGAGAGCGAATACGCTAGACGAATTTATCGGGCAGAAGCATATCGTTGCGGAAGGCTCGTTGCTTCGTCGCGCGATCGCGACCGACCGTTTGGGTAGCTGTATTTTTTGGGGCCCGCCCGGTTGCGGGAAAACCACTCTTGCGAATATTATCGCTCTGCGTACGAACGGAGAGTTTATCAAGCTCAACGCCGTCAATTCGGGGGTGTCCGACGTCAAAAAGGCGGTGGATACCGCGCGGGAAAATTTAAAACTTTACGGAAAACGTACTTATTTGATGCTCGACGAGTGTCACCGTTTTAATAAAACGCAAAGCGATTCCCTGCTTCCTGCCATTGAACAGGGTACGATTATTTTTATCGGTTCTACGACGGAAAATCCGTTTGCGTCCATGACGCCTGCAATCGTGTCTAGATGTCGTGTGTTCGAGTTTAAGCATTTGACCGACCAAGACGTCGAAGAAGCGTTGTATAAAGCGCTCAAAAGCCGACATAAGGGGCTTGGAAAAATGAACGCGACGGCGGATGCGGACGCAATTTCGCATATTGCCAGAATGGCTGGCGGAGATCTCCGTTCTGCTTATAACGCCTTGGAACTTGCCGTATTGACGACGAATCCGAACGAGAACGGAGAAATCCGTATCACCCTTTCGGATGCGGAGCAATCTATTCAACGCAAGGCGCTTTCCTATAACGAAGACAGTTATTACGATTTTCTTTCGGCGTTTTGTAAATCTTTGCGGGGTAGCGACGCGAACGCCGCGCTCTATTACGCGTCAAGACTTATTGAGGGGGGATGCGATCCTATGCTGATTGCCCGTCGGCTCGTCGTACATTCGGCGGAAGACGTGGGCATGGCAGATCCGAGAGCGTTGCAAATCGCAACTTCGGCGATGTACGCCCTTGAAAGAATCGGGATTCCCGAAGCGATGATTCCGTTGTCGGAAGCGATTATCTACGTATGCGAAGCGGAAAAGAGCAATTCGGTGGTGGAAGCCATGCACGCGGCGCAATACGACGCAAGAACGGTTCGCGACGACAACGTACCCCCTTATTTAAAAGACAATTCCTTTGGCAGTGAAGAAGATAAGGCGCAGTCGAAAAATTATAAATATCCCCATAACTACGGCGGATACGTCGAACAACAATACTTGCCCGACGCGCTTAAGGACAAAGTATATTATACCCCGAGCGATCGTGGGTACGAAAAGGAAGTAAAAGAAATTCGCGCTCGCAAAGGAAAGAAAAAATAAGTAACACAAATACAGAGAAGGGATTTTTAAGCGGAGAAAGGCTATGAAATGTTTATATTGTGAATGTACGGATAGTAAGGTAATCGATTCTCGCTCGGCGGAAGACGGTAGAACGATTCGTCGCCGTAGAGAATGTACGGCGTGCGGTCGGAGATTTACGACCTACGAAACGATCGAAATTACCCCCATTCTCGTCGTAAAAAATAACGGCGCTCGACAGGCGTATAACGCGGAAAAGGTGCGGAACGGGATTATTAAATCCTGCGAAAAACGCCCCGTGCCGATGTCGGTAATCGACGACATGGTTGCCGATATTTCCAAACAAGTCTATAACAGTATGGAAACGGAAATCACGACCAAAGCGATCGGAGAAATGGTTATGGAACGTTTGAAAAAGGTGGACGAAGTCGCGTACGTGCGGTATGCGTCCGTCTATCGTTCGTTTAAAGATTTGTCGTCGTTTATGTCCGAACTCAAACAAATGATGAAAGCGGATAAGACGAATAAGTAAGGAAGAACGGGTATGAAACTGACGAAAACGGTCTCCGTTGGACAGGTGAAAATCGGTGGCGGAGAAAATATAAAAATTCAATCCATGACCACGACGAAAACGGCGGATATAGAAAGCACGCTTTCGCAGATTTCAGCGCTTGAAAACGCAGGTTGCGAAATCGTACGGCTTGCCGTTGCGGACGAACGGGACGCCCTTGCGTTCAAAGAATTGAAGAAATCAACGAAAATTCCGCTCGTTGCGGATATTCATTTTTCGCCTAAGCTCGCGGTGCTTGCGATTGAAAACGGCGCGGATAAGGCGCGAATCAACCCCGGAAATATCGGTGGGGAAAAGGAGATTCGCGTTGTGGCGGATTGTATTAAGGCGCATAAAATTCCCGTGCGCGTAGGCTCGAATACGGGGAGTATCGAGCCGAATTTCTTAAAAAAATACGGCAGGAGCGCAGAGGCGCTCGTCGAGAGCGCGCTCTATAACGTCGGCGTTTTGGAAAAGTTTGGGGTGAACGATATCGTGATTTCCGTCAAAGCGTCGTCCGTCCCTTTGACGGTACAAGCCTATCGGTTGCTCTCGCAAAAAACGGACTATCCTTTGCACGTCGGCGTGACGGAATCGGGTACGCTCGCGACGGGAATCGTGAAAAGCGCGATTGGGATCGGTTCGCTTCTTTTGGACGGGATCGGGGATACGATTCGGGTGTCTTTAACGGATGATCCCGTGGAAGAAATTTACGTGGCAAAACGAATTTTGCGCGCGGTGGAACTTGATACTGAGTTCGTGGAAGTAGTGTCCTGTCCGACGTGCGGACGGTGTTCTTGGGATAGTATGGGGCTTGCGAACGAAGTTTCGGAGTTCGTGAAAAATTATCGAAAAAAAGCGAAAGTTGCGGTCATGGGTTGCGTTGTCAACGGACCGGGCGAAGCGAAAGACGCCGATTTGGGGATTGCAGGCGGAAACGGTAGCTGTTTGATTTTTAAAAAGGGTGAGCCGTATAAAAAGGTAGCGGAAGGGGACGCGAAAGAAACGTTTTTCGCGGAGCTGAAAGGGTTGTTACAAGATGAATGAAACGGAAAAATTTCTCGCGGAGATCCGAGAAAACGAAGGTCTGAAAAATGCGATTTTGAGTGGGATTAACGTCACGAAAAGAACGAAGGGAACGGAGTTCGTTTTGGTGACTGACCTTGCGTACACGGAAAAAGACGAAAAGAACGCGGAAAAAATTTGTCAAAAATATTTGCCAAGCGGATTTAAAGCTTCGGTTAAAATCGTAAAAAGAGTGCCGGACGCTCCCCTTTTAAAGCGGAAAATTTACGAGTTTATGAACGTGCGATTCCCTGCCGCCGCGGCGTTTTTGAGTGAAGACGATATTGAAATCGAGCTTTTGCAAAGTGGCGCGCATTTCTATTTCGATATCGCGTCGGGGGAACAATCCATGTTCTCGTCCGGCAAGATTTTAGACGAAGTTAGCGGGTACTTAAAAAGTATTTTTTGCGGTGCGTTCTACGGCGACGTGAAAATCGTCGAAAAGGCGGTGGACGATTCGCTCTTGTACGAAGAACTGCCTGAAACGGAAGAAGAAGCGCCGATGGAGATTCGATTCTTCCCGATTGAAGAATTTTCAAAAATCGACGGCGCGGACATCTTGCCGAAATACGCGACCTATCTTTCCGATTGGGATATGCAAACGGGCGCGTACGCGGTCTGCGGTACGATCGGTTTTATCGAAGAAAAACATTACGTTCGCCACAACGAAAAGACGAACGTAGACGAAGAACGTTCCCGTTTTTCAATTACCCTTTCCGACGGAACGGGGAATATGCGGATGACCTATTTCCCCAAAAAAGCGACGGTGGAAAAGATTCGCGCGTTAAAAACGGGGGACAGTATCGTGGTTTCGGGTACGAACGAAGAATATAACGGCGGATTATCGTTTAAGGCTTCCAAGATCAATTACGGCCGTCAGCCGAACGGGTTCGAGCCTGAAAAACGCAAGAGTAAACCCGTACCGAAAGCCTATCACGCCGTATTCCCCGAAAAATTCGTGGACTATACGCAGTCGGGCTTTTTCGATAATTTGAACAAGCCCGAAGACTTAAAAAAGAACGTTTTCGTGGTGTTCGACTTGGAAACGACGGGCTTAAATTCGCAACCTGCCATGGGCAAAATGGATAAAATCATAGAAATCGGGGCAGTCAAAATCGTGAACGGGGATATCGTGGAAAAGTTCACTTCCTTCGTCGCTTGTCACGAACGACTCTCTAGTGAGATCGTGGAACTGACGGGGATTCACGATTACGATTTGGTGGGCGCGCCCGAAATCGAGCAAGTGATTGCGGATTTTTATAAGTTTACGGACGGATGTTATTTGGTTGGTCACAACGTCAATTTCGACTATAATTTCATAAAATATTACGGGGAAGTGAATCGCTTCTCGTTCGAGCAAAAACGGTACGACACGTTGACGCTTTCGCAAGAACTGTTAGCAGGCTTGGTATCGAATTACAAACTCAATTCGATTGCGGATTATTACGGATTCACGTTCAACCATCATAGAGCGTTTGACGATGCTTTGGTAACGGCGAAATGCTTTATCGAGCTAATGAAAAAACGCGGAAAATTACCAAATTAAAGAAAAAATAAGGCTATGAAAAAAGGAAAAGCAAAATGCTTTTCCTTTTTTCGTGGTGAACTTCATCTTCTTGATTTTTTTAATATTCGTCAATCCCCAAAACGTAATCGGATTTTACGTCTAAAAATTTGCAAAGCTTTGCAAAAGTATCAAGCGCGGGAAAAATATCTAATTTCATATATTTTGAAATCGTTTGCGGGGACACGTTCACCGCTTTCGCAATCTCTTTTTGCGAATAAGGTGATTGTTTTATACATTCTCTTAAACGTATTTGTATTTGTTCTAAATCCATTTTTCTTGCTCCTGTTTCGTTTTTTCTAAAAAAATTATCGCATAATATACGATTTTTTGCTTGACAATCGTATATTGGGTGATTTATACTGTAATTAGTATTTCAAAAAAGGAGCAATTTTATGAAAAGGAATTACGAATCTTTAAAAATTTCAATTCGGAAACTTGACTTGCGCGATATCGTACGTACGTCGAATGGGGAGGACGATCTCCCTGTGGATTGGGATTAAAAGGAGAAAGGAAATGAAAAAATCAAGACTTTTAAAATGGTGCTCGGTTGCCTTTGCTTTGAGTTTAGGGGTGGGCGTGTACGCGTTGAACGGCGCAAATACGCTTTCAGGAATGGCGGAAGAACAAACGCCGACTTGCGAAATCGTTGGGAAAACGCTATCTTTAAAGGATAATATTTATATCCGTTACGCGGTTGATTTTCAAAACCTTTTGGAAACGGACGAAACGGGGGTGCTCGTTTGGGAAACTCCGCAAGAAGTTTACGAGTACTCAAACGCAAGTAGCGTTTTAAACGTATCGTCGGGTACGGTTACGAACGAAAACACGGGGATTTCCTATCCTGCGTACTCGTATAAAGAACTTTCCGCAAAGCAAATGACGGAAACCGTTTACGCGACTTCTTACGTGAAACGGGACGGGGAATATTATTACGGTGAAGTGGAAAAATATAGCATTTTGCAATACGCCTATAAAATGCTCGGCTATATGGAAGCGGAAGCGTCTACGGAAGACGGTTTGGCGGATTTGTTGAACGCTATGTTAAATTACGGGGCGGCGGCGCAAACTTATCATAAGTATAATACCGACAAACTTGCGACGGATAATTTTACTTACGTACGCATTGAAAACGCATACTTTGAAGACGGATTCGATTACGGATTCTTTGAAGTCGGCGACGAAGTAGAGTTTACGATTTCCGCAGGATACCAACTCAGCGAAAACTTGGATTGCATTGCGAAAACGGAAACGGGGTATATTTTGAGCGTACCGAGCGAAAAGTTGAGCTTAAAGGATTTCGTTATAGAAACACCGACTTATTCGCAAGGATTAGAATTTACTTATCTTAGCGATAGCGATTCCTACGAAGTTTCCATGGGGACTTGTACGGATACGTATGTTATCGTTCCCGATACCTACGACGGGAAACCTGTTACGAAGGTTAAAAGTTCTGCGTTTAAAAATAATTCAAATTTGATTGGCATAGATCTTCCTAATACGATTACGAGTATTGGAACATACGCTTTTGCTTATTGTTCCAATTTGAGAGATATCGCTATTCCGAATTTAGTTACTACGATTGCGGATTCAACCTTTAGAAGTTGTGTAAACTTGTTGAACGTAACGCTACCCGATTCTCTTTTTTCTATAGATTCCAATGCGTTTGATAATTGCCAAAATTTATTAAACATTACGATTCCTGCATCCGTGACGACTATAAACGATAAAGCGTTTGCAAATTGTTGGAAATTGGTGGAAATTTACAATAAATCTTCTGTTAAAATTATTCGTGGCTATGGGTTTAACGGGTATATAGGGCATTATGCAAAAGCTGTTTATACCAATCCGTATACGAGTAAAGTTTCCGTAGATGAAAACGGATATATAGCGTATGATAAAAAATATTTGTTGGGGTATTGGGGGACTGATGAAGAGTTAATTATTCCCGATGGCATTAGCCATATTCATTCGCATGCTTTTTATTCGAATAAAAATTTAATCAAAGTCACACTCCCCAATTCCGTGACGATTATTGAAGATTACGCTTTTAGTAAAATTTCAAGTTTAGAAAGTATCAGTATTCCTAGTTCGCTTATTCGAATTGAAACGTCTGCTTTTGATAATTGTACGAATTTAAAATCAGTATATATCGACAACATAGAAGCTTGGTGCAATATAGCGTTTGAAGAAAATGCGGGTGCGTACGTGGCGGTAAGAAATGGTTCGAATCCGTTATACTATGCTCCAAATTTATATCTAAATAATCAATTGGTTACGGATTTAGTAATTCCCGATGCTGTTACGAGAATTAGTGATTGCGCGTTCTACGGATATAAAGGCTTGAAAAGTGTGACGATAGCGGATTCGGTTACGAGTATTGGCGCGAAGGCATTTTCTAGTTGCGCTAATTTAACAAGCGTAACGTTTGAAAATACGGAAGGTTGGAGCGCAGGGGGGACGAGTATTTCGTCAACCGATTTGCAGGATTCGCAAAAAGCGGTGACGTATTTAACGAGTACCTATTCGGGATATATGTGGACACAGGCGGTTACGGAGTAATTAAAACTAATAAGTTTTATCGAAAAATTTCGCGAAAGGGCGTATAAACGGTTGCAAATCGCGGAAAATAATGGTATAATAAAAATACTTAATAATGATTGCGTTATTGAGAGCGGTATGGAAACCGCTCTCAATCGTCTTATATAGGGGTATTCGTTCCTTTTGCGCTAAAAGCGAATGACGGGCAAAGCCCGTAAGACGAAAGCAAAGCTTTCTTTTAAGTGTCCACGGTAATGCAGGGGCGTTGCCCCTTGCAACCCCAGCAGGGAATAATTCCCTGCACCTTTACTAGGGAAATGACAAATACCAAATTAAGGGGTTAGCTATGAAAATCAAAACCATTGAAGAAATTCAAAACGCTCTGCAAGCGATTGCGGACGAAATGGGAATCGAGATCGTCGATATCGAGTTTAAACAGGGCAGAGAACCTGCTTTGACCGTCTATATCGATACCGAAAACGGCGTCGATCTCAATACCTGCGAAGCCTTCCATAAGGCGATCGACCTTCCGCTTGACGAGTTGGATCCAACCTTCGGCGCGCCCTACACGCTCAACGTGTCCAGCCCCGGGTTAGACCGTCCACTCAAAACGAAACGGGATTTTGAAAAGTGCATGGGGAAACAGGTGGAAGTCAAGCTGTTCGCGCCCATGATGGGACGGAAGTTCTTTGAAGCGGAACTCGTCGCTTACGACGGGAACTGCGTTACGCTCAAAGAGAAAAAGGGCGAAATAAAATTGGAACTTTCCAAGATTGCAAAAATTAACCAAGCGATTGATTTTTCGTCGCTTTCGGATGACTAAAATAGAAAAAAATAAATCCAAATAGGAGAAAATAATACAATGGAAAACAAGGAGTTTTTTGCGGCGCTTGCCGATTTGATCAAAGAAAAAGGGATCAGTGAAGAAGTCTTTTTAGAAACGCTCAAAAACGCGCTCAATTCCGCTTATAAAAAGCAATTTGAAGGTGGCGCGGAAGTGTTCGTAGATCTCGATCCCGAACGTGGTACGATTGAATTTAAAGCGGTGCGCTACGTCGTAGAAGTCGTAGAAGACAAGGATAAGGAAATCGCTTTTGAAGACGCGCAAGAGATCAACCCCGCTTTGAAAGTGGGCGATACGATCGAAACGACGTTCGTACCCAAGGATTTCGGACGGATCGCGGCGCAAACGGCAAAGCAAGTCATTTTGCAAAAATTGCACGAAACGGAACGTGACAATACTTTCTCCGCGTTCTCCGATAAGGAAGGGGAACTCATGGAAGGTACGATCCGCAAGATCGACGACAAGAACGTATACGTAGAACTTGGCGACAAGAAGATCGAAGGGGTGATGTTGCCTCAAGATAAGACGCCGACGGAAAGATACGTGATTGGCGAAAAGCTGAAAGTGTTCGTAAAACGGGTAAAGAACAGCGGTAGAAGTTCGCAAATTCTCGTTTCCCGTACGGCGCAAGGGCTTGTGAAGAAATTGTTTGAAGAACAAGTTCCCGAAATCGGGCAAGGGCTTGTGGAAATCAAGGAAATTGCAAGAGAAGCGGGACATAGAACGAAGATGGCGATCTATTCCAACGACTCGAGAGTGGACGCGGTCGGCGCTTGCGTAGGGAACAAGGGCGCGAGAGTCAACGCGGTCGTAGAAGAACTTGGCGGTGAAAAGATCGACTTGATTACGTGGAGCGAAAACCCGCTTGAATTTATCTCTAAAGCGCTTTCCCCTGCGACCGTTATTTCGGTTACGGAAGTGGGTGAACGTAGCGCGATCGCAGTCGTGCCTGACGAAAAGCTTTCGCTTGCTATCGGTCGTGACGGACAAAACGCGCGTTTGGCGGCTCGCCTTACCGGTTGGAAGATCGACGTGAAGAGTTTGAGCGTAGCGGAAAAGCTGAATTTGATCGTTAGCGAAGAAGAACTTGAAGAGACGAACGATGGCGAAGAGTAAATCGATCCCCATGCGTATGTGTATCGCCTGCCGTGAGATGAAACCGAAAAAGGAAATGATTCGGGTGGTGCGAACGCAGGACGGCGAGATCACCGTAGATCCGACGGGAAAGGCGTCGGGACGTGGCGCGTACGTGTGCGGAAAAGAAGAATGTATGCAAAAAGTGACGAGTCGGAAACTTTTAAATAAAGCGTTTTCGACAGACGTGGCTACGGACGTGTACGCGGACGTAAAAGGTGGCGAAAAGCATGAATAAAATTTCTACCTATCTCGGATTTTGTATCCGAGCAGGAAAGATAACGTTCGGGGTGGATCGGATTGAAACCCAAAAACGAGCGTATTTATTGATCGCGGACGGCGCGCTTTCCGATAACTCTAAAAAAGTAATGGTCAAAGCAAAAGAAAGAATGAACTGTCCTTTGCTCATTACGGAGAACGGATTATTAGGCGAACTTACGAAAAGACCGAGTGTTAAAGCGGTAGCCGTTACGGAAGAACAACTTGCCAAAGCGATTGTAAACGAGTCGCAGGGCAAATCGCAATTGAAATTGTATTCGGGAGGACAAAACTGAATTTATGGCGAAAAAAAGTTACGAAAACGTGGAGAATATTAAGGAGTTATTAGAAGATAAGAAGCTTGGCGGATTGCAAAAGCGTATTTTCTCCACGGAAAAAAATCTTTCGGAGATTTTAAAGAAACTTTCCGCGTTGGAAGTTGAAAAGGCGGAAAAGGAAGCGACGCTCCGCGCGGAAATGGAAAAAGCGGAACAAGCGAAGGCGGCGGCGCAAGAACCTACGCCTGCGCCCGTCGAAACGGTAGTAGAAGAACCTGCTCCCGCTCCCGTAGAAGAAACGACGGAAGAAAAACCGAAGAAAAAGAGAACGACGAAGAAGAAAGAAGAAGTATCTACTATCGAAACTCCGACGGAATCGACGGAAAAAACGGGAGTAAAGGCGGAAGAAAAGACGGAAGAAGTAAAAACTGAACCCGTCAAGGAAGAACCGAAAACGGAAGTAAAGGCAGAAGAAAAAGAACCTACGCCCGCGCCGAAAGCGCAAGAACCTGCGCCCACGCCTGCTCCGAAAGCACCGAGAGCGCCGAGATATTTCGTCAACGGTAAACCGCAAGAAGGTTACGTCGTAAAACCGGGCGTGGATATGTCCGCGCAATCGAGCGCTTCGACGTATCGTCCCCGTCAACAAGGGGATAGACCTCCTCGTCCACAAGGGGATAGACCGCAAAGAGATCGGAACGCGCAAGCAGGAACGCAAAGCGCAAGAGCGCCCAGAGTGAACGTTGGGATTGCGCCGAGCGCGCCGATGCCACAAAAGGAATCGAAGTCTTTCTCTGCCCCCGCAAAGAAGAAGTCGTTTGAAAAGACGTACGTGGAAAAGAAACCCGTTTCCAAGCGTACTTTGATTAAGCAACAAGGCATGACGGTGGAAGATTTCGACGAGGATAAGTCGGGATACAGAAAGGTGCGTTCTCCGAAGAAGCAAAAGAAACAGGAAATTCCTACGATTAAGATTGAACACGCAGTCGTTACGACGCAAGAAATTCCTTTGAAAGTCCTTTCGGAAAAACTCGGCGTTTCGGCGGTGGAAATCACCAAGCGTTTGTTTAAAGAAGGAATTATGAAAGGGATCAACGATTCGATCGATTACGATAACGCGGCGCTCATGGCGGCGGACATGGGTATCGATCTCGAATACAAACCCGAAAAGACGGCGGAAGATATTTTGCAAGATACGATCGTGGAAGAAGACGCGAGCAAGCTCGTAACGAGAGCGCCCGTCGTTACCGTTATGGGACACGTTGACCACGGTAAGACGTCTTTGCTTGATAAGATCCGTTCTACGTCCGTAACGTCGGGCGAAGCGGGTGGGATCACCCAAAGCATCGGCGCGTACACGGTAACGGCGAAAGGCAAGCAAATCACCTTTATCGACACCCCCGGACACGCAGCGTTTACGGCGATGCGCGCGCGTGGCGCGCAAGTTACCGATATCGTCATTCTCGTCGTAGCGGGTGACGACGGTATCATGCCTCAAACGGTGGAAGCCATCAACCATGCGAAATCGGCGGACGTACCCATTATCGTTGCCGTCAATAAGATGGATAAACCGGAATCGAATATCGATAAGGTAAAGCAAGAATTGATGAAGTACGATCTCGTTCCCGAAGAATGGGGCGGTGAAACAATTCTCGTACCTGTATCGGCGAAAACGGGGAAAGGGATCGACGAACTTTTGGAATCGGTCAACCTTGTGGCGGAAATGCAAGAACTCAAAGCGAACCCCGATCGTCAAGCAAAAGGTACGATTATCGAAGCGAAGTTGGATAAGGGCAAAGGCCCCGTTGCAAGCATTATCGTACAAAGCGGTACGTTGAAAACGGGCGACAATATTTTGTCGGGTACGACCATGGGGCGTGTCCGCGCTATGTTCGACGACAAGGGCAGAGCGGTGAAATCGGCAGGCCCGTCCATTGCGGTATCCATTCTCGGCTTTGAAGAAGTACCCAACGCAGGGGATAGCGTTATGGTCGTAGATCAAGCGCTTATGAAGCAAGTTCAAGAAGAACGTAAGAACAAGGCTCGTGAGAGCATGATCAAAGAACAAAGTCGCGTAACCCTCGACGACGTATTCGCGCAAGTCGAAGAAGGGAAGATGAAGAATCTGAACTTAATCGTCAAAGGCGACGTACAGGGTAGCGTTGAAGCGGTAAAACAATCCTTGGAAAAACTTTCAAACGAAGAAGTCAAAGTCAAAGTAATTCACGCGGCGGCTGGCGCGATCAACGAAAGCGACGTCATGCTCGCAGAGAGCGCGAACGCGATCATTATCGGCTTCAACGTTCGTCCCGACACGAAGGCGAAGAAGCTTGCTGAATCTTCCAAAGTAGACGTAAGATCGTATCGTATTATCTACGAACTTTTGGACGATATCGAAGCGGCGCTCAAAGGTATGCTTGCGCCGAAACTCCGCGAAACCCTTACGGGGAAATGCGAAGTTCGTCAAACTTTCCATATCACGGGCGTTGGTACGGTTGCCGGTTGTTACGTTACGGACGGCAAGATCGTACGTGGCGGAAAACTTCGTATTTACCGCGAAGATATCATGATTTGCGAAGGTGGCGTAAAGCAATTGAAGCGGTTTAAGGACGACGTGAAAGAAGTTAACTACGGCTTTGAATGCGGTTGTTCGATCGACGGTTTCGACGCAATCCAAATCGGCGATATTATCGAATGTTACGTTACGGAGGAAATCAAGGCGTAATGAAAGTATCGAGAACTTCCCGTTTGAACGGGGAATATCAAAAAGAAATTAGCGAGATCTTGCGCCGTTTGAAGGACAAAAATCCCGATTTGAAGGGACTTATTTCGGTCACGGAAACGGACGTTGCGCCCGACCTTAAAACGGCGAAGGTCTACGTAAGTATTTATACGAATAAAGAAGAAGATAAGGAGCGTTCGTTCAAGGCGTTGCAAGAATGCGCGGGGCAGATCCGTCACGAGCTTTCGCAAGTCATGAAAATGCGTACCGTGCCTGCGTTGACCTTCCATTGGGACGGCTCAATGACGTACGGAGCAAAGATGGACGAACTGTTCAAAAAAATCAACGCAAGCCCCAAATCTACGGACGGGCAAGAAGAAAACGACTAAAAAGAGAGTAAACGAATGAAAGAAAGAGCAACGATCGAACAAATAGCGGAACGGATCAAACGCGCGAAAAGCGTGGTGATTTTTACGCACATGCGCCCCGACGGCGACGCGCTTGGTTGTTCGCTTGCGCTTTCGTTCGCGCTCGATCGGTTAGGGATAGAACACGTCGTTTGCGACGAATCACCCTTGCCGTCCAATCTCTCTTTTATGCGCGGATTGGAGCGTATCCAAAAAACCGTTTCAATCGACGCTGATTTGTATATCGCGCTCGATAGCGCGGATTCGGCGCGTTTGGGCGCGCTTTCCGAGACCTTTGAAAGAGCGATGAAAAAACGGATCGATACCGTCAACATCGACCATCATATCTCCAATCCCCATTATGCGAAAATGAACTACGTTCGTACTTGTTCGGCAAACTGCATGAACGTTGCGAAACTCATTGACGCTTTGGGCGTTGCCTTGGATAAAGAGATTGCGGAAAGCTTACTTGCGGGGCTTTTAACGGACAGTGGGAATTTCTCCCACGACGACGTGGACGAAGAATGTTTCTTGCTTGCGTCACGGCTCGTAAAAGCAGGCGCGGATATAAGAAGTTTGACCTACAATCTTTTCAAAAAACAACCGAAAGAGCGCGCGTCGCTCCATGCGGAAGTCATGAGCAAAATTCGCTACTTTCACGACGATAAGTTGGCGGTGATCACCATTTCGTTGGACGCGATGGCTCGCCATCACGCGGATAACGGCATGACGGAAGGTTTCGTTGATTTCCCGTTGAACGTGGACACGGTCGAAGTCGCGGCGTCGATTATGGAAGTGAAACAAGGTCAATACAAAATTTCTTTGCGTTCAAAGACGTACGCGGACGTAAACCGCGTGGCGGGGGTATACGGCGGTGGCGGACACGTCCGCGCGGCAGGCTGTATGTTGTTTGGCGAATTGGAAGAAATTATCGACAAACTCTCGTACACGGTATCCCAATATTTATAAGAATAGGAAAGTAAGAACATAGAAACTCGACTTTTTTTAAAGCCGAGTTTTTTTATTTATCTAAAAATGCTTGATAAAAAATTTTATATGTGTTATACTAATTACGCTACATGAATCGAATAATTTCTAGGAGTATTTTGTAGGGGATAGTTTATTCTTTTTTTGCATATCATAAGTTATACGAATTGGCAAAATGCAAATTCCACGGCTTAGGTATGCAAAAAAAAAGCTCCTATATCGATTTGTGTAGCAACAAAGGATTTTGCGTTTTCGGTGCGTTCCTTTGTGAGCGCACTTTTTTTATTTTCAAGGGGGTATGTACGTGTGGGAACCTATCGAGTGTCGTTTATCGGGCATAGAGAAATTTTTCGATTGGATCGTTTGACGGATTTATTTGAGTGGTTTATTCGTTACATTTTGAAGACAAAGGAATACGTGGAGTTTTACATAGGGCGAAACGGGGATTTTGACCGTTGGGTGTCGTATATCGTAAAACGTATCAAAAAGGAAACGGGATACGGGAACTGTTCTTTGATTCTCGTATTGCCTTACGGGGGGAAAGCGGAGAAAAATTACGAAGGGCTATACGACGAAGTGAAAAAGCCGTTGGACGAAAATACGCATTATAAGATAGCAATTACAAAACGCAACGAATGGCTAGTGGACAATTCGGATTTGTTAATTTGTTACGTAGAAAATGAAATGGGTGGAGCGTATACAACGAAGTTGTACGCCGAAAAGAAAGGGGTAAAAATTATAAATTTTGCAAAAATCGGGTGGAGATAAAACGAATGATAAATTGGGACGGATTTGAAAATGAAAAAGAGTATTGGGAATATGACGACGAAGAAGACGAAGTAGATTATTTGGGGGAAATGTTTGAACAGTGTGGTATTTTCGGCGGAGATAGAGATCAAAACCATGAAAAAAAGAAATATAGGGCGGTTTTGTATATTCGCGCGCATTATAAAGAGCTAATGAAAGACGAAGATTATCAGAAAGCCTATCATAAGATTATTGACGAATACGTTCGAGAGTACGCTTACGCGGTAGAGCATAGATCGATTGCGACAGTAACGGAATCGCAACGGGAAGCGGAGTATGGGTATTTAGATCAAGTTATAGAAAGTAAGGGAAAAAGAAAGGTCAATCAATGGAAAGAAGATGCGATTTATATCGTGGAATGGGTAAAAGCAGGAAAAAGTTTAATTGTATATAGATAACGTGATTTTAAAAGAAAAGCTACGAGCTAAGCAAATTTGCTTGGCTCGTACTTTTTATTTTCTTTTTGCGTCCATAAAGTTGATTTTTTTTATCCTTTCAAGTATAATAAAAGGGAGAATATCGTTGCTCGGTTTTGAAAAGAGCGAAAGGGGAGAACTATGGCGCAAAAAATTAGAAAAATCGAAGAGTTTTTGGCTTTGAGTGTGGAAACGCCCAAAGTGGTTTCGTATGCGGACTATTTTATGCGGAGTCCGCTTTTTCAATCTCTCCAAATCAAAAATAGCGGTACGGTCGCGATTGAGAATCTTACGTTGTCGATCACGAACGAGAACGGATTGTTGACGGCTTGTACGAAGCAGATCGAAGAAATTCCGTTTGAAAGTAAGATCGAAGTGGACGCGCCGAACGCGCTTTCTCCGCTCTATTTCGTGAACTTGGAAGAAGTTAAGGAAGAAGAAATTTTTATCGAACTTTTCAAAGAGAAAAAATCTTTGATCAAAACTTCGGTTAAAGTGACCGTTTTACCTTTCGACTATTGGGAAGGGGTAACGGGGAACGCAGAGCGTTTGGCGCATTTCGTTCGTCCCAGACTTGCGGAGTTTGGGAAAGTCCGCGCGGAAGTATCGGCGCAACTGAAAAAATGGGAAGTCGTGAGTGAGTTAGAAGGGTACGAAGGTTGCGATAAAAACGTGATTCGGCGTACGATTGCAGGGTTATTTGCGACCTTGCGCCGTTACAATTTTGAAATGGAAAAGTGCGACATGACTTTGCCCGTCGAAGCGAGCGCGACGAAACTACTTGCGGAAAAGAAAACGACGCCTTTGAAATTGGCGCTTTTTGCGGTATCCGCCTTGGAGAGTTTTGGGCTTCATCCCGTACTTGCTATCGGGGAAGAGTCGCTTGGCGTCGGCGTTTGGCTGTACGATAGCTGTTTTATGGACACGACGTCCGACGATATGGTAAGGCTGGAAAACTACCTTTCGGACGGCGTCAATAATTTGAGTTGTTTCGACGTCGAAGACTTGTTCTCGGAAAAAAATTCGGCGTACGCGACGAGTGAAAAGCATTTTTTACAAAAAATTTCAGCAGGGAAATACGATCGGTATATCGATATCCGCAGACTTCGGATCGCAAGGGTGCTTCCTATGCCGATCAAGAGCGGTAGCTCGAAAAATTTTGAAATTTTGTCCGAAGCGGACACTTCTCCGTACTTTGCGCCCGCGGCGTTGACGGAGAAGAAAAACCTTGCTTTGACGGGGAAACAGACCAAGGATAAACAATGGGAAAGACGGCTTTTGGATTTGTCTTTAAAGAACGCGCTTTTGAATTTCCAACCGCAAAAACAGGCGATACATCTTGCCTGCGTTTCGCCTGACGAACTTTTGAATAAGCTCAAAGACGGGGGAGAATTTACCCTGTCGCCCGTGAACGATACCTTTGAAAAAGTGACGGCGAATCGAATCTATTTCGGCGCGTCGCAGGAAACGAGAAATTTAAAAGAATTGATTGAACTTGAGTATTCGTCGAACGTAGTACGTTCCTATTCTCGACTTGGGGATTTGACCGAAATTACGACTCGTTTGATCCGTAAAAACAAGGAATCGGACGAAGAATCGGGGGCAAAGATCTTGTATCTTGCTTTGGGGTTCTTGAAGTGGTATTCACGGGAAGACGGAAAAGAAAAATTTGCGCCACTTGTGTTGCAACCCGTCGTTTTGAAAAAACGTAAGGGTGGGGATTTTGAACTAACGGCGACGGACGACGATATTTCCGTCAACTTTACCCTGCTTGAATACTTGAAACAGGAATTTAATATTGATATTCGCGCTTTGGACGACGCGGCGAAAGACTTGAAAGTTTCCGAAATTTTGGCGATTTTTTCTAGCGAGATCGGCAAGATGAAAGGTTGGAAGGTCTACGACGACGCATACGTGGCGGCGTTCTCGTTCGCGCGTTACCAAATGTGGCAAGATCTTCGTAATAATATGGACGAGTTTGCGAAGAACGAATTGATTGCGTCCTTGCTCCATAACCGTTCGGAAATTAAGGACGGTGGAGATGAAAAGATTTGCGAAGACCAAACTTCGCCCATGACGACTTTAACCCCCTTGACGGCGGATACGACGCAATGGGAAGCGGTTGCGCTCTCGCAAACGGGCAAGACCTTCGTTTTGCACGGTCCTCCCGGAACGGGAAAGAGCCAAACGATTACGAATATGATCGCGAACGCCTTGCACGACGGTAAGACGGTGCTTTTCGTCGCCGAAAAACAAGCGGCGCTCTCCGTCGTTAAAAAGAGATTGGATAGCTTGGGCTTGGGGGATTTCTGTTTGGAACTCCATTCCAATAAAACGAATAAATCGGACGTATTACAAAAACTTACGACCACGTTATCGCTCGTCGGTACGGAAGAAGGGGTGGGACTTCTCGATACGTCCGACTCCATCGTGCGTTTGAAAAAGGAATTGGAAGATCCCGTGATCGCGCTCCATAAAAAACGTCGATTGGGGGTATCCGTGTACGAGGCGCTTATGATTTGTTTGAAAAACAAGTCCGCGCCTGAAATCATGAATATCGAAAGCGCGTTCTACGATCGACTGACCAAAGATAAGATCGACGCGTACAAAGCGATGATGGTGCAGGCGGCTGCCGCGGCGAAAGAATGTGGCGGGGTGGCGAACTCGCCTTTTGAGAACGTCAATTTGACCGAATACAGTTTGGAAGCGCGAGATAGCGTATACTGTTCTTCCGAAGTCGTAATTGCGGAAATTAAGCATTTAAAGAGCTACGTGGCGTTGTTCTTGGAATTGTATCGTCAACGGATTAGTACGCTAACGAGAAAGAAGCTCGACGGCTTATATACGGTTGCGAAGATTTTGGCAAGCGGTGGCTTGAATAAGTATTTCAAATCGGGCGAAGAAGAATTTTTCGCGTTCTTTAATGCTAATCGCCGTTTGGATCAATGCTTTGAAAACTATTTCAAACGCTACAAAAAACTCGTCGATATTTCAAGAGAATATAAGGAAATCAATAAATGGTTGGAAGACGGGAACGT
>JAFTKR010000042.1 GCA_017453165.1 Clostridia bacterium | reverse complement strand
CGTTTTCTAACAATACTTCATCCAAATCTACGCGAATACCAAAACGGATACCGCTCTCATCTTTGGGATTACCATTTTCGTCTACTTCTTGTTCTCTCGGCAAACGAATCCCCGCGCCCACGCAATAGAAATTGACTTTCCCCGTCGAATTCGTCGTCGTGGTCACAATCGTTTCTTCCGCGTTCGTTTTAAACATGGACGTAAAGGAAAGCGCGAACGAAAGACACGCAAGCAAAAGGCTTGCGCAAAGAGCGATACAAATTGATTGTAATTTTTTCATACTCTTCATTTTTCTCACTCCTTATTGTCCTAAGATACTCTCCAACGCGCCACCCCACGATTCGGACGCGTCGATCCCTTCGCTTTCCACGATAATATCGTTGTTTTCACGAAACAAAATAATCCGAACGTAAACTTCTTTATACTGTTTCATTGTTCATTACCCTTTTTTCAAAAAATTTCCTTATTGTCATTGCGGAAAAAGCTTGCGTTTTCTTCGGCGTGGCAATCTCTTTTTGTCACCACGAGCCGTTAGGCGTGGCAATCTCCTACAACTGTCACCACGAGCCGTCAGGCGTGGCAATCTCGTCCTAACTTTTTCTAGCCATTACAATTTGCTACCCCACGAACGGCGAGCGTCCATGGGGTAATCGAGCTTTTTCCTATTAAATTCCTAACGATTTACGCAAACGTATATTCCGTAACGTTTACCGTAAGCTTGTCGTTCGCGTCTTCAGGATTCGTCAAACGCAATTCTACTTTCAATGTCATACCGCTACAAGCGTTATCCAAGTCGAAAGCGCCACAACGGAACGTACCAACGAATTCCGCAACTTGCGCGTACGTCCATCTTTGGTTTTCCGTTTGTTGTACGCTACCGAGCAAAGGAACTTCTTGATTTGCTTCTACCGCAATAGGGCTGTAGAATGCAATCCAAGTGCCGTCCGCAAAAGAATCGTAAGAACCTGCCAAACCGATTTTACCTGCTTCTACCGCTTGATTAAGGGATACGTAATAATCCGCCGTCCAATTCGCATACTCGCTTGCTTGCGCTTCTTCTAACGTTTCCGTCATAGAGAACACGTAAGCCGTTTCAAGCGTAGCCGTTTCCCCCGTAGGTTGGAACGTAGCCAAGTTGTAAAGCGTAACGCCTTGTTCGTTAATCGACGCAAGGTCTTCCGCAGAAACCGTTTCTACGGTTGCCAAAGGTTCGGGTTGTTCTTCATCAGGCTTCAAAAAATCAAGAAAGCTAAGATCGCAAGCCGTTGCGCTCAAACCCATCGTCAAACACGTAGCCAAAGCCATGAAAAATTTAAAATGCTTTTTCATAAATAAAAACCTCTCCAAAAAAATTTTTTCTACTTTATTGCATGCGTTTGAATTAACATAAACCACGAACCCTTTTTATCAAAGCGCATATAATCACACCTAACATTTTACCCCCCCCCGTCAAAAATGTCAAGTGTTTTTACCCTGTTTTTCAAAAAAAATTTCAATTTTTTTATAAAAAAAGCCGGCTCGAAAAGCAAATTCCAAGCCGTTTTATTGTTAAATTTATTTTCCACAAACAAAGGGTTTTTTCTGCGGTTCGCAAGTGACGCGCATACCCAACGCTTTAAAGGTTTTTTCGTCCACGTGGGAGAGAATCACCGTCGAATGAATTTCGCAATTTTTCAGTTTTTCCAACTGATCGAGCGCAAGCTTGGCTCTTTCGTCCGTTACCGCGCAAATCGCAAGCGCCATCAATACTTCGTCCGTATGTAAGCGGGGATTGATCGAGCCCATGTGGTTCACTTTCAGTTTTTGCAACGGTTCGATTACCGTGGGGGAAATCAACTCCACTTTGTCTTCGATTCCACCGAGAGCTTTCAGCGCGTTCAAAAGACACGCCGCCGACGCCCCGATAAGCGTTCCCGTTTTTCCCGTCACGATCATACCGTCCGGAAGTTCGATCGCCACCGCAGGTCCTTCCGTCTTTTCCGCCTTTTCCAAAGCAGGCATGACGACTTTTCTGTCCTCTACCGAAATGCCCATCTTACTCATCAAAAGCTCGATTTTAGAAACGACTTCTTTCCCGATTCTACCCGTTCTCGCATCACAGAGCGCCGCGTAGTAGCGACGAATAATTTCCGCGTTCGACGCGTTCCTGCACGCGTCGTCGTCTACGATACAAAATCCCGCCATATTTACCCCCATATCCGTCGGGGATTTATAGGGCGAAGCGCCGAGAATTTTCTCAAACATAGCGTTCAAAACGGGAAAAATCTCCACGTCGCGATTATAGTTGACCGCAAGCTTTCCGTACGCTTCCAAATGGAAAGGATCGATCATGTTGACGTCGTTCAAATCCGCCGTCGCCGCTTCGTACGCCACGTTGACGGGGTGCGATAAAGGCAAACTCCAAACGGGGAAGGTTTCAAATTTCGCATACCCCGCTTTGATACCGCGGATATTTTCGTGATAGAGCTGAGAAAGGCAGGTCGCCATCTTCCCACTCCCAGGTCCAGGCGCCGTCACAACGACGAGTCTACGGCTCGTTGGAATGTATTCGTTCTTGCCGTAACCTTCTTCGCTAACGATTTTTTGAACGTCCGAAGGATACCCTGCAATCGCGTAATGCTTGTATACTTTAATTCCCAGCAAGTTCAAACGCTTGATAAACGCGTCCACTGCAGGTTGGGGGTGATACATAGTCATTACCACGCTACCGACGTACAACCCTTTATCTTTGAAAATGTCGATTAAACGGAGCACGTCCGCATCGTAAGTAATTCCCAAATCGCTACGATACTTGTTGTTTTCGATATCGTTCGCGCTGATTACGACGAGAATTTCCGCAATGTCTTTGAGTTGTAACAGCATTTTAATTTTACTGTCCGGCTCAAATCCCGGCAAGACTCTCGACGCGTGATAATCGTCGAAAAGTTTTCCGCCGAATTCCAAATATAATTTCCCGCCGAACGAATCAATCCGTTCTTGAATCTTTTCCGATTGCAACGAGAGATATTTGTCGTTATCAAAACCGATCTTATGCATTGCTTTCTTTCTCCTTCAAGGAAGCATCCCTTGACATAGATTTCTTTTCCCCAATACGAATAACAATTTAAAACAAGTAAAAACGCTAAAATATAAAATACAAGCAAGCCAAGGAAAAACGCAGGTTCGACGAACTTATCGCTTAGCTATTCAAGACGAGTAAAAACACTTCAAATGCGAGCAAAACAAGGCGAACGAGCATTTTTGGTGGGACGAGCTACCCGTTAAGAAAAGCGTTGATAACGCTTTTTAGGGGCGAGATGAGCAAACACATATGCAAAGGTGTTTGCGGTGACCGAAAATGGCGTTCTCCTCACGCCATTTGAGACCGTACTATGCGTACGTGACCAAGACAAAGCGGAGTTCAACGAAGTTATGCGAAGTATTTCAAGTGTTTTTTAATACATTTCGACGTACGCATCACGCTCCGCCCCTACCGAAACGTACTTAATCTTGCATCCGCAAGCTTCTTCTAAATATCTAACGTATTCCAACGCTTCTTTGGGCAGATCTTCCTTTTTACGACACTTGGAAATGTCCGTATTCCAACCCTTCACCGTCTTGAACACGGGTTTACATTCGTCCAAAACGTCGGTAAACGGGAATTCGTGAATAATTTTACCATTGAGCTCGTACGCTACGCAAACTTCCAATTCTTCGTAACCTGAAAGCACGTCCATTTTCGTCAAAGCGATTTCTTTCGCGCCTTGGCAACGGATTCCGTAACGGGAGGCTACGACGTCGAACGGACCGACTCTTCTCGGTCTACCCGTCGCCGCGCCGTATTCCCCACCGAGCGCGCGGAGTTTTTCCGCCTTTTCGCCGAAGTATTCCGCAGTAAACGGTCCTTCGCCGACGCAGGTCGAATACGCTTTCATAATCCCGATCGAATTATCGAGTTGCAAGTGCGGAATTCCCGCCCCGATCGGCGCGTAAGCCGCAATCGTGGACGACGAAGACGTATACGGATAAATCCCGAAATCGATATCACGGAGCGCGCCGAGTTGCGCTTCGAACATGATATTCTTCCCTTCTTTATTCACTTGGTCAAGATACAAGCCGACGTCACAAACGAAGGGCGCGAGTTGCTTGCCGTATTCTTCAAAATAAGCAACGATTTCTTCTACCGTTACCGCATCCGCTTTATAACCGCCAACGACGGTCAAATTCTTCCATTCAACGATATCCGCAACCCGTTTATACAATCTCTCCGTATCCAAAAGTTCGCCCATACGGAACGCCTTTTTCAAATATTTATCCGCGTATACGGGCGCGATCCCACGACGGGTAGAACCAAACTTCTTCCCCGCCAAACGATCCTCTTCCAAACCGTCTTGCAAAACGTTATACGGCATAGTGATTACGGCGCGATCGGAAATCTTCAAATTTTCGGGCGTGATCTTAATCCCACCATCGCGCAAACGTTGCATTTCTCCGCAAAGGTGTTTGATATCGATAACCATACCGTTCCCCATGACGTTAACGACGTCTTCGCGCAAAATTCCCGACGGCAACAAGTTCAAAATGAACTTTCCGCGTTCGTTGATAACGGTGTGACCTGCGTTGTTCCCGCCTTGATAACGGCAAACGACGTCGAACTTTTCGCTCAAAAGGTCTACCATTCTTCCCTTTCCTTCGTCACCCCAGTTGATACCGCAAATAGATGTAAGCATTATAACAAATCTCCTTTGGTTTTTATCGCTACAAAGGCACAAAAAAACAAACGAAAACCGAGCATCTTTTCTCTTCTTAAACAAAAAATGCCCAACGTTTCATTTTATTGTACGCTTTATTATACTTCTTTTTTTCATACTTGTCAAGCAACGCGAACGAAAAAAAGAGAAAAAAGAAAGAGAATTTGCAAACGACCGTTCACAACTCCCTTTCTTTCCGTTTTTATTGATATATAGGTCAAAAACAAGTTTTTCTACAAAAGATTTCTTCCCAAATATTCCGCGCCGAGCATTCCCGCCGCGTTTCCCGCTTTTGCTTTTCGGATATCGAACCCATCGCAGTTTGCAAACTCTTCAAACGTGTCCCCCATTCCGTCCACGACGCCACCGCCGAGAATACAAATATCAAACGGACTCGTCTTTTCAATCTCTTTCAAGGTTTTTATAAGATAGGTCTTTAATTTATCGAAAAGTTCCTGCGCCCGTTCGTTCCCCTTTGCCTTTTCCGCAAAAATCCGATCTTTCCCAATTCCAAGCTCCGCCGCCTGACGGTTGATCCCACGTCCCGAAAGGTACTGTTCCGCGCAACCGCGTTTCCCACAATTACAAGGCTCGCCGTTTTCAAGAATGGGCAAGTGCCCGAAATGCGCAAAATCGTTGCTCTCGTCCGCTTTCAACACCCCGTTCACGGCATACGCGCCACCGACGCCCGAACCGAACGTCAACATCACCGTTTTCTTCGTTCGGTATTCTTCCGTCAAGGCAATTTCCCCAAGAAGCGCGGCAAGTCCGTCGTTGACGGCAACACAGGGCAAACGATAAGTTTCCCATACCCAGGTACGAATATCAAAGCCCGTATATCCCGGCAAATTCTCGGTAGCAAAAACAACTTTTCCCGTCGCGACGTCGATTTTTCCCGCGGAAGAAATACACACCGCGCGTACCCCTTCCTGCATAAACGCATCGATCGACGCTTTCAAAGATTCTACGATCCCCGAAAGCCCGTTCGTCGTCACGGTCGGCGTTGACGTCAAACGCAAGATTTTTCCGTCCTTTATCAAAGAACTCTTAATATTCGTCGCGCCTAAATCCACACATACTTTCATAGCTCTATCCAAACCTTATACACCTATAGATTTTAAACTTAAACTCTACGAACGGTAAGTCCCACTTCGAACATACGGCTCCAAGGCATGTAACATTCGTCGATACGGTACCGCTCATAAACGGTCGGGAATTCTTTTTCGATATACGTTTCCAAACTCGTTTTAACGAGCTTTGCGACTTCCCCTCTTTTTCCGTCTGCGACGTCGTAGCTCAACCCGTCCATATTCGGCAATACTTTGTTACACATATACGCTCGAACGTAGGCGCAATAGCCAATATCTTCGTATACCCGTTCCGCCGTGAACGCAAAATGCGCTTCCGTATCTCCGTAATAATAATGGAGCACCGCTTGATAAATGACCGTACCCAGCGTATTGGACGAAGTGTTCCAACCTGCGTATCCGCAAAGATTGAAAATTCCCAGTTCCTTTTCAATGAGTTTCAACCACGCTACGTCCCCGCCGTTGGAATAAGCGATATCCGCCGCCGCAATCCGTTTCCCGTGCAACTTCCACTCTTTCATTTTTCTCGTAAACGCTTCCAAATCCCGTTTATCGTAAGTTTCCCCACCGACGTTGGAGATATTGTGCATCTCTCCTACGGGCAAATTGCAAAAGAGTAAAATATCTGCATCTTCTTCGTTTTCGCACAAGATCGCGCCCGCGCTCTTGATCTGACTCGCAATACTTCTCTCAACTTCCCGATCTTCAAATAAAGGGATTACTTTTCTACATTCTTCTTTGGGGAAAACGGGACAAATACGGGGGGCAGGTGCGTGATCAGCGTTCAAAATCGCCGAAATCAACGTCATTCCCACTTCGTCCGCCCCGGGATAGATATCCACTTGTTTAAGTCCGTTTTTCGCAATATAATCCTTTATCGTTTTTTGATCGATAGCCGTATAACCGTACGGTGCCGAATCGTCTTGCGGAATTACGAACTTATCAATTTCTTTTCCCACCATAGCAAGAGTGGAACAAAGCAAGGAAAGATTGGTCTTTCGCCGTTTCAAGAAATCAGACAGATTTTCCCCGATAACGGCGTCAAGCTTTTCAATCGTCTTTCGATACTCTTCTTCCCCGATCAAACCTTCGGCATATTTATGTACCGCTTGACCGCGCAAGAAAATCTCCCGTCCGCAAGTTCCGTAATAATCGGGCTCTTCGTCGTCGCTCGAATAGGACGGACAACGCATAATCAACGAAAACGCGTAAAGTTTCAAACTCGGATTATCTTTTTTCAGTTCGGTAATTACCGCCAATCGTTCTAACAACGTTTCTTCCGTAAACTGATGCAATCTCGACGGCACGATCCCACCGTAAAGCAAGGTATCGACGGAAAGCGCCAACGCGTAAGCATTCCTACATTCCGTTTTTAAAAACGCCTTTACCTTTTCAAAATCCGCAGGCGTCTTTTTATCCCCCAAAACGTCCGCAGGTGGAGAAATCAACGCGTAATCAGGATTATTTTTGAGCGCGAACCCTGCAAAATTCGCGTTACAAGGCCTTTCGTCCAAAGGCAAATAGACAATCTTTTTCATTTCCCATTCCCTTCCTTTTTATTTTAAATCCAACACTTTCATAAACCGTTCGGTAACGACCATCGGACGAGTAATTGCCGAGCCGATAACGACGCTGTACGGATTCAAATCGCTAATCTTTTTCAACTGCCCGACTTCGTACACCCCACCTTCGGCAACGACTTTCGTCTTTTTCACCGTTTTTAACACTTCTTCGACGAACCCAACGTCGGGCAAAACCGCCCCTTTCGTTTCAGGGGTATAACCGCGAAGAGTCGTCGAAATATAATCGAACCCCAACCGTTCGGCGTTGATCGCTTCTTCTCTCGTCGCAATATCCGCCATCAGCTCCACGTTCGGCGCTTTTTCCCGCGCGTACGCCACGAGTTCGTCCAAAGTTTCCCCGTTCGGACGCTTACGAAGGGTTGCGTCGATCGCAATACACTCCGCTTTCGTTCCTAAAACGAGATCGATCTCCCGTTTCGTCGGCGTTATGTAAATCTCGCTATCTTCGTAGTCTTCTTTCACGAGCCCAATAACGGGTACGTCCACTTCCGTTTTAATTTCGTCCACGTCGTAATACAAAGCACGGATTCCGCACGCGCCTCCCGCCACCGCGGCTTTCGCCATATACTTCATAATATTGTAGCCGTGCAACGGCTCTCCTACCCCCGCTTGACAGGATACGATCAACCCTCTTTTTAACATACGTTCACCCATTCGTTTATTTTTTCATTATCTTAACCAAGTCATTGTAATCCGAACTCGATTTTGAGTACCGAATTTTGCGTTATTCTTCGTTGAAATCCTTGAGAAACCGTTCAGGTTTGCCATCGGCTTTCGCCTTGACTATCGCGAAAATTCGGTTAATGAAAATTTCTTTTATTTTAGCGTATTTATAGAAAATTGTCAAGCATTCTAAAAGAATGGATTAAATTTACTTGCCAACGCGCGATACGCGTGTTATACTATTGATAACATCCCATTTAGGAGAATTTTATGAAAAACGTTAAGAAACTGATAGCAACCCTTCTTGCAGGGGCGTGTATCGCAAATCTTACGGCTTGCGAACTCCCCTTCGACTTACCCTTTTTTAACAGCGGAAACGACGACGGTGAAACGGTAAAAGTCGAAAAAATCACTTCCGATCTCTTAGACGGCAAAGTTGCCAATCTCCTTTCCGCAAACGGCGTAGGTATCCAAAACAAGGAAACCGAACAGAGCGAAACGGCGGTAGCAACCACCCAACGCGCGAACGGACTGCTCCGCGCAAGCGCAGACGGCCCGACCATGAAACAACCCGTCCACGAACTTGTAAAATCCGCAAAAGACGGCATCCACGACGTTCGTTTCCACAAAAAGGAAAAGGGTAGCTATCGTGATTGGAATAAAAAATTCGGCAAACACCATCACAACAAACAAGAATGTCCGAAAACGGACTGTGACGATATCTCCGACGAAATCCAAGCGGAAGAAGAACAGGAACAAACCCCTACCATTCTTTCTATGGGCGCGCGCGTAAACAAACTCTACAACGGCGGAGAATTTACCTTCGTTTGTATCAGTTCGGAAGTCGAAGGCGAAGCGAAATTATTGACGGAATCCACGACCACGCCGAATGTTTTCATGCAACGCGCTCTTATCGGACAATACCCTACGTTAATCAATATCACCGATAACGTGGAAGGCCGATTCAATTTGACCGCTTTACACGTCGGCTCGGGCGAAGACGCAGGCATCATTCTCGTCAAACGCGCCGTCGAAGACGAAGGCTACCACCAAGCCAACTATTGGAGCGACGATTACAACCAAAGCTACGTCATCGACAACGCAACGGGAAAGACCTACTCCCTTGCGCAATTCCCCTATATCTATTCCGTCACGGGCAACGTCTTTACCGTTTGGACGGGAACGCAAAGTAAAACGTTCGATTATTACACGGTTGCAATAGAAAACGACGAGCTCCAATTCACCAAACTCCAACTCCCCGAAAGCGGTCCTTATACGCAATTCTTAAACCAAAACGCGCTCGTCGATATTTACGGCAACGTCGTATTCCAAACGAGAACGGACGTTGCGTCTATGGCGCAAACGGTCGGCGTAACGTTAGAAGGCGAAGACGTTTTATCGGAAGAACTTCGCTTCCCCGACAATCCCCAAATTATTTTTGCAGGCTTTAACCAACTGTATTTCAAAGAAACGATCCATCTTTCAAATCCTTCGCTCGAAAACGCGCGTTTGGGAATGTACAGAACCGCCAACCGCTATTTTAAAGGTACGGACGAAAAAATTTATCGAGTCGGCTTTATAGGCTCTTACGACAATATTCCCGTCCACGTTTTAAACGAAAACGGCGAATGGACTACCGTACCCCAAACGACGAGCGTCACTTTTGCCCCCTATTCAGGGTATATCACGCAGATATACGACGCACCACACGGGATTTCCTTCTTTACGCTTAACTCCATTCACGACGGCTACGCGTATTTTTCTAACGCCACGTGGGGAGAACCCGCAGGTTTCCTGCATTTGGGGTACGATCTTCATCAAATAGAAAACGAACCCGTCGGCGTCATTAAAACCTCCGTGGAAGGGAGCGTGGACGAAGAATTAAAATCTCTTACCGCTAAATTAAAAGAGCAAGGCGAAGAACGGGTATATCGCGTAGACAATGAATCCATGGTTTACAAAGACGGAACGGAACTCGTTTTATGGAATAGAAAAACGAACGTCCGAGAATCGATCGAAATCGGTGACGCTGAAATAACCATCCACCCCAGTGCTTCGTTTTTTGTAATTGCTGAAAAATTTATTCCGTTCAACGGTATAGATTTCGCTTGGACGCTGGAAACCTTACCCACGACGCCTCCTAACAAATTTGAAGTCCAATTGGAAGCCTTCTATACCCTATTGAAAAACTAAATCTTAACGATAAAAAAAAGTCGTTGGAGAAATTCACTCCAACGACTTTTTTAGTTGAAAATTTTCCGAAATACGGGGGGCATGGTCGAGTGTATCGAAATCACTTCCCCACTGACGGGGTGTTCGAATTCCAACTTCGACGCGTGCAAACCCAATCTTTCAAGCGGATTTTTGGTAAACCCGTATTTCTCATCCCCTACGATCGAATGTCCCATCGATCCAAGTTGTACGCGGATTTGATTTTTCCGTCCGGTTTCGATCGACACGCAAAGCAGAGAAAATTCGTCGCTCTCTTTGATTACTTTATAATTCGTGATCGCCTTTTGTCCGCTCGGATCTAAAGTTACGTACATTAAATTGTTCTTGTTTTCTTTTAGATAGGACGTAATCGTCCCCGTTTTCTTCTCAAACTTCCCTTCCGCCACCGCGTAATACTCACGAAGCTTAACGAGTTCCGCCCACCGCATTTTCATCATAGAATGAAGCTTGATATTTTTCGCAAACAGCAACACCCCCGACGTCTCTTTGTCGATACGGTGCAAAATAAACGGACGCGCCGTTTTATTTTTTGTCTGCAAATAGTCTAACACGTAGGAAAACGCGCATTCCCTTTCCTTATCGCTCTCCACCGACAAAAGCCCTACGGGTTTATCCACCGCGATAAAATCGTCGTCCTCGTATAAAATTTTAAGCGTAGGCCGAAAAGTCTTTACGGCAGTCCTTCTTTCAACGGGCGTTCGACTCGTTTTATTCGGCGTTTTCAAAATCTTGATCTCGTCGTCTTTCGCTAACGCAAAATTATACTGCGACACCACGCTTCCGTTCACCGTCACCTGTCCGTTCGTCAATAGCGTTTTCACGTTATTTCTCGAAGTATTGCATTTCTTGAGTAAAAACTCCATCAACTCGTCGCTACGGTTGACTTTATAGATCGCGGTATACGTAGGCTCGCCACCCCGTTTCCCCGATTTTTCTCTATTCGATTCAACGCGTACCTGCCCATGCCGTTCCCGCGAAAATTCCTTTTTTCTACCGTTTTTCATACCGTCACCCTGTCATTCAAAAAAGCGTAAGACTTTACCCCACACGTTCTTGACTACAGTATAGCATAAATTTTCACGAAAATCAAACGAAAATCTATCTTTATAAGAAGAAAGGTTATCCTTGTTCCACGTAATAGAGCAAGCTATCGTACAAAGTCGGATACCATTCACCAAGATAGGCTTTCGCCACGTTATCCGCTTTAAAGGCGGTAAACCGTTCCTGCGGATCGGAATAGGTATTCATATAATAATTTTGCACAAGCCTGTAACGGTCGGCTTCAGACAGCGAATAATCGACGGGATAGGGCGAATTGGAAACGGTTTCATCCGAAGGTTTTCCCGAATACCGCAAAAAGAACAACAAGCTTTCACGAATATAGTCCACTTCCGCCTGATACTTCGCGTCCAGCTCCGCGCAAATTTTTTCGTACACCTTGGATCGGATCGCGCCGTTTTTCAGCAACCGATATTTTTCCTTCCGCTTTTTTTCCGCCAAAGCCGTCGTTAAACCGTCTTTTTTTTGTTGCGCTTCCATAATCGCTAAAATCTGTTCTTCGTTCAATACGGCGAACTGCGATTCCGTATACGTAATAATATCAATCTTCATACCGCAACTCCTTCCACCTTATCGTACGTTACTTTCATCGACTCAATCTCACAACCCTTGACCAAACGAAAACACATCGAAAACCGTTCCCCTTTCAATAGAGCGTCCAACGCCCGTTCACCGCCATTTCCCATATCGAAATAGAGTTCCTTCTCGTCGTTTCGCCCCGAAAGGATAAGCGCGCATTGTCCACGCCCACGCAATACGATTTTCCGCAATACTTTCTCGCCCGTATCGCCAAAATCCAACTCGCCTACGTCGAAAAGGTAGTCTTCACCGCTTGGCAATTCAGCGTCCATTTCCAGTTCTAAAATTTCCCCGCCGATCCCGCAAATCGCTCT
>JAFTKR010000041.1 GCA_017453165.1 Clostridia bacterium | reverse complement strand
TTTCTTTATGTTTTATGAAAAGCGGCGGCAAGTTCGTCTTACTCCGACGGAGTGGTCAAGGCGTACGAAAATAACGTATTTTGCGTAAATAATCCGCAAAAGAAAAGGCTTGCAAACGGCAACGTAAGCAAGCTTTCCTTTCCGTCCGCAATCTTTTTCTTTTCCCGCCTTGCCATGCAAGGCTAAATCCGTTATTTTCTAGCTTTGCCAGGGGGAACTTATCTACCGCGGAACGATAGAAAGGTTGTTGATGGTTATAAATAGGTCTTTTTTCTTTGTGTTTTATGAAAAGCGGCGGCAAGTTCGTCTACTCCGACGAAGGGGTCAAGGCGTATGAAAATAACGTATTTTGCATATAAGGAAAGAAATTTTTGTGTATAAAGCAAAAACCACCAGTAAAACTGGTGGTTTTGATAGCTTAATAGTTCTTATTATAATTGTACCGTTTTACCTGCAGGGATTACGACTTTTTTGCCTAAATAATCAATGTAAACGTCCAAACAACTCGGGTTGTAAACGTAGGTGGCGTCCGCGCTAAATTCCAAACGGTCGCAAGCTTGAACGTATTCGTAAATTTCGCCGTTCGTGGCGTACCAAATATCTTTTCTGCCACCCATGTATGAGGCGAATTTTTCGATTACCTGCCAATTATCGTTGTTATCAAACTCGTAGCTATGTCCCCAAAGATAGAACATTTGCGGACGGTTTGACCAATAATAAGGGGCGGATTCTCGTTCTACGAACTGTTTTGCAAGTTCCATAAGATTGGGCTCGTTATGATGACAGGTAGGATGCAATTTCAACCAATTTTCGGGGAGATTAAAATTTCTCGTCGAAACCGTCGTACGAGAATACCAAATCCCGCATTGGCGCAAAATATCCACGGCGACGTCGTTATAAGAACCGTTTGCGTACGCCATGCCTTTAATAACGCGATGGAAATCCCGTTCGAGTTCTTTTCTATCGGTAATGACGTCGTTGACGGCAAGCGCCGTGTCGATCGAGCCGAGGGATAAATGTTTGTAGCCATGTACGGCAACTTCTACGTTTTCGTCGTTGTAGAGAGCAAGCGATTCTGCCTTCGTCATTCGGCCTTTTTCTTCGCCGTTATAGCTTGTCGAATACAAACCCGAATTGATATTAAACGTGCCTTTTAAGCCGTGTTTTTTCATGATAGCGAGCAGGCGTTTGTCTTGTCGAACGCCGTCGTCGTAGCTAAGCGTGACCGCCTTTAATTTAAAATCCGGGAAACGTATATACGTATTGTTCATAATGATAACTCCTTTTTCCGTTTGGCATTAAAATGACGATACCATGTACGCGTTGAAATTGAAATGCCGTACCCATGTACGAAGCGAACGTGGTGTAAAAATTTGTCGTGACGGTTATTCTTCGTCTGGATTATTTTCCTGTTGAGCGATTGTGGGGACGTTTTCGTTCGGAGCGTCTTCTTTTTTTACAAGCTCTAAGATGATGAAAACGGCGTAAACGATGATTTTAGCAATTGAAACGAGAGAATTACAAGTTGAATAGAATTCGTACGCCGAAGAAGAATAATAATTATCGGAAAAACCACATAAATAATTAAAAATCGAGAGCAACGCGGTAATCGCCGTGAAAATCAAGGTAACGAAGAATATATTTTTCGTTGTTTTTTGCAAATCTTCGTCTTCGTTTTTCACGACCATATATCCGCCGACGAGCGCGAGGGCGAGAAAGTTGGAATATCCGCAAAACCAAAGAAGAATCGTTTTCCATTTTTTTGTCCAAATGTTGTTCATAAAAACCTCCTAAAATTTTCTATTATTATATTATCAAAAAAAGGTAGAAATGTCAATATGCAAATAAAAATTTTTTTGAAAAATAAAAAGCTATCTTACGCGATAAAACGAATAAGACGCTTTTCATAGAACGTTCCTACATGACGACGATATTCTTTTTCTTAAACTCGTTCTTTAAGGGATCGGGAAACGCGCTGTCGGTAATTAAGACGTTGACGTCTTCAATTCTCGCGAAGGTATAGGGTTTAATCTTCCCGATCTTTGAGCTGTCCAGCATCATATATAAGAACTTTGCCTTTTTGCGGACGAGTTTCAAAAGATCCGCTTCTGCTTGCGAACTGCAACAGAATCCGTTTTCGAGCGTGAACGCGGCTGTAGAAATAATCGCGAGTTCAAAATTCGTGTCCATGAAATAGATAGAGGAAAGCGAAGACGCGGTGGTGAGATTGTCTTTCATAAGTTGACCGCCGAGCAAATTCACGTTCGGATTTTTCTTCTTTGCAAGTTCGGTTGCGACGGCAAGTCCGTTCGTAAAGACGTTACAAGGGATATCGGACATTTCTTTCGCAAGATAGAGCGCGGTCGTACCGCCGTCTAAGAATACGCAAGCGCCTTCGTCGATCAAGGTAGCGGCTTTTTGCGCGATCTCGATTTTCTCGTCGGTATGCGTACTTGCTTTTTTCGTGTAGGCTTCCCCCGATACCTTTTGCAGTTCCTTTACGGACATAGCGCCACTGCGGATACGAATGATCTTACCTTCTTCTTCAAGCTGAAAAAGGTCTCGGCGGAGCGTCATTTGCGAGACGTTAGGGAAATATTCTTCTAATTGTTCCAAAGAAAGCTTGCCGCGTTTATCGAGAAGCTCGGCGATCTCGTCGATACGATCTCTTTTCATGTCAGTCTCCTTAACTAAGTCAGTATAGTTTTGTAGAGCGTACTCGTCAAGTAGCCTTTTTTAACATATCAAATTTAGCACAAAATTCACAAAAAATCAAGCAAATGAAGTCGAAAAAATGAAAAAATTACACAAAACTCACAAAAGCATGGAAAAACTTATCAAAAATTTGTTGAAAATGAAAAATTTGGTGAAAATTGTGTGGGATAGGACTTGAAAGAAAGAAAATACTTGCAATTTTCTATAAGGCGTGTTATAATAAAAAGGTGGAGCGATCAGTGGTCGCCTAAAAAGTGGCTTTCAAAAGTAGAGAAACGGGACATGAAATTTGAATTTATAGCGGATTTAGACGAATATTTTTGCGAGAATTATGCAAATTACGATAAGATTTGTATTTTGCCGGGGTATCGTATGCCAAAAATGCAGGCGACGGAACGGTTAGAGAACGGGCGCGACCGTACCTACACCCTTCCCGCATCAACGATGCGACTTGCAAAACAGGAAAAGAAAACCGAACTTTTAACCCTTTTAAAAAGCAAAATGGCGGATAAGAGTTTTTCGTTCAGTTTCGTCCCCGCAGGATTTCGGGACTCCCTTTTCCGTTTTTCCAAGCTCTCTTTCGCAAAGACGTTATCAAGCGTTTTAGCGAAATACGCGTTGACGGTGGAAGATGCGAAGAAAGAACTTTCCATCGACGAAAAGATTTGGAAAAGGATTTGTTCGGGGAGTTATCTTCCAACGAAAAACTTGATTATTTCGTTAGCGTTAACGGCGAGATTTTCTTATGAAGACACCCAACACCTGTTCGCGGTTTGCGGTATGGAATTTGATTATACTTTGGAACGGGACGTGGTATTTTCCTATCTTTTGAAGCAAAAAGTCTACAATCAAGAAATGATCAAAGCGTCGTTTGAAGAATACAACGTTTCAAATTTGTTTATTGCTTGGTTATAACCGTTTTTTTGTAAAAAGCAGTTGCATTTTTTTAGTGAAAATGATATAATATAGTAAATAAGAATAAGTCGAGTAAGAGAAGAGTACTTTTGACCGTTTGCAAGACAGAGAGTCGCGTTATATCTTTGGATATAGTTGAGAGCGCGACGGCAAACCCAAAAGGAAAGTGCGCTCTTGCGTTTGAGATCGGGTTAATCCCCGCGGTAGCCCCCGTTATCGGGCGAAAGAGCGAGCCGAGTTTTGGTTCGGAAGTAAAGTGGGACAGCGGTGAAACGCCTTTACGTGATTACGTAGAGGCGTTTTTTACGTAAAACGCGTATATACGTCGCATTTCTTCGTTGCGACTGCGCGCGCTTTGGTCGCGTACGGCTAAGTACGCTTCCTGCATCGTGCTCGTCGCGCCTTGAACTGCTCGTATCTCCGCGTTTTACTCGCTTCGAACGGGCTAGGCGGTAACTCGTCGGGAAATCCGCGCCCTTCGCGTTTTGCTCGCATTTGAAGCGTTTTACTTCGGGAGAATTTACATTCTGCCATTCTGGAGCGAAGCGATAGAATCTAAAATTTGCAAAAAAATAAAAATGGAGATAGCAGATATGAAAGTTTATAATTCTTTAACGAAGAAGAAAGAAGAATTTACGCCCTTAACGGAAGGGAAAGTAAAGATGTACGCGTGTGGGATCACGGTTTCTGGAGAGGCGCATATCGGTCACGGATATCAGGCGTTGATCTACGATATCATGCGTAAATATTTACAAAAAATCGGCTACGACGTAACGTATGCGAGAAACTATACCGACGTGGACGATAAAATTATCGCAAAATCCCACGAAACGGGGATCCCTGCCGACGTGTACGCGGAAAAAATGATCGAAAATATCAACGCCGTCATGAAAGATTTAGAAGTGGACGATCCCGACGTATGGCTGAAAGCAACGCAAAACATCGAAAATATTATCGATTTCGTTTCCACGCTCATTGAGAAAGGCCACGCGTACCCGACGAAGAACGGGGACGTGTATTTCGACGTGGAATCTTTCCCTGCCTACGGTCAACTCTCGAACAGAAACATTGAAGACGCGCTGGACGGGGTGCGGGTAGATAACGACGACGAGAAGAAAAACGCGTACGACTTTGCACTTTGGAAGAGCGCGAAAGCAGGGGAAATTTGCTGGGATTCGCCTTGGGGCAAAGGTAGACCGGGTTGGCATATCGAATGTTCGGCGATGAATCGCGCGGCGTTCGGCGATCAGATCGATTTGCACGGCGGTGGCAGGGATTTGATCTTCCCTCATCACGAAAACGAAATCGCGCAAACGGAAGCGTTGACGGGCAAACGTTTCGTAAAATATTGGACGCATAACGGACTCATTAAAGTCAACGGTCAAAAAATGAGTAAGTCGCTCGGTAACAGTTTGCTTTTGACCGATCTGCTCCAAAAATATTCAAACGAAGCGATCAAGTTCGCGCTCTTACAAACGAACTACCGTAACGACATCAACGTGACGGATACGCTTTTCCCCGAAGCCGAAAAACACCTGTATAATTTTTATACCGTTTTAGCGGAAATCGAAGGGGCAGGGTTGAGCGTTTCGGAAAAAGACGAAGAATTTGCAAGCAAGATCGACAAAGAATTTAACGATTGCATGAACGACGATTTCAACACCGCGCTCGCGCTTGGAAACTTGTTCGCGTATTTCAAGGAAATGAAAAAGTACGGGGCGGAAAAGGACGGAAAGGCGCTTGCGATGGCGAACCAACTCCGCAAGACCTATTCAATTTTGGGGATCCTCAAAAAGGACGCGAAAGCGTACGTGACTTGGTACGACGCGACGCACGCGGAAAAAATCCCCGACGAAGTAACGGCGATTGCGGAAGAACGCTGGACGGCAAGACAGCAAAAAGATTGGGCTAAGAGCGACGAACTCCGCGCCAAACTTACGGAGCTTGGTTACGCCGTCAAAGACTCCAAAGAAGGATATACGTTAAGCAAACTTTAAGAAAAGGCGCAGGGAATAATTCCCTTGACCTTATCTTTAGAAAAGGTCAAAAAAGAACAAACGAAGGAGAAAGGAAAAATGCAGGAATTTACGTGTAGCAAGTGCGGTGGTTCGTTGGTGAAAAACGGGGACTTGTATCAATGCGCCTATTGCCATACCGATTTTAAAGCGGATAATTTGGAAAAGGAAAAAAAGGCGCTTGCCGAGCTTTTAGACGAGCAAAAACAGGAAAAACTTTCCAATCTTCGCCGTCTGCTTTGGACGGAAATCCACGAAGAATATATCGATAGCGAGAAAATCGTAGAGCTTTGTTCGTCTATTCAAAAAATCTCTCCCGACGATTTCGAAGCAAAGTTTTTCACGCTTGCCAACGGCGGTAGCGAAGCGCAAATCAACGCCTTTTTGCGTGGCGTGGATTTTTCCGACTCGGCGCAAGCCGTTTGGGCGGAAGAAATGGTTCGGTTCATGCTCAAATCCTTGCGCGCGAAAAATTTACTCGCCGTGCAAAATTTAATTGAACGCGCCTTTAAAAATACCGACCTTGCAAAATACGAAAAATATTCGACGGTATTTTCCCGTGAAGCGGAACGGGTGAGTAGGGGCGTGTACGAGCCGAGTTTGCCTCGCGACGTGTTCGTCATGTATTCAAGCAAGGATATGCAAACGGTCGAATCGCTCGTAGAAACTTTGGAAGAGCGTGGGCTTACCTGTTTCGTTGCGACGCGGAACTTGCAACACGGCAGGGGCGCGACGGCGAATTATCAACAGGCGCTCGAAACGGCAATGTCGGCGTGTAAGACGATCGTGTTCGTTTCGTCGAAATACTCCCGTTCCATGTCTTGCGACGCGGTACGGGTAGAGATTCCCTATTTCATGGCAAAGGATAAGGAAAATTCACCGTTTGAATTCCGTCAACGCTACGACAAAATGCCTGCGCAATATAAAAAATCCCGTGTGGAATACCGTTTGGACAACGAATCGTCGGCGGAAAATTCCATCGTCAAAGAGTTCTTCGGCGGATTGGAATACGCTTATTCCAAAGAAGAAGTCGCAAAGCGTATCGAAAAATATTTAACGCAAGAGATCGCCGTGTCGGAAGAACCGAAAACGGCAAAGGCGGACGAGCCTAATCAAAAATACCAAGAACTTTTAGAGCAGTATAACCGCTTACAAGAACAAGTTAAGAAAGACGAAAAAGAACCGAAACAGGAAGAACAAAATTCGACGGAAACGGAAAATAAGCCACCCGTGGTCGAGAAGAAAGCGGAAACGAAAGAAGTTTCCACGAAACAAGAATTGACGAAAGGGGTTGTCCGCGACGGAAAATATCTTTGGTTTGGGGAATATCCGCAAAGCAAAAAGCCTGCGAACGTTA
>JAFTKR010000040.1 GCA_017453165.1 Clostridia bacterium | reverse complement strand
GTTCAAAAGCGTAATAGATGGACGCTAAATCGGTGGACAGATATTCTACCGCGCGTTCTTCCAAGTTTCGATCCACGCCGTAATAGGCTTCGGCGACTGCGCCCGTCATGCAAGCGATCGTATCCGAATCCCCACCGATCGAAATCGCGCCACGGATCGCGTCTTCAAAATTTTCCGACTCAAAGAACGCCGTCATGGCTTGCGGTATACTGCCTTGACAGGTCACCCAATCCCCACCGTCGTCAATACAATAAAAGGGGCGAACCTCGTCCAAAGTCATGGTGGCAAGTTGGGGATAATACGCTTGCGCGAGCCGAGCTTTGATTTCAGCTTTGCTTTTTCCTATCCGCGCAAGATATACCGCCATCGCAACGCATTCCGCGCCCTTCAAGCCTTCGGGGTGGTTATGCGAAATTTCCGTCACCGCTTGCGATAAGCGTTTGACTTCTTCTTCCGACTCCGCAACCCAACCCACGGGGCTTACGCGCATACCTGCCCCGTTGCCGTAGCTTTCGTAGGGATAGGAACGCACGAAAAGCCAACGGTAAAACTTTTCGCCCCAGCCCGTATTCGGGTGGGCGGTTGCGATCTCTTTCATACACTTGACCGTAGTCGATTTTAAATTCTCGATATCTTCTCGCCAATTCGGGCAAAGCAACAAGGCTTTCGCAATCGCAAGCGTCATAAACGAATCGTCCGTCGGCGTACAATGCGGTTCAAAGAACTTAAACTCTTTGCTTTTAAAGTCCATGAATTGAAACCGACTGCCTACGATATCTCCAATAATTGACCCTAACATTCTTCCACCTTTCCATGTTCGGCTTTGAACCGAGCGTTATTTTCTACGAGTTCTTCAAAGGTGACGGGTTGAAAACCGTTGATATCCACACCTGCGTTCAGCGTACGCTCGGACTCCCTTAAAAACTGCCAATATTTTTCGTCCGTACGGTTATGGATATGGCCGTGTATCAAATAACTGCCTTCAAAATCCAACATGGGGAAATGGCAAAGCGTCGCTTTTCCCCGTCCCGTATTGACGACGTCCATACGTCCCGTCCACTCGAAATATTTCGTCAAATCCACTTTGTCGATCCAAGACTTGTCGTGATTGCCCAAGATCAGATATTTCTTTCCTTTCAGCCTACGAAGATATTCTTCCGGCGCAGTTTCCGCGCGGAAGATCAAATCCCCCAAGATATACACGCGGTCGTCTTTATGCACCCTTCGATTCCAATTCTCGATAAGTCTTTCATCCATCTCCGCAATCGACGAAAAAGGTCGATTGCAAAGCTCTAACACGTTCTCGTGCCCAAAATGCACGTCGCTAATATAATAAAACATACACACTCCTTTTCGGCGAAAGCGAATGAGAAAAACACGCTAAAAGCCGTACCTGTGTGGTTCGTTTTATTCTTTCGTCGAAGCGAGTAACGCTTCTCTATCCGCGATCGCAAGCGCTTCGATCATAGAGCCGATATCCCCCATGATAAAAGCGTCTAAATTGTATTGGCTTAAACCGATTCTGTGATCGGTGACTCGGCTTTGCGGGAAATTATAGGTACGAATCCGTTCGCTTCTATCCCCGCTCCCCACGAGCGAACGACGATTTTCTTCCCGTTCCTTGTTGTTTCTTCCGTTGTAATAATCGTAGATACGAGAACGCAGTACTTTGAACGCGCGTTCTTTGTTTTTGAGTTGTGAACGTTCGTCTTGGCATTGTACCACGATCCCCGTCGGGAAATGGGTGATTCGCACTGCGGACGCAACTTTGTTAACGTTTTGACCGCCTGCGCCACCCGAATGGTAAATATCCAACCGAATATCCTTTTCGTTGATTTCCACTTCCACTTCTTCCGCTTCGGGAAGCACGGCAACCGTCGCCGCGGAAGTATGGATTCTACCCTGCGTCTCGGTAGCAGGTACGCGTTGAACGCGGTGTACGCCACTTTCGTACTTCAATAATTTATACGCGCCTGCGCCCGTCACGTTATAGACTGCTTCCTTGACGCCACCAAGCTCCGTACCGTTCACGTCAATGGCTTCCATTTTCAAACGTTTCGTATTGCAGAAATTGGCGTACATACGACACAGCTCGCCCGCAAAGAGCGCCGCTTCTTCTCCGCCCGTACCCGCGCGGATTTCTAATATACAGCTCCGATCGTCGTTTTTATCTTTGGGAAGGAGCAATATCTTCAATTCGTCTTTCAGTTCTTGCAAACGTTCTTTGCAAACGTAGCCTTCGTCCAAAAGCATTTTTTTCATTTCAAGATCCGTTTCCGATTCCGCCATTTCAAACGCATCCTGCATCTCCCGTTCCACGGTAAGATATTTTCGGTAAGTTTCGGCGGTTTCCGTCAAGTCGGACTGTTCCTTGGAATATTTTTGCCAAGTGGACATATCCGCGATCACGTCCGCATCCGCAAGTTTTTCGGATAAAAATTCATACCGTTTTAAAAGTTCCGCAAGTTTTGAAAACATACGCACACTCCTTTTGAAAATCAAACGCGCCGAAAACATTCGACGCGCTAAAATTACATAGGAACAAACACGTCCTAAACGATCTACGATTAAATAACGATTTTTACGAATCGGTCAACGCCGTATCCGTCTTTGATGATCATTGCGTAATCGCAATATTTGAACAGCGCGGAAACCTCTTGCGCCTGTCCCTCGCCGACTTCCATGATCAACACCCCGCCACGGGCAAGGTTCTTGTTCACGTTCTCGGCAATTCTGCGATAGAAGTCCAAGCCGTCTTCTCCGCCGTCAAGCGCCATTCTCGGCTCGAAATCTTTGACTTCGCGTTGCAAAGTTTCAATCGTTTTCGTCGGAATGTAGGGCGGATTGGTTACGATAATATTGTAGCGTTCGCGCACCCTCGTCAACATATCCGATTCCACAAACTTTACGTCGGCGTTATTGAGTACGGCGTTCGTTCTCGCCACTTCCAACGCGTCAGGCGATACGTCCGACGCCGTCATTTCTACTTTTCGACCGTCTTTTTCCAACTCTTTTGCAATGGCGATCGCAAGCGCGCCACTACCCGTGCAAAGATCTAAAATCTTATCCCCAGCTTCCGCCGCGTTCACAACCAACATAGCAAGTTCTTCCGTTTCCGGTCTTGGAATCAAAACTCTCTCGTCTACCTTGATCGTATATCCGCAAAAACTCGTATCGCCGATAATATACCAAAGCGGTCTACCCGTCAAACGTTCGTCTACGATCCGTAAAATCTCTTTGACTTGCGCGATCTTTAAAATTCGTTCTTCCGTCGCAACCGCGCTTTTCGGAATATTTAAGGTAATGGAAAAAATCCATTCCGCTTCGTCTTCTTCAATCCCGTGATTGCAAAATCTTGATTTCGTATTCGCAAGAAGATCGCTCATCTTGCCCGCCGTCGCAAACGTCTGTTCTACGATCGTGGGATCTTCGTCCATCGCTTGCACCATCTTGAACGCGGCAATCGCGCATTCGATCATTTGGTCTTCCGGTTCTCTCGTCGTCAGTCTTTGCAATAAAAGCCCTGGCGCTTTGAGCAGGAATACCGCTTTACTGTCCGTCTTGGCAAGCAGTCTTAACAGTTCGTACGACACGCCTGCAACGACGGGTAAAAGCAACAATTTAAAAACGATACGAATCATGGAATTAATCCAATCTACGCTCGTATACAACCACTCGACGGCAATTAAATTCGCTAACGAGAACACGAGAATACTCACGAGCATAACCAAGAACAAGAAGGTCGTACCGCAACGATCGTGCACGCGCGAACATTCCCTTACGTTCTCGACCGTCAATTCCTGTCCCTGTTCAAAACAAGTGATCGTTTTGTGTTCCGCGCCGTGGCACATATACACCCGTTTCAAAGACGGGATCGTACCGATAATGACGATATAGAGTACGAAAATCAACATTCGCACCCCACCTTCGGCAAGGTTGAAAAAAAATCCGTCCCATCCGGGCGAGTTCTTTTCCAAGCCAAGCAAGCTCGTTACGAATTGCGGTAACCAAATAAAGATTACGAGCGCAAGCAAAATACCGAGCGCCGTAGCCACGACGTCCAACATTGCGTTCAAATCGATTTTATGTTTTTCGGCAAGCCATTTTTCCGCTTTCGTCGTAGATTCTTCTTCCGGTAACGCGACGTCCGCGCTCCGCATCAATACGCGGTTTCCGACCGCGATCGAACTAACGAAATTCACGACGCCACGCACGAACGGCAAGCGTTTAAATTTAGGTTGTTCTTCGGGAGGCGTGATACGCTCGGACTCGATCTGGATTTTACCGTCGGGATCTCTGACCGCAGTCGCCATAGAGCGTTTCCCACGCATCATAACCCCTTCCATAACCGCCTGACCGCCGATATACGTACACGTCTTTTTCGGTTTACTTTCTTTCATATTTCCACACTTTACAGTTTTAATTTTTTAAATACGTTTTCATCCAAGGCGCGCGTTCCGACATTAAAAAGGGGCTAAAAGGTCACCCTTTTAACCCCGACGCGTCTCCACCAATTATAAGCCGTATCTCTTTTTGAATTTATCGATACGTCCACCGGTATCAACTAACTTCTGCTTGCCCGTAAAGAAAGGATGGCAATTACTGCAAATATCCACTTTCATTACGTCGCCGTCTTTCGTCGTGCCGGTTTTGAAAGTAGCTCCACAAGCGCAAGTCACAGTTACTTCGTGATATTTGGGATGTATTTCAGCTTTCATTTTTTCACCTCACTGTTATTCAAATGCCTACCTATTATAACTCTTTTTTCCCTACTCGTCAACTGTTTTTGCGTTAATTTGAGAAAAATACTTGCAAATTTCAAAAAAATGCGTTATACTTGTTTTAGATTTACTCTCAAAGGGGTTTTTATGAAAATTTGGCAACTCACTTCTCCCAATAATTTACAACGGCAAAATGCGGACGATTTAAAGCTCGACGCAGGGAAAGCGAAAATTAAAATCACCAAAGCGCTCGTTTCCGAATCGGATGCGTCCGTATACTCGGGCGTAACGCGAGTAAAATATCCGATCGTACCCGGTCGGTTCGCCATCGGGCAAGTCACCGACGCCGAAGAAGATTCGTTTATGAAAAAGGGAGATAGAGTCTATTTAGCTCCCATCACTGAAAAGGAAACGTCCGAGCTCGGTTTCGTATTCGCAGGCAAAGACGTGAACGGGTATTACTGTGATTTCGTCGTTGCAGGCGCGGACGACGCGTACGTTTTACCCCCGTCCGTTTCCGACGAAGCGGCGTTCTTGATCGATCCCGTCGCGCTTGCCGAACGGATCGTGGACGAAATGCACGTTTCCGTCGGACAACACGTATTGGTGCTCGGCGGTGGATTATACGGCAATATTTTATGTCAAATTTTAATCTATCACCGCGCCGTACCCATTCTTGCGGATAACAACGCGGAACGGTTAGAACGGGCGAAGAAATGCGGGATTTACTATACCTTCCCCAACGACGAAACGTTGCGCGAAAACGTGCTCTCCGTCACGGGTGGAAAACTTGCGGATTGCGCCGTTTATCTTGCCTTTAACAATAACCGTAGCGAACCGTCTTCTATCTTCGCGCACGTTGCAAACGGCGCCTACGTCACGTTTTGCGCGCTCGACGAGAAACCGTTGTCCGTGAACTTGGAAAAGGCGCTCAGAAATAACGTTACGCTTAAAGGGGTATCGGAAAATAGGGAATTCGTTTCAACCGCCATCAACATTTTGGCGAACAAAGCGATCTCGTTTAGTGAATTCCCCTACCAATACTACGCGGAAGAAAAACTCGTCGAACTTTTAAAAACGCGAGCAGAACTTATCAAATCGGGCGCGCCTATGCCCGAACAACTCGACGTCGTCAAGTTCATTTTCTAATTGAAAAAGGAGAGATTATGCACGAAAAATTAATGTTCGCCTCCGATATCCACGGCTCGGCGTTTTGGTGCGAAAAGCTCGTGGAAGCGTTCAAAAAAGAGAACGCGACGAAACTCGTCCTGCTTGGCGATTTGCTCTATCACGGTCCGCGCAACCCTTTCCCCGACGGATACGCGCCCATGAAGGTCGTAGAACTTTTAAGCGAAATCAAAGAAAAACTCGTTTGCGTTCGCGGAAACTGCGACAGCGAAGTGGATCAAATGGTCTTACCTTTCCCCATGATGGCGGATTACGCGCTCGTAACGGCTAACTCGCAAAAATTTTACGTCACGCACGGGCATTTACACGGCGAAACCAATCCGCCCCCGTTAGAAAAAGGGGAAGTTTTATTCAACGGCCACACTCATTTTCCGACCTTTTCCGAGCTAAACGGTGGGGGCAGGTACGCGAATTGCGGTTCGGTGGCGCTTCCGAAAGACGGAACGCCCCACTCCTACGTCGTTTACGAAAACGGCGCGTTGACTTGGAAAGACCTTGCAACGGGCGAAACCTTTAAAACCTGTTCGTTGGATTCTTGAAATACGATAATATTAGTGAGCTTATTCCGTAAACGTTCTATCTTATCAAATATTCTTTGACGAAAGGAGATACGAATCATGAAAAAGAAATTTCTAATAGGCTTCATTTTGTTTGCTCTCACATTTGTTGGCTGTGACTTATCCCCCAACAACCAAAACTTTGATAATGAAAATATCCTCCCCGTAGAAGGGCAAGCCGGATACTACACGGACGACGCCTTGGCTTTCTGCGCCGAAATAAGAGGCTCTTATAAATCGAATAGAGCGTTTACGTTGGACGCTGAAAATGAAAATTTGCGCGTTTGGGATAATATGTATTTATATGAATACGATTATTTCCAAATGGTTGCTAGTGGTAGCGCAGACATATTCTATTCGGTTAACAGCTCCGATCTTACATACGTCACAATCGAAGATCAATTTGCGCAAGCGACAATCAAGGAAGGACAATCCGGTATTTATAAAATCACTTTTGATTTATCCACTAAATTATTCGATTTAGAATTTAAAAGTGAAATCACGACTCCCGTATACGAAAAAATGGACGGATGCGACGTTTATTCTTTGAAATCCAATTTTACGCCGTTAACCGTCAATCCAAACGATACCGAAGAATTGATGATCGCCAATTACCCTATTGAAGCAGGCGCTTTAATCTCTTTTTATAATCACGGCGACGTTCATTTAAGCAACTATAAAGTTATTTTAGACGAATCCGTTCAAGGCAAGTACGCAAGTTCTATGGAAGACGGCGCTAAACATATATCCTTTACCATTGGCGGTATTTATAATCTTTACGTTAATCCCACTACTTACGCCGTAAGAGTGGAACTTACGAACCCCGACACCGCCGATTACACTTTACAGGTATATGCAACCAGCGAAGAAATAGTAACTTTAACGCCAAAAGATCCAAGCGTTCCCTACGTCTTTAATTATACGGTAACCGTACGAGAACGCCAATCCTTACCTATTTTTGTTAGCGTGGGTTACACTATGTACGATTTAGCGCTTAATCCGTCCGAACACGTTGATAGTGAATACCAATGGTTTATAACCCCTGGAACGTATTCTTTGGAAATAAATCTCAAATCGTTCACGGTAGACGCAACCTATTTACCGCAATAGTTTTGCAAAACAAAAGAATCTAAAATGAAAAGGATAACGAAAAAAACTCGTTATCCTTCTTTTTTGTTCAACTTTCTTTATTAAAGATTTTCTTTTACGAAATTTTCCAGAACTTGCGCGGGGACGAAACCAAGACTGTTCGCTACCGCTTTTCCGCCCTTGAACGCGATCACGTTCGGAATCGAAGTAATACCGTACTTCATTGCCGAATCTTCGTTTTCGTCAATATCAATCTTAACGAACACCGCTTTTCCGTCGTATTGATCGGAAATTTCTTCAAAGACGGGTGCTAACATTCTGCAAGGTCCGCACCACGTCGCCCAAAAGTCGCAAAACACAGGCGTTTTCGATTCCGCAAGTATTTGCTCTAATTCGTTACTCGTTACGTATTTTACCATTTTCCTTTCTCCTTTTATTTAGTATGGATTATTTATTTTTAAAAAATTCTACCGCGTTTTCAAAAGCTACGCTTTCGCTCTCGCCCGTCGCCATATTCTTCACGTTCATAACGCCTGCTTCCAGCTCGTTTCCGCCGATCACCGCCACGTATTTCGCGCCGATCTTATCCGCGTACTTGAATTGCGCTTTAACCGATCTTTCCATATGGTCGATCTCCGACAAGATCCCGTTTCCACGAAGTTTTACGCAAATTTCAAACGCCTTTTTACGACAATCCGCGTCCATGCCGGCAAGATACACCGTCGGGTTTTCGTTGCAAGGGATTTCGACGCCCGTCTGTTCCATGAGCATCAAAAGCCTTTCCAAACCTACGGCAAAGCCCACCGCAGGTGCGGGGTTTCCGCCCAATTCTTCAATCAAACCGTCGTATCTGCCCCCACCGCAAACCGTGCCTTGCGCGCCAATCGAAGTGGACACGAACTCGAACACGGTACGGGTGTAATAGTCCAAACCGCGCACGATTCTCGGATTGATTTCATAAGAAACGCCTGCCAACGCCAAATACGATTTCAACGACTCGAAATGCGCGCTACAATCTTCACAAAGGTGATCTAAAATCGTCGGCGCGTTCGCGTTGATTTTTTTGCAATTTTCTTCCTTGCAGTCCAAAAGCCTTAAGGGGTTTTTCTCAAAACGCGTCTTACAGTCGTAACAAAGCTCGTCCAAGTGGGGCGCGAAAAATTCTCTCAACGCCTTGTTGTACGCCTTACGACAGGTCGGACAACCAATGGAATTGATATACAATTTGACCTGCAAACCAAGCTTTTTCAAAAGCGAATCGGCGATTAAAATTGCTTCCGCGTCCGTATCCGCGCCTTTCGCGCCGAAAATTTCCACGCCGAATTGGTGGAACTCACGAAGCCGTCCTGCTTGCGGACGTTCGTAACGGAATGCGGGAATAATATAATACAATTTCGCAGGCAATACGCCGTTGCCAAGCCCGTTTTCGATATACGATCTCGCCGCCCCTGCCGTACCTTCGGGTTTTAACGTGATCGAACGGTCGCCTTTATCTTTAAACGTGTACATCTCTTTCGTGACGATATCCGTCGTATCACCAACGCCACGCAGGAAAAGTTCCGTATGCTCAAACACGGGCGTGCGGATTTCTTTTAAGCAAAAGGTTTTCGCGATATCTCTCGCAATTCCTTCTACGTACTGCCATTTATACGAATCAGCGGGTAAAACGTCTTTCGTGCCTTTGGGAATATTTATCATAGTTTTGTCCTTAACCTTGGCGAGAAGGATTCATCTCGTACCTGTCCCGCCCTTTTCCTTATAAAACGTATTTTTTCAAGTTGCGATCGCTCGTCAATTTCTTTAAATGTTCGTCCACGTATTTCCGATCGATATTGAGCGTAAAGGTCGGATAATCCCCGCCCCCTGCGTTGAAAGAAATATCTTCGAGCAAGTATTCCATTACGGTATGCAACCGTCTTGCGCCGATATCTTCGCTCGTCGCGTTCAAATCTACCGCCACTTCCGCAATCCGTTCGATCGCGCCGTCGTCGAACTGTAAATCGATATGATCGACGCTTAAAAGTTGTCCGTATTGGAAAGTCAGCGAGTTTTCCGTTTCCGTCAAAATACGGATAAAATCTTCTTTCGTCAAACTCTTTAATTCTACCGAAACGGGGAATCTGCCTTGAAGTTCGGGGATCAAGTCTTCAATCGCCGCCACGTGGAACGCGCCTGCCGCGATAAATAAAATGAAATCCGTCTTGATCGGACCGTATTTCGTAACGACCGTAGAACCTTCTACGATCGGCAAAATATCCCGTTGCACCCCTTCTCTCGATACGTCCGCGCCGTTTCGATTGCCTTTGCCTGCGATCTTATCAATTTCGTCGATAAAGATAATCCCGTCGTTTTCCGCGCGATAGATAGCCTCCGCTTTTACCGCATCCTCGTCTACGAGTTTATCCGCTTCTTCCGACCTTGCAATCTCCAACGCTTCCCGCACGGTGATTTTGCGTTTTTTCTTCTTTTGTTGGAACATGTCCCCAAAGATACTACCGATCGAAATCGACGCGCCACCGGGCATGAGTTCCATTTGTTGGGGAGCGTCGATCACTTCCATTTCAATCAATACGCTATCGTACGTTCCCTTTTTAATACCGTCTAAAAGGTTGGCTTCAAACACTTCTTTTGCAAGCTCACCCTTTTCGTCCTTTTTTACTTCCACGAGCGCGCGAAGAACTCTGCGTTCTGCCGCCGCCGTCGCTTTGGTCTTAACTTCTTCTTCCTTTTCCGATTTCACGAGTCGATAAGCGCATTCCGCCAAATCCCGAATCATGCCTTCGACGTCTTTCCCGACGTACCCGACTTCGGTGTATTTCGTCGCTTCGACCTTGACGAACGGTGCTTTGACGAGTTTCGCGAGTCTACGGGCAATCTCCGTTTTCCCTACCCCCGTAGGCCCTTTCATAATAATGTTTTTCGGCGTGATTTCCTCCCGAATCTCTTGGGGAAGTTGCGCTCTTCTATAACGGTTACGAAGAGCGATTGCCACCGCCTTTTTCGCTTCGTCTTGACCAATGATATACTTATCCAACCGATTTACGATTTGTTTAGGTGAATAATCCATTATTTTTCTCCCCCTTTACTCTTTTTCTTGGGGGCAGGTACGCGTTCTCCCACCGTTTCACAACGAATATTATCGTTCGTGAACACGCAAATTTCGGACGCGATTTTCAACGCCTTTTTCGCAATCGTTTCCGCGTCGTAATTAGTTTCTTGATAGAGCGCGCGAGCCGCCGCAAGCGCGTAGTTCCCACCGCTACCGATCGCGCAAACTCCGCCGTCCGGTTCAATCACTTCTCCCGTACCAGATAAAATAAGCAAGGTATTCTCGTCTGCCGTGATCATCATAGCGTCGAGTTTACGACCGATTTTGTCACTTCTCCAAAGCTCGGCAAGTTCAACCGCCGAACGCATCAAATTCCCTGAAAATTTATTCAGCATCCCTTCAAATTTTTCCGTGAGAGAAAAGGCGTCCGTCACCGAACCTGCAAAGCCCAAAATGACCTTACCGCCGTAAATTCTACGTACCTTAACCGCCGTGTTTTTGAAAATGACCGATTCGCCCATAGTCACTTGTCCGTCGCCGGCAATCGCCGTAACGCCGTCCTTTTTAACCGCGCAAATCGTCGTTCCCCTAAATTCCGTCATATCCTAACTCCTTATTCGGCAATCTCTTTTTTTGCCGTTTGCATTTGACTGTCCGCAAGTTTTCGAATCTTTTCGATCGCGCGATTCGCGAGCGTCGCGTACCGTTCTTTTTTATCTTTGATTCGCACGGGCAACGGATCTAAAATCCCAAAATTCGCGTTCATGGGTTGAAAATCTTTGTTTGGGGTCGAAATATGGTTTTCAAGCGCGCCACAAACGGTTTCGCCGTCGAATACCCGTTTTTCTCTCCCCAAAATTTCGTCCGCAAGATGGATCGCCGTCAAAAGTCCGCTCGCCGCGCTTTCAACGTATCCTTCCACGCCCGTAATTTGACCTGCAAAATACAGCCTTTTATTATTCTTAACCGAAAAATCACGGTTTAAAACACTCGGCGACTCAATAAAGGTATTTCTGTGCATAACGCCGTAGCGCAAGAACTCCGCGTTCTTCAAAGCGGGGATCATGGAAAACACCCGTTTTTGTTCGGGAAATTTCAAATTCGTCTGACACCCAACGAGATTGTACGCTGTACCGTTCTCGTTCTCTTTGCGAAGTTGCAAAACGGCGTACGGGCGTTTCCCGTCTTCACCAAAGAGTCCTACGGGTTTCAACGTACCGTAACGCAAGGTATCTTTCCCACGCGACGCCATCACTTCGATCGGCATACAACCTTCGAAAATTTCCCCTTTCTCAAATTCGTGCAGATTCGCTTTTTCCGCCGATAAAAGATTTTCTACGAACGCGTAATATTCGTCTTTCGACAAAGGACAGTTAATATAATCCCCCGTCCCTTTGCCGTATCGATCCCCCGTAAACGAACAGGTTGGATCAATACTCTCCGCCGATACGATCGGCGCGGAGGCGTCGTAGAAATGTAAATTTCCAAATCGAGCTTGGATATCTTTGGAAAGCTCGTCCGAAGTCAAGGGACCGGTTGCGATAATCACGTACCTGCTCCCGGCGTTTACAAGTTCCGACAAGCTTTTTACTTCCCGTCTTTCCAAGGTGAGATTCTCGCAAGTTTGCAATTTTTCGGTGATATACGCCGAGAACTTTTCCCGATCGACGGCGAGCGCCGAGCCTGCCGGCACTTTCGCGTATTCCGCCGCCTGCATCGTAAGCGATCCCAAAATCCGCATCTCTTCTTTTAAAAGTCCGCAAGCGTTCGTAAGATCGTTACTCTTTAACGAGTTCGAGCATACGAGTTCGCCAAAATTCGCGCTCTCGTGCGCAGGCGAAAATTTTTTCGGTTTCATTTCCACAAGCGTCGTTTTAACGCCGTGGCTTGCTAGATAATAAGCCGATTCGCTTCCCGCAAGTCCACCGCCGACGACGATTACTTCCGCCTTACTCATTGCCGATATCTTCATAACCGAAATATTGCGGTTCGTCCATCAAAGGCGGAGCTTCAAAATCGTCTTGGAAGCTTGCTACTTTGGGTTCGGGTTTCGCTTTTTGCGATCTCGCCGATCTTCCCGCTTTCGCGCCTTTGGATTTCTTTTCTTCCTTATTTTCGGATTCGCTCTTTCCACCGCAATCGCGATTGGAACATTTCACCTTACCGCGCGCCGACTGCACGAGCGGACTACCGCACTTTTCGCAACGGTCGCCCGTGGGGATATCCCAGCTCATAAATTTACATTCAGGATAGCCTGAACAGCTATAATATACCTTTCCGCGCTTGGACTTTCTCTCCGTCATCGCATTCCCACATTCGGGACATTTCCCGACCGTTTTTACTTCGTTTTCATCGGGAATGGGTAACGTCGATTTGCAGGTCGGATAGGTCGGGCATGCCAAGAATTTCCCAAACTTACCACGTTTTACGACCATGTTTTCCCCACATTTAGGGCATCTCACCGCTGAAATTTCTTCTTCCGAATCACTTAAAATATTATGACATTCGGGATAGTTTGAACAAGCGAGATACTTCCCGAATTTTCCCGAACGACGGATCATGAAATGACCGCATTTTCCACAAATTTCCTGCGTTTGCTCGTCGCCGTAGGAAGACGCGCCACGCAAATTTCTCTCAAAGTCGGGATAGAAATCCGCGATTACGTTATGCCAATCCACCCCACCTTCTTCGATCTTATCAAGCTTAACTTCCATGTCCGCCGTAAATCCAACGTCCATAACGTCTTGGAAACACTTCACGAGCATATCGACGACTTCGTAAGAAACGGATACGGGCGTCATATACTTCCCGTCTTTTTTCACGTATTTTTGGTTGAGCTTGGAAATGATGGTCGCGTACGTAGACGGACGACCGATTCCCTTTTCTTCCATCGTTTTTACAAGCGACGCGTCAGTATAACGAAGGGGGGGCTTGGTGAATTTTTGTTCCTTTTGCATATTCACGAGATCGAGAATATCCCCTTCTTTTAAATCGGGCAAAAGTTTTGCGGACGTGTTCTCGTCTTCGTCGCCCGATTTTGCGGTATAGTCTTGATACACCGCGGTAAACCCTGCGAACAACAGTACCTTTCCGCTTGCCTTAAAGATATACCCCGAATTATCGATCTCCATTTGCATACTGTTGTATCTCGCTTCCGACATTTGCGAAGCCAAGAAACGTTCGTATACCAATTTATAGAGCGCGTAGTGCTTTCGATCCAGCAACTTTTTCGCTTTATCCGGCGTCATGTCCAAATCGATCGGACGGATCGCCTCGTGCGCGTCTTGCGCGCCTTTCTTCGTCGCGTAATAGTTCGGCTTTTCGGGCGCGAAGTCGTTCCCGTACACCGCGCGAATCCGATCGAGCGCCTTACTTTGCGCTTCCTTAGATACCCGAACGGAGTCCGTTCTCATATAGGTAATAAACGCCACGTGGTCGCCGTTGCCCGTGTCCATACCTTCGTACAAGTGTTGGGCAAGACTCATCGTTTCGGGCGCGGTAAAGCCAAGCTTCGTGGACGCGTCCTGTTGCAAGGAACTCGTCGTAAACGGCGCAGGCGCGTGCGATTTCGCAATCGCCTTTTTCACTTTCGACACGATAAATTGACCTTGATCTAACGTTTTTAAAACTTCTTCCGTTTCTTCCGCGCTCGACGGTTTATATTTGCGCGTACCCTTCTTTTCCAATAACGCTTTAAAAGGCGCGTAGGCTTTAGGCTTATCTTGCAGTTCCGCCGTCAAGTTCCAATACTCTTCAGGTACGAACGCTTGAATCTCCCGTTCCCTTTCCACGATCAAACGGAGCGCAACCGACTGTACTCGTCCCCCCGAAAGAGAGCGTTTGCCCGTTGCCGTGTCGTCCACGATTTTACGGTTTAAAACGTCGGAAAGCTTGTAACCGACGAGTCTATCGAGTACCCGACGGGCTTGTTGCGCGTCCACGAGATTATAGTTAATTTTTCTCGGTTTTTGAAGCGCCGATTCAATCGCGCGTTGAGAAACTTCGTTAAATTCGATACGGTTTTCTCCGTTCTCGTCCAAACCCAAAACCGTTTGTAAATGCCAAGAAATCGCTTCGCCTTCGCGATCAGGGTCGGTTGCAAGATAAACGCGATCTGCTTTTTTCGTCGCGTCTTTCAAACGGCGAATGACGTCTTCCTTATTCTCGGAATCGACGTATTTCGGCTCGAAATTATTCTTTACGTCCACACCCAAAGAATGTACGGGCAGGTCGCGAATGTGTCCAGCGGACGCGTCTACCCGATACTTCCCTTTCAAATATTTAGAAATTGTTTTTGCCTTAGAAGGCGACTCTACGATAATTAAATCCATACCTACGTCCTTTTATTTATTGACTATATTTTTACCTAAATGATTACTTTTAACCAATTCAGTATAATTCGATACTCAAAATCTGGGTTTGGATTATACTGACTTGGTTAGCCAAGTCATTGTAATCTGAACCAGCCCAAAACGGATATTTTAAGCTCTTTTGGACTCGTCGTCATTATAATACTCCAGTATTATTGCTTCCTTCTCGCCCAAAATCATCTTAAAATTTTTCATTTTGGGTGCGAAGCAATTTTGAGTAGAAAAAATCGTGATGAATATAAGGCGAAAGCCGTAGGAAATACTGGACGTATTTTCAAGGCTTTCAACGCTATAGTCGCGCGATTTTTTCATTCAAAATCTGGGTTCGGATTATACTGACTTGGCTAAGCGATACTATACCGCCGAAAAACGGTTTCCGCCGAGTTTTACGACGACGCCTTTCATCTCAAGCGACGACAAAATTGCCGTCACCTTAAACACCGCTATTTCCGTTCCGCTTGCAATTTCGGATAAGTGGGCTTCTCCCCGTTCTTTTAAGAATTGGAGCACCTTACCCTCGTCTGCGCTCAACGGGATTTCCACCCGTTTTTCCGCCTGTAACCCGTAAAAATTCAAAACGTCTTCCGCGGTTTCCGTCAAGATCCCACCGTCTTTAATCAAAGCGTTACACCCGCAACCCGTCGCGCTTAACGGGGGATAGGGCAACGCAAACACGGGTTTTTCTTGTAATTTTGCATACTTCGCCGTAATCAGCGCACCGCTCGTTTCGCCTGCGCCGAGCACCAACACCCCTTCCACGAGCGACGCCAACAACTTATTCCGCTGTTCGTAAGAAAAATTCCGCGCCGGCGTATCGTATGCATGGGGAGAGAGTATCAGTCCCCGCTCGGGTATCTTTTGTAAAAGAGAAAAATTCGATTTCGGGATCGAGCCAAACCCGCTTGCAAGCAGGGAAATCACTTTCCCCGAGCCTTGCAGTCCGCCTTCGATCGCCGAAAGGTCACCGCCGTCCGCCGAACCCGTTACGATCACGAACGCATGGGAAAGAGTTTCTGAGATCCGCTCTCCCACCTTTAACGCCGAAGCCTGCGTACGCCTAGATCCAACGATCCCAAACCGACGTTTTTGGAGTAAAGCAAGATCCCCTTTCGCATATAAGACGAGTGGCGCGTCCGAAAATGTTTTCCATTCCTTGGGATAGAGATTGGATGAATACGCAATTGGTTGAATGGACTTTTCCTTGAAAAACGCGATCAAGCTTTGGAAATATTTTCCGTCGTCGCGCAAAGAGCGTCGCATATTATTATATACGTTTTCCTTTGCGAAATCAATCAAATACGGCTGAAATTTTTCAAATTCGCGAACGAGCGCTACAGGCGAGCCTGCAACGGACAAAAGTTTCCGTTTTTCTCCTTCGTTTAAATCAAAGCTATCCAGCCAAATATACGATTTTTCCGTCGCCGTAAGTTCCATTCAATACTCCTATTCCAACGCGCTCATCATCAAGTATAAAAACAACCCGACTTGCCAAAAAATCCCGACCAAATTAACGAAATGGAAATACCATTTTTTCGTTTTATGTCGAACGATTAGCATTGCAACGTATCCACCGATCGCGCCACCGCTAAAAGAAGATAGGAGCAAGCTTTTTTCCGAAATTCGCCATTTTCCGTTTTTGGAACGGAATTTATCGATTACGTATAATATTGCCGTTACGATCGACATTAAAACCATATACGCGCTAAACGAATAAAATTCTATCATCTTCTTCTCCTGTACGTTCCCAATCATGGGTCAAGGGGCTTTGCTCCTTGCGTGGTGTGGAGCAGAGCTCCACAAAATAATTGGACTCTTAAAAAAAGCTTTGCTTTCGCCACACGGGCATAGCCCGTCGATCGCTCGTAGCAACCTAAAGTAAATCGTTCGAGTTCTCCGCCCCGTAAGTGCGGTAAGAAATTGCTTCATATAAATGATCGGGGGTGACGTTCTCCGAAAGTTCTAAATCGGCAATTGTTCTCGCCACCTTCAAAATACGGTTTCTTGCCCGCGCAGATAAATGCAACCGTTCAAACGCTTCCCGTAACACGTCTTCACCGTCTTTCGTGAGTTTGCAGTACTCTCTCGTTTCCTTTTCGCCCATCTCCGAATTCGTCTGTACGCGAGTACCTGCATACCGTTCACGCTGGATCCGTCTTGCCCGATCTGCGCGCGCCTTGACCGCTTGGCTACTTTCTTCCAAAGTTTCCGAAACGAGATGGTCGTACTCCACACCGTCCACTTCGACCTGAATATCAATTCTATCCAACAACGGCCCAGAAATTTTCGCGCGGTATTTTCTAACGTCGTTCGGCGTACAAGTACAACGTCGTTGCCTACTCCCAAAATTCCCGCAGGGACAGGGATTCATACTCGCGCAAAGCATAAACGACGCGGGATAGGTCACCGTTCCGCCCGATCTGGAAATCGTAATCACCCCGTCTTCCAAGGGCTGACGGAGTGCTTCGAGCGACGAACGCTTATATTCGGGCAACTCGTCTAAAAAGAGCACTCCACCGTGCGCCAAACTAATTTCGCCAGGATGTACCGACTTGTTCCCCCCACCGCAAAGAGATACGGTCGTCGCCGTATGGTGAGGACTACGAAACGGTCTTACGGTCACGATCCCGTCTTCGCCAAGCACCCCTGCAACCGAATGGATTTTCGTAATTTCCAACGCTTCGTCGAAGGTCATATCGGGCAAGACGGACGGCAACGCCCTTGCAAGCATCGTCTTACCGCTTCCCGGCGGACCTACGAATAAAATATTATGTCCGCCCGCTACCGCGACTTCGAGCGCGCGCTTTGCGATCGGTTGCCCTTTTACGAACGATAAATCGTACGCGCTACTCCCCGACTTTTCTCCGATGGCGTACGTCGTCTTTTCTACGATCGGTAAGGGGGTTAAACCAGATAAATGATTGACGACTTCCGTCAACGTAGAAGCCGAATATACTTCTACCCCATGCACGAACGACGCTTCCTTTTCGTTGCCCTTGGGTACGATAAACTTTTGAAAGCCTTTGTCCTTAGCGGAAATAATCGCAGGCAGAACGCCCGTCACGGGACGAAGTTCTCCGCTTAAAGCAAGTTCGCCTAAAAATACGATCCCCGAAACGTCCGTTTCCAACGAACCGAACGCCAAAAGCAGACTCACGGCAATGGGTAAATCGAACGCCGAACCTTCCTTCTTCACGGAGGCAGGCGCAAGATTAACGGTGATTCGGTGCGTGGGAAAATCCAAACCGCTATTGCGAACGGCGCTCTTCACCCGTTCTTTCGATTCTTTCACCGCGGTATCGGGAAGCCCTACGATCTCGTAGGACGGCAAACCACGGGAAATATCCGTTTCAACCAATACCGGCACGCCTTCCAATCCTGAAAGAGCGTAACTTTGTACTTTTGCGATCATGAACCCATTCTCCTTCCTTTTTCAAACTTCGTAAAAAACGGCGTCTTTCCTTTTCACTCTTACATTATTATATACCGCATAAAGTTCCTTTACTATTTTAGCGGAAAATTTTTAAAAAGTAAACTGTTTCAAGGCTATTTCCCATACTTTTTTCTACTTGACTTTTTTCACCGTATTTGTTACAATAGAAAAAAGCGCTAAAAATTAGGAGTAGACTATGGCAACCGATCTCGTAGGGAACGTAAAATTACAACGATTTATTCAACTTTTAAGCGATTTAAACCACCAATGCGTGGATGCGATCAAGACGGGCAACACCGTGATTTTCGACGACATGAACAAGACGATCGAAGAGATGTACGCCATCCAAAGCGTAGGCGAAGAAGACGCGTATACGGCGATTGCGGACGAAATGGACTCCATTCGCCAAAACTTCAACGCAATCGTGACCATGCTCCAAAGCAACGAATCGGACGAGCCCGATTTCACCACGTCTTTAGCGGTAAAAAAATTCTTACGCAACGTATTCGAAGGCACGGTCAGCATTATCACCAAATACGGTCTTGTATAATAGAAAAACAACGCCAAGGCAGGCGTTGTTTTTTTGCATTCCTAGATTTTGAATGATAAAATCGTGTTCGTTTTATCTGCGTTTGCTTACGTTTCCTTTCAACCGAGTAAAAATTTTTGTCAAGGGCAAAAATAAGACCGATACGCTGACCGCCGTACATACCGTCTGCGAGATCATAACGGGGACGGACACCAACACGTACTTTTTCGTCACTTCCCACGTATACCCGTACCATACGGGCGTCAAAATATTATCGAACACGTGGAAAAATAGAGTACAACAACACGCGAAAAGCACCACCCAAAATAGTTTCCACTTCTTTCTCTCACCCAATTTCCC
>JAFTKR010000039.1 GCA_017453165.1 Clostridia bacterium | reverse complement strand
CAAGCTCGCTATTCCGTCGGGCAAGCCCTCCTTACGTTACTCTCACCCGAAAGTCGGCTTCTTCGCCCTTCCCGATAGGGCACTATGAAAAAAGCCACCCCAAATGGGTGGCTTTCGTGGTGACCCTATCGGGACTCGAACCCGAGTTTGCGCCGTGAGAGGGCGCCGTCCTAGACAGCTAGACGATAGGGCAAACTTTTCAGTTGCTTATGTAGTATATCACATTTCATTCTCTTTCGCAACTGTTTTTTGTCCTTATTTTTAAATTTTTAAGATTTATTTTTTCCGTTCCTTCACAGTCCTTTTCCCTTTATTCTTCCATCAAATCAGAAAAGACTTTCCCGATTTTTTCCGCAATAACAAGCTCGGCTTTTTCGTCCGCAAACGTCGACGTTTTATTGACTACAATCAAATGTCGGCCTTGAAAATATCGTAATAAACTCGCAGCAGGTTGCACCACTAACGACGTTCCGCCTATAATCAAGGTATCTGCGTTCGCTATCGCTACAACGGCGTTTCTTACCGTTTGATCGTCTAAAGATTCTTCGTACAAAACGACGTCGGGCTTTATCACCCCACCACAACTGCAAACAGGCGTTCCCGCCCCTTTTACTACGTCGTATAACGAATAGAATTTTTTACATTTCGTACAAAAATTTCTCCAAACGCTACCATGTAATTCGTACACCGTTTGACTGCCGGCTTTTTGGTGTAAGCCGTCGATATTTTGCGTCACGACCGCCGTCAGTTTCCCTTGTTTTTCTAACTTTGCAAGCGCTTTATGGCAAGCGTTCGGCTCCGCTGTCGGGAAAAGCATTTTTTCTTTATAAAAGCCATAAAAGCCGTCCGTGTCCGCATAAAAATAGCTTGCGGAAATAATTTCTTCGGGGGGAAGACTGTATTTTTGGTGATACAGTCCGTCTTGCGAACGGAAATCCGGAATACCACTTTCCGTACTTACACCTGCTCCACCAAAAAATACGACGTTTTGGCTATCTTTGAGTATTTCTTTGAATCGTTCTATCTTTTCGGTATAGGTCATCATTGCCCCTTATAAATATTGAACGCGACGAAGAAACACGTCGCGTTCGTTTTCGTTTAGTCTTCCAACCCTTCGTTGAGCTTTGCAAGCAAGGAATCAAGGTCTTCGCCGTGAACCGCTACTGCTTCGGCTACCGTTTCGCCATGCGCGAGCGCGCAACCAAAACAATGCATCCCTGCGCTCATCAAAATTTCGGGAGCGTTCGGATTGATTTGCAAGCAATCTGCAATCAAAGTATCTGCCGTAATTTTTGCCATTTCTTTTTTCTCCTTTTTTCTTATTTTTTATTATTGTAGCACATTTTTTCTAAAATTACAAGATTTCAAACGATAATTTTTGATTTTTTTTCATAATTATCACACTTTAAAGGACTATCCATAATCCCAAAAGCGCAGAAAGTAACGCTGGTATTGACAAAATTGCGCCGTATTTGATAAATTCTCCAAACGAAAATTCTACTTCGTGGTTTTTTAAAAGTCCCGTCCACATAATCCCGGCGAGAGCGCCGACAGGCGTAAGGTACGCGCCCAAGTTACTGCCTACGATCGTTGCATAGATTTTCGTCGCCGTAACCGTTCCGCTTTGAATCAAACCGCCGAACAATACGCTCATGGGAATATTATTGATTAAATTCGCGCTGAAAAAGGAAGTTACGCCGTATTTAAAAAGTTCGGCGACGTCGCCACCACCCGCAAGGAACTCAGAAATTTTACCCGTAACGCCGTATTTTTGCAACGCCAGCACCAATAAGAACATGGAAATCATAAACGGAACTAACTCCCAAGGTTCTCGACGGAAAGAATCTTTTAAAAGCCTACCCGATACCGTGGCGTGGTTTTTCGTCAAGGAATAAACCAAGGTGCAAACAGCAAGACTGCCCGCGAATAATACGGAAATGAGCCACATGGAAATAGGCAAATACGAAGATACCGCCAAGCAAACGATACACGCGCTCAAATGAAAAATTCCAATATTCAAAGATTTTTATCCGTCTTTTCCGCAATTTTCGTCAACGGTTCTAACGGCTTCGAAAGTTGTTTTTTAAACAGTAAAAAGAGTACGAAAAAGGTCGTTGCGCCTGCAAGCATGGTCGGCAACCACATCACGGAAACATATTGCGCGAAGTCGATTCCAACGACGGACGCAAGATAGATATTCGTAGGATTCCCAATTACAAGCGCCATGCTCCAAGTGTTTGCGGCGACGAACTCCCCTACCAGATACGGAATGGGACTAATTCTTTCTTCTTTGCAAAAGCAACAAATAAACGGCGTAAAAGTTAATACGACGACGTCGTTAGAAGTAAATACGGTCAAAATTGAAACCAATAAATAGAGACAAAGAAAAAGTTTCTTTTGGCTACCGCGCGCGTGACGAAGCATCGAAAACGCCAAATGGCGGAAAAAACCGAGTTCGTCAAGATAAACCGATAAAAAAGTAAGAGATAAAAACAAAGCCAAAATTTTCAATGGGTTCATTTCCCCCGAAGCGCTCAATCCCGACCACGTTTCTTCTAGCGTAAGTAAACCCGTAGAAAGCAAAAGAATACCCCCGACGAATGCCGGAAGCCAATAAATACCGATTTTATATCCTTTCCATTCGATCGACGGTTTCGTTAAAACGAGCGTAATCATTCCTACGCAGGAAACTGCGCATATAAGTATCGTCCAAAACATTTTCGTAAGCAAGATAGTTCTTGCAATTCCTTCCTAATAATTATAGCCTAATAGTACATGCCCATAAACTTTTTGATGGGACTATATTCCCCTACGGTCACGATTTGACCGTTTAAAATCCATTGCATATTTTCTTGGATCTTTTCAAAGCGCGCCGTTTCCCCTATTTCGCCAAAAAAGGCTTTCGCCGTAGCGTAATCAGGCGCTCGATTAGACAAGTTATGCGAATCCGTACCAAGACAATGTACCAATCCTTTTTTTAACATACGGAGCACGAGTTTTCGTTCCTTTTGTTGTAAAAAAGAAGCCGTATTAACTTGCAATAAGCAACCCATGTCCGCGAGCATGCTCAAATATCGAGGATTTTTATGAATCTCTGCGTAACGGTCTACGTGCGCGATTATCGGCGTATAACCGCTTTCACAGATAAAATCAGACAACCGATTCCATAACGCATTCGACCAAACGCTTTGCAAAGGCAATTCGATCAAAACGTATTTCGTCCCTTCGATCGCCAGCGAACAAAGCGCGCGATTTGAGGCAATTTTTTCCGCGCTAAAATAAATTTCCGCGCCCATACGAAACTCCAACCCCAAACGTTCCGCATCCTTTTGAATTTTTTCAAAAGCGGTTTTACGAACTTCTAAAAATCGTTCGGGGCTGTATTTTTTGCCGTAATAATGCGGTGTAAAAACCACCGTTTTTACACCTTGTTCCGCTTGTATTTTTAACATTTTCAGCGAAACGTCCGCGCTTCCCGCCCCGTCGTCTATACAGGGCAAAATATGCGTATGAATATCGATCATTTCTTCGCCCCCCATTTTCACAATTATAATCATATTGCCGAGCCGAACGAGCCGTTCGGCTCGGCAATACACGTTTTATTTAAAATACTTTACACCACTTTCAAAAATCTTCATATCGAAGTTTCCGTCCACATTTTTATAAAGATTCTCGCCGATACGTTCTGCGTGCCCCATTTTACCGAATACACGCCCGTCGGGAGAAGTAATCCCCTCGATTGCCCACATGGAGCCGTTCGGGTTAAAAGGCGATACCATGGTCGGCTTTCCGCTCAAATCCGCGTACTGCGTTGCTATTTGACCGTTTGCGCGCATCTTCTCTAATTCGTCGATTGGCGCAACGATTTTCCCTTCGCCGTGGGAAACGGGAACTTTATAAACGTCCCCTACTTTACAAGCTGACAGCCAAGGTGACAACGTAGAAGCAACGCGAATATCGACCACCGTCGATACGTGACGAGAAATATTATTAAAAGTAAGCGTAGGAGAATTTTCCGTCAACTCCGTAACTTTACCATAAGGAACAAGACCGAGTTTTATGAGCGCTTGGAAACCGTTACAAATACCGATCGCCAAACCGTCACGGTTATTCAACAACTCTTCTACCTGTTCCGCAATATATGGATTACGGAAAGTCGTAGCAATAAACTTACCGCTACCGTCCGGTTCGTCACCACCCGAGAATCCACCGGGGAAGGCGATAATATTCGATTCCTTAATCGCTTTAACGATTGCGTTTACACTCTCTTCGATATCTTGCGCCGTTCTGTTTCTAACAACAACCGTCTTCGTTTCCGCGCCTGCGAGCCTAAACATACGCGCGGTATCTAGCTCACAGTTCGTTCCGGGGAATACGGGAATAAAGACTTTCGGTTTTGCCGTCTTGGTTGCGATATTCGTATATTTTTTGTTTTCCGTATAGTCGCAATTTTCCGCTTTTCCATTAGCAGGCGCAGTCGTTGAGAATACGCCTTCAAGGGCACCCATGTACGCGTTTTCAGCCGTTTCAAGCGAAACTTTTTCACCGTTACATTCAAACGCTGAACCTTTCGCTTCGCCGACGTAAATTTTCTTTACCGCATTATCAAACGCCTTTTCGTCCTTAATTGCAACCACGAGATCACCGTAGTTTTCGCTATATAATTCGTTTGCGTTTAAAGCGAATTGAACCCCTACGCCGTTCCCTAACGCGCTCTTAATTACTGCCGAGCCAACGCCTCCGTTTTCAACGACGGTTGCAAACGTGATATTTCCGCTGGCTACGTTTTCATAAACGGCGGTATACATTTTCTTCAATAATTCAAAATCGGGAACGGATTGCCCGTCTTTCGGAATCGGTAAGCGGTAGAGTTTTTCCCCGCCCTTCAAAACGTTCGTAATTAATTTGCTTGCTTTTGCAGGCGCGAGCGCGAACGAGATAAGGGTAGGCGGAACGTGAATGTTTTCAAACGTACCGCTCATACTGTCCTTCCCGCCGATAGCGCCTAATTCTAAGCCCATTTGCGCGTAAACTGCGCCAAGCAAAGCGGAAGCAGGTACGCCCCAAACTTTCGCGTCGGGCGTCATTCTTTGGAAAAATTCTTGCAATGTCAAGCGGATATCGCTATACTTTGCGCCCGTTGCAACGACTTTGGATACCGAACCTACGATCGAGTAGATCGCGCCGATAAACGGGCTTGTTTCCATCAAATAAGGGGAATAGCCGTAAGCGGAAACGGTACAAACGTCCGTTTCGCCTCCGCAAATTTTTGCCGCCATAGCGATTGCAGGCGTGAGTTGTTTCTTACCGCCCCAAGGCATATATACCGTTCTTGCGCCGATCGTGGAGTCGAACGTTTCAGACAAACCTTTCTTCGCGCATACGTTGAGATCGGACAATACCTTTTCCGTCTCTGCTTTAAAGGAAAGATTTTTCTTTTCGTCAAACCACGTCGTAACGGGATCGTGAAGTTCGGCGTTGGCTACTTGCTTTACACCGTTTGTATTCAAGAAATCACGAGAAATATCGACGATCGCGCGACCGTTCAAATACATTTTCATTCTACCCGTGTCCGTGACGACGGCAACGGGAGTTGCGGAAAGATTTTCTTCCGCCGCCAACGCGATAAACGAATCCACGTCCTTTTCCGCTACGACGACCGCCATACGTTCTTGCGATTCGGAAATCGCCAATTCCGTACCGTTTAAACCGTCGTACTTTTTAGGAACTTTGTTCAAATCAATTTCCAAGCCGTCGGCAAGTTCGCCAATCGCAACGGAAACGCCACCTGCGCCAAAGTCGTTACATTTTTTAATTTTTCTCGTCGCTTCACCGTTCAAGAATAAGCGTTGTAATTTCCGTTCGGTCAACGCGTTTCCTTTTTGCACTTCCGCGCCACAGGTTTCTACGGAATGAGAATTATGCGCTTTGGAAGAACCCGTCGCGCCACCGCAACCGTCGCGCCCCGTTTCTCCGCCAAGAAGAATAATGACGTCGCCCGCTTTCGGAGCTTCACGGTATACCATGTCGCGTTTCGCGCCACCAACGACAAATCCTGTTTCCAAGCGTTTCGCTTTATAACCTTCGTGATATACTTCGTCTACGATCCCCGTTGCAAGCCCAATTTGGTTACCGTAAGACGAGAATCCTGCCGCAGCTCTTTGCGTGATTGCGCGTTGAGGAAGCTTTCCTGCCATCGTATCTTCCAATTTTTCACGCGGATCAGACGCGCCCGTAACACGCATTGCTTGGTATACGTACGTTCTACCGCTCAACGGATCACGAATCGCACCGCCAAGGCAAGTAGCCGCGCCTCCAAACGGTTCGATTTCCGTCGGGTGGTTATGCGTCTCGTTCTTGAACATAACGAGATATTTTTCCGTCTTTCCGTCGATTTCCGCGTCAATACAAATAGAACAAGCGTTGATTTCGTCGGAGATATCGAGATTGTCGAGTTTTCCGTCCTTTTTCAACTTCTTTGCGGCGATCGTCGCCAAATCCATCAAGCAAGGATATTTGTCGGGACGTTTTCCGTTTAATTCTTCATATAAATCTTGATAAAGATGATACGCTTTTTCAATAGACTTATTTTCAGACGTAATTTTTACGTCCTTTAATTCCGTAGAGAAAGTCGTGTGACGGCAATGGTCCGACCAATACGTATCGATTACCTTTAATTCCGTTTCCATGGGATCACGGTTCTCTTGTTTGAAATAATCGCGTACGAAAATAAGATCGGCAACGCTCATTGCAAAGCCCGTATCTTTGTGATAGTTTGCAATATCCGTATCGGACATTTCAATAAACCCTGCAACGGGTTTTACTTCCGCGCCTTTGACTTTTTCCGTAATCAACGTTTCAGGCTTTTCAAACCCTACTTCTTCGCTTTCCACAGGGTTTATTACGTGTTTTTTGATGGCAATCAGTTGCTCGTCCGTTACACCTTTTACTGCGTAAACACGCGCGCATTTAACTTCGGGACGAGCCTTTCTCGTCAAGAGTTGCACGCATTGCGCCGCGCTATCCGCTCTTTGATCGTATTGCCCCGTCAAATAGCTAACAGCAAACGTCTTATAACCCGTAAGATCGATATTATCTAAATATACGTTATCTACAGGCGGTTCGGAAAATACCGTTCCTAAAGCCGAGTTCAACTCTTCTTCGTTTAAGCCTTCAACGTCGTAACGCAAAATCAAACGGAAATCTTCCGCGTCGATCCCCAAAAGCGTTTTTACGTCCGCGTTCTCTTTTCTTGCCTGCACGTTATCTTTCTTTTCTACAAAAATCCTGTAAATCATTGTTATCCTTCCCTTTATTCTTTTACGACGTCACGGTATTTGATACCGATATCTTTGCGATAATACATTCCGTCAAATTTGATTTTTTCTGCATTGTCATAAACTTTTTTTCGCGCGCTTTCTATATCTTCACCGCGAGCGCAAACGCCTAAAACTCTACCACCGCTCGTTACGAGTTTGCCGTCTTTAAGAGCCGTACCTGCATGGCATAAAACGACGTCTTCGTCTAAATCCCCGATTGTAATTTCTTTGCCTTTTTCGTACGCTTCTGGATACCCGCCACTTGCAATTACCAAGCATACGCACGCGCCATCCTTCCACTTAATCTCAAGTTCTGCAAGCCGTTCGTCCACGACTGCTTCGAATATTTCCATTAAATCGGTTTCGAGCATGGGCAACACAACTTGCGTTTCAGGATCGCCGAATCGAGAATTGTATTCAATAACTTTCATCCCGTCTTTCGTTTTCATTAACCCAAAATACAAGACGCCTTTAAACGTTCTACCTTCGGCGTTCATAGCGTTGACGGTAGGAAGCATGATCTTTTCCATGACTTCTTTCGCCGTCTTTTCGCCGTAGAACGGCGCAGGAGAAAACGTACCCATACCACCTGTATTCAGCCCCTTATCTCCGTCCAAAGCGCGTTTATGGTCACAACTCGTAATCATGGGAACAACCGTTTTTCCGTCCGTGAACGACAACACCGAAACTTCCGGCCCTTCTAAAAATTCTTCAACAACGACTTTATTGCCGGCCGAACCAAATTTTTTATCAAGCATCATTTCTTTTACGCCGTCGATCGCTTCTTCACGGGTTTTACAAATCAAAACACCCTTTCCAAGCGCCAAGCCGTCCGCTTTCAATACGACAGGAATCTTACAATTTTTTACGTATTCTAACGCATCTTCGTAAGTTTCAAAAATCTCGTATTCCGCCGTGGGAATCCCGTATTTTTTCATAAGCGATTTTGAAAATGCTTTACTCGCTTCGATAATCGCCGCGTTCTTATTTGGACCGAACGCGCGATGCCCGCGACGTTCCAATTCGTCCACTAATCCTAAAGCCAAAGGATCGTCTGGCGTTACGACGGTAAACGCAACGTCCGTATGCGCGTCAACCCAATCGCCAACCGCTTTCACGTCGCAATAGTCTACGTTGACAAGTTCGGCGAGTTCGCCTATCCCCGCGTTCCCTTTCATGGCGTAAATTTTTTCTACTTTCGGAGATTTTTTAAGCGCTTGAATAACTGCATGTTCTCTACCGCCGTTTCCGATAACCAATACGTTCATATCTTTCTTCCTTGTTGTTTATATAGTTTTTAATTTACGCGAGAATGCGTACCTACCTACCAGACTTCACGATTTTATCTTCACAAAAAAGCTTTACGCAAAGCGGTAAAATAATGTGTTCTTCCTTTAAAATTCGTTCTTGTAAACTTTCGGGAGTATCGCCGTCTTTTACCTCTACCGCGCGTTGCATGATAATCGCGCCACCGTCTACTTCCGCGGAAACGAAATGCACCGTCGCGCCACTCAATTTCGCGCCGTAGGCAAGCACCGCTTTATGCACGTTCAATCCGTAATAGCCTTTTCCCCCAAAAGACGGGAGCAACGCAGGGTGAATATTGATGATCCTATTTTCAAAACTTTCTACGAACGTGTTGGGAATAATCAAAAGCCAACCCGCAAGAACGAGAAGTTCGATCCCCTCGTTTTTGAATTTTTCCGTTAAAAACGTATAAAACGCCGTAATATCGTTATAGACCGTTTTATCGTAAACGAGCGTTTCTATCCCTGCTTTTTTTGCGCGTTCAATAGCGCCGATATTCGGTTTCGACGCTACCAAATACCGAATTTTACAAAACTGTTCTTTTTCATTCGCATCGATGACCGATTGAAAATCCGTACCGCCACCCGACGCAAATACCGCTATTTTTTTCATATCTCTTTTCCTATTTCAAACTTTGTAGCAACGAAGCTTGACGATGTGTTGCGACGAAGATTCTTTGTTTATACTACGTCACACTTAAAAACAAAGCAAGATGCAAGCAAGACAAGGAAAGCGAGTATTCCCGATGGAGCGTACTTTTCGTACGCGACTGAGAGAACACGGAGCTTAACGATGTATTGCGACGCAGATTCTTTGTTTTATTTCAATACGACGCCTTTTCCCGCAATAGTCTTACCCAACACAACGACGTCTTCACCGCTTGCCTTCAAAGATTCCATTGCCTTTTCCACGTTTTCAGGCGCAACGCAAACGACCATACCAATACCCATATTGAAGGTGTTATAAATTTGTTCGTCGTTGATTCCTGCCTTTTCTTGCATAACTTTGAATACGGGGGGAACTTCGTAGGAATTTTTATTGACTTCCGCCGCCACGCCTTCGGGTAAAATTCTCGGAAGATTTTCAATAAAACCACCTCCCGTAATATGCGCGATCCCCTTTACTTCTACCTTTTCAATCAAAGAAAGAATACTCTTAACGTAGATTTTCGTGGGCTTTAACAATACGTTGGCAACCGTATCTCCAAGCCTTTCGTCGTATTTTTCTAATTCTTCTTTATTTTCGTCACCGAAAAGCTTTCTTACAAGCGAATAGCCGTTGGAGTGCACACCGCTCGATTTAATACCGATTAAGGTGTCGCCAACTACAATATCTTTACCGTTGATTACCTTTTTCTTGTCTACGATCCCTACTGCAAACCCAGCAAGGTCGTATTCGCCGTCGGGATAGAATCCCGGCATTTCCGCCGTTTCTCCACCGATCAAAGCGCAACCTGCTTGTCTACAGCCGTCCGCAATTCCTTTCACGACTTCTGATTCCGATTCAGGATACAATCTACCGCAAGCGTAATAGTCTAAGAAGAACAAAGGTTTTGCGCCTTGACATACGATATCGTTTACGCACATTGCAACTGCGTCGATACCGATCGTATCGTGCTTATTCAAAAGGAAAGCGTACTTTAATTTCGTACCTACCCCGTCCGTACCCGCAACGAGTACGGGTTCTTCCATCTTTTCGCCTGCAATCGAAAAGAATCCGCCAAACGAACCAATATCACCAAGTACGTTTTCGTTGTACGTGGATTTTACATGCTTTTTCATAAGGTCAACCGCCTTATAACCGCGAGTTACGTCTACACCGCTATCTTTGTAAGAAATTGCCATTTTATTTTTCTCCCGTAATTATTTTCTTATCGTTCATTATTTTTGTTTTCTGAAATTTTATAATCAAACCGACTGAATCTCGTCTTTTTGGGTGGTTCTGTCGGATAGTTCCCATCAAAGCACGCAGCGCAATAACCTTTACAAGTACCGGGCGCGCCGAGTTTGAACACGTCTTCAATCGGCAAGAAACCTACTGAATCCGCGCCAAACAATTTCGCCATTTCTTCCGTCGTATGGTGACAAGCGACCAAATCCTTCTTCGACGCAACGTCCGTTCCGTAATAGCAAGGATTTAAAAAGGCGGGCGCAGACGAACGCACGTGAATCTCTTTCGCTCCTGCGTCCCGTAAAAGTTTCACGACGCGCGCGCAAGTCGTTCCGCGAACGATCGAGTCGTCTACTAAAATTACCCGTTTATCTTTAATCGTTTCCGCGACGGGATTCAATTTAATTTTCACCTTATCTTCCCGTACGTTTTGCCCCGGATCGATAAACGTTCTACCGATATATTTATTCTTAATAAGCCCTAATCCGTAAGGGATACCCGTTGCTTCTGCGTAGCCGATCGCCGCGTCGATCCCCGAATCGGGCGCGCCGATGACGACGTCCGCTTCTACGGGATGCGCTTTCGCTAAAAATGCGCCTGCGCGTTTTCTTGCTAAATGCACGGAACAATTACTAATCACAGAGTCGGGACGCGACGTATAAATATATTCAAATACGCAAAGCCGTTCCGGTTTTTCATTGCAATGATCTTTAATCGATTTTACCCCTTCTTTGGAAAATACGACGATTTCCCCCGGTTCAATATCCCGAACGAAATTAGCGCCCACAACGTTCAACGCGCACGACTCGCTAGACACCACGTATTCCCCGTCGTCTCTCACCCCGTAACAAAGGGGATGCAATCCGTTTTGATCTCTCGCCGCAATCAATTTTTGCGGTGACATGACGAGCATGGAATATCCGCCGACCAATTTATTCATTGACCTACTAATCGCTTCTTCGATTGAAGAAGCCGTCAATCTTTCTCGCGTAATCACGTTAGAAATAACTTCAACGTCGTTCGCCGTATGAAAGATAGAACCTTGCAATTCCAACTCTTCACGAAGTTCCGCGTAATTAACGAGTTTGCCGTCGTGCGAAATCGCAAGTCTGCCTTTTACGTGATCGACGACCATAGGCTCAGCGTGAATCCGATCTTTCGTATCGCTCGTACCGTAGCGAACGTTACCGACTGCCATTTGTCCAAGCCCCAATTCGTCTAAAATTCTATGGGTAAAGACTTCGTTTACAATCCCCGAATCCTTATAAGCATGAAATACGCCGTCGTCGTTTACGACGATACCACTCGACGCTTGTCCTCTATGTTGAAGCGCGTACAAACCGTAATAAGTACTCGACGCTACGTTTTCCGTTTTTAAGCCAAAAATACCAAAAACAGCCATATAAAAACTCCTTTAAAGCAATGCTTGCAAATCTTGATCGTCTGCGTTGATTTTATCACGCATAGCCGTCTTATGTTCGTTTAATTTCACGGCAAGTTCTTCGTATTTAATCGCAAGCATTTGTACCGCCAAAAGACCTGCGTTCTCTCCACCGTTTACCCCAACGGTTGCAACGGGAATGCCCGAAGGCATTTGTACGATTGAAAGCAAACTGTCCAACCCACCCATCATATCCGTTTTAACGGGTAAGCCGATTACGGGTAAAGTGGTATACGCCGCGATTACCCCGCCAAGATGCGCAGCTTTCCCCGCCGCGCAAATAATTACTTCCATTCCGTTCGCCTTTGCATTCTTCGCAAACTCGTGCGCTTCGTTCGGCGTGCGGTGCGCGGAAATTACGCGAACTTCCGTTTCCACACCAAATTTTTTTAAAACGTTGACCGCGGGTTTAACGACGTCAAGATCTGATTTACTGCCCATTAAAATGCCTACTTTTGCCATATCTATTACTCCTTTATTTTTAAAAAAAGAAAAGTACAGCGAAAAAGCTGTACTACCATTATAAAAATTTGCGCATTACGCCCGTCAAAGAAATTCTCAATCTTTTGCGCGACGAAAAACCGTCCGTTTTTACACGGAGCAAGTCGGGAAAATTCGTTCTTTTTCCGATCGATTTTTTCATGAAAATCACCTTTTCTTGCGTAAGATTTTTTATCATTATCCCCACGTTATCTCTTACAAAGTATATTATAACAAAAAAAAATGAAAAAAGCAAATACATTACGGCAAACTATCAAAGAATTTTTTTGCCGTAATGTAAAAATCGAATAAATTTTTCTTTTTTAACGATATTTCTCGTCAATCGAAATCAGTTTTTTATAAATTTTTTCCGCCATACGGTAGAAGCCTAAATCGTTGGGGTGACAACTATCCACCGAACAATTTTCTCGATCCTTTTTCCCGTACAACGTTTTCCCCGCGAGAAAATACACGTTTTCGTCCCCTAACGCCTTCGCCTTTTTATACGTTTCGCGAATTACTCGTTCTCTTTTAAGCGAATACGCGTCGTACTCAAAATCGGGTTTTGAAATAAACAAGATAGGCGTAGTCGGTTTCAACTCACGATAACGCGCATAAAGGGGATAGTGACGTTCTTTTAATTCCGTAAGGGTACTCGCATTATAATCGTAATCGCACACGAAAATACTACAATCAATCGAGCCTAAATAGTCCGCCATAACGGGCTCTGCTTTTCCGTTTCCACTAAACCCTAAATTGATGAAATCAATATTATTCCACTTAGAAATCAACGCTTGATAACTATTATCCGGACGACTTGCGCAACCGCCTTGCGTGATCGACGAACCGTAATATAAAATCGGTTTTTCGTCGCGATAGGAACGTCCGTTTCCTATCTTCGCATTTTCGTCAAGCTCTATCGTTAATTCTCTTACGCCGTTATACAAAGGGAAATACAATATATAATTCCGCATCCCTTTCCCCTGCAATACCGTCGTTCCAGAAAAGCCCGAATCATTATTAAAATTCGGCGGAAAAATACGCGCAACTTTCCGTTCTTTTTCTCCTTCTTCCAATAAAATAAACCCACTTTGTCCCAAAAGCGCCATGTGTGACATTTTTGTAAGTTCGTCGTATTTTACGGAGAGCGTAAACGTCGTAGAATCCGTCGAAAAACGAACCCGTCCGCCTGCAGTATGCTTATTCAAATAATTTACCCCATCGGACGTTTTTTGCGCCACCAACGGATCTAATCTATGAAAACCAATTTTTTCGTCGTATAATACCCCGTAATGCGGAAAGGCGGAACAGGGCAACGAATAATACGCTTTCCCTTCCAAAACGTTCGACGGTGTCGCCAACTGAAAATTTTTATCAATTTGTTCTATCTTCATATTTTACTCCTTCGCAAACGGTTTTGTTTACGTTTTCTTCCTTTTTCAAAACCGCCAAAAAGACGATCATTAGAAATAAGCCTGCTGAAATCCAAGCCGACGCATTGGAAAAACACGCCCAAGTAAACGAGATCGTTCCCACCGTTAAACACCACGCCGTACGCGCGATCAACTCGACCACGCCCCCTAGCGTTGCGATAAAACTTCGCCCGATACCTTGCAACGCCAAACGGAAAAACTCGATCAACATTAAGAAGAAATAGTTTGACGCATTCGTCAGTACGTATTGAAAAACGTATTTCCAAACTTCCTTGGATTCATTCGGCATCAGTAGACTTGCAATCGGGTACGCCGAACCTACCGCCGTCACGAAACTAAACAAAGCTAAACCGCCACCAACGATAAACCCCGATCGCACCCCTTGACGAATACGGTCCAAGCGCTTAGCGCCGTAATTTTGCCCACAATAGGTAGCCATGGTCGCGCCGAACGCGCGAATGACTCCACCGTCGAAAATACCGCTAATCTTACTCCCTGCGCTCTGCGCTTTAGAATAGACGGGAGGGAACAGGTTAAAAGCTCGTTGCTGTATCATAAGTCCAATCGACGTAATGGAAAACTGAAACGCCATTGGAAGCCCCATTCCCAAATGTTTCAATGCAAATTTCCCGTCTACGAAAAAATCTTCTTTTTGCAATCGTAAAACGGGAAGTTTTTTAAAAATAATCATAAAGCCAACGACCGCCGACAAGCCTTGTGAAATCACCGTCGCCCAACCCGCCCATGCGACCGTCCAATCGGTTATAAAAAGCAAAGCGTCGAGCAAAAGGTTCGCCGTTGCGCTAATCAATAGAATATACAAAGGCGTTTTACTGTCCCCAAACGCAAGCAAAATCTGCGACGCAAGGTTGTAAAACATAGAAAAAACAAGGCCTGAAAAAATTGCGTTAATATAGTCGTAGGCGTAATCAAAATATTGTTCGTTGGTCTCCATTAAATTTAGAAGGGGCTTACAACAAAACAACGATATTGCCGTTAAAAACAATGCAATCACGATCGTCAAGCCAATAGACGTCGCAAAGCTTTTCCGCATTTTTTCTTCGTCTTTCGCACCTACGAATTGCGATAATAAGATTCCGAATCCACTTGAACAGCCCTGCGAAAAACCGAGCATGAGAAAGCTAATCGGTCCCGTTACGTTCACCCCCGTCATTGCGTCGCTTCCTAAAGCGAGCGAGACAATCGCGGTATCGGCAAGCGCATAAAATTGTTGAAAAACGTAATT
>JAFTKR010000038.1 GCA_017453165.1 Clostridia bacterium | reverse complement strand
TTTCGCTTCTGCTTTTTCGTACCCGCCTTTGGAGAGTTCACTGCCAATATTCACCTGCATTAAAACGTTGGATACGATCCCTTTTTTCAAAGAAAGTTCGGCAATCTTTTCCGCCAATTCGTCCCGATCGCAGGAATGGAACAGGTCAATTTTCCCGACCAAGTATTTCACTTTATTCGTCTGCAAATGTCCAATGAAATGCTGAGAACAGGGGGCAAGCAGTTCGGTTTTTCCCGAAACTCCTGCGCGCGGTTTTCCGCAACCGCGTCCACACCTGCTTGAATCGCCACGTTGATTTCTTCGGCGGAACGAGTTTTCGTCGCCGCGACCAAACGCACCTTTTCCCCGAACGGATTTCCGTTTGCAAGTTCGGCTTTGATCCTTTTTACGTTTTTAATAATCGTTTCGTAATTTTCGTTCATACGTCCCTTCTTTTTCAAATGACTTCTTTATATTCACATTATACACGCTTTTTAAAGCTTTGTCAAACCCCGTAAAATAGCTTTTTCGCTACAAAACTACTTTTTTTGTTCAGTTTTTTCAATTTTCTTTCCTTTTTCACTTGATTTTCCCCTTCTTTCATGGTATAATAGAACAAATAAATGAATTAAGGGGATATTATCAAAAAAATCTATGAATAGCGAGGAACTCAAAACATTTATTTTTTTATCAAAGGTGAAGAACTTCACGCTCGTTGCCGAACAATTGCAAGTCGCGCAATCGACGGTTACAAACCGCATTAGCGAACTTGAAAAAGAAGTTGGGAAACGGTTGTTTTCGCGTGGTTCAAAAGCGGTGAAACTGACGGAAGAAGGAGAAATTTTTCTCAGATACGCAGAGAGAATTTTGGAACTGCAAGATTCGTCCATTGAAGAGATGAACGCCGTCTCGGCGCATAGAAGAAAGTTCTACATAGGCGCGATTAACGCCACTTACGAATTGTACGTTAAGAAGCTCGTCGATCAAGCATTGAAAGATAATAGCGAAACGTCGGTCAAGATTATGCTTGGACACTCGCTCGACCTTATCCGACATTTGCAAGACAACGTGTTGGACATGGTATTTTCCGCAGTTTCTTTGAAACGGTCGGGATATTGTTGCGATACCTATGCCGTCGATCGGCTTGCGCTCGTTTGCGGGAAGGGCATGAACGCATATCCGCGCGGTATCAAGCAAGACCAGCTTGCAAAACTCCCCTACTTGATGTGCGATTTTAATTTGAGCGAAGCAGGAGAATTTATTCGTTCGCTATTCCCGAAAAACCATATCTTTAAATTGGAAGTAGACAATACTTCCAAACTCTTCCACTACTTGGAAAGTGGTGTGGGGTACACCTTCTTACCCTATAACATGGTCGAAGACCGAATCAAGAACGGAACGTTGGAAGAAGTTTCTTTGATCGGATTTGAAGCGCCGGAGATTACGACCTATCTTATCTATCGGCAAAGTTACGACATTAGTCGATTCTTGGAAAACAAATTTTAACGAACGGGGGCGGAACGTCGCCCCTTTTTTGTATCCGAAAAATTTCGTCATTCGCTTGTAATTCCAAAAAATTTATGGTATAATATCCTTAATTCTATTATCATTAGGAGATAACTATGATCAATCGATTTTGTAAAACTCCCCTTTGGGAATGTTCTACGACGCTCGTCAAAGTAGCGTCGGGCGCAGAAAAAGCCGAACTCGTTTTGAAAAACGTCAAGCTCGTCAACGTCTGCACGCGTGAAATTATGGAAAATATCGACGTTGCCGTCGTTTGCGGACGGATCGCGTACGTGGGCGAAAACGCCGACCATTGCATCGGTGAAACCACGAAAGTCGTGGACGGAACGGGAAAATATCTCGCCCCTGCCTTTATGGACGCGCATATCCATATTGAATCGTCCATGTTGACGGTTGGCGAATACGCCAAAGCAGTCGTCGCGCACGGTACTTCGGGCGTATTTATCGATCCGCACGAAATTTGCAACGTTTTGGGCTTGGACGGCGTAAAATATATGCTTGAAGACGCGAAACGCACGCCTTTAAAAACCATGCTCACCACCCCTTCCTGCGTACCTGCCGTACCCGGATTTGAAGATACGGGCGCAAGCATCGGTCCGAAAGACGTTGCGGAAACCATGACTTGGGAATCCTGCGTTGGGCTTGGGGAAATGATGAACTTCCCCGGGATTCTCGGCGCGGATCAACGCACGCACGATATCGTTGGCGAGACGTTAAAAGCAGGGAATATCGTTACGGGACACTATTCGTTACCGGAAACGGATAAAGGCTTGAACGGCTATATCGCTTCGGGTGTAAGATGTTGCCACGAATCGACGAGAGCGGAAGACGCGCTTGCGAAAATGCGTATGGGTATGTACGCGCTTCTTCGCGAAGGCTCGGCTTGGCACGATTTGAAAGAAGTCGCAAAAGCGATCACGAACCACACTGTTGACAGTCGTTTCGCTTGTTTGATTTCCGACGATACCCACCCCCATACTTTACAAGGACAAGGACATCTCGACCATATCGTAAAACGCGCGATCGAAGAAGGGATCGATCCCGTGACCGCCATTCAAATGGTCACCATCAACCCTGCGCAATGCTTCCAGCTCGACCACGAATTAGGTTCGATCGCACCGTCCAAATGCGCGGACATGGTATTGATTGACGACTTGAATACTTGCCACGTAGTAAACGTATTTATCGACGGACAAGAAGTCGCGAAAGACGGAAAAATGCTCTATGAATTCGCGCCCTACACCTATCCCTCCGACGCAATCCATTCCGTTCATTTAGAAACAATGACCGCGAAAAATTTTGCAATCAAGACGACGGAACAGGAAGGCTCGACCGTCAACGTACGGGTAGCGGAAATTATCCCCGCAAGAGTCGGTACGTTTGAAAAGATTATGCCGTTGACCGTAAAGAACGGGGAACTGCACGCCGATCCCGAAAACGACGTATTGAAAGTCGCAGTATTTGAACGCCACCACAATACGGGTACGGTTGGTTACGGATTCACGAAAGGGTTCTCGATTAAAAACGGCGCGCTCGCGCAAACGGTCGCGCACGACGCGCACAACTTACTCGTCGTCGGTTCTAACGACGAAGATATGGCAATCGCCGCGAACGCTTTGATTGCATCGGGCGGTGGGCTCGTCGCCGTTCAAAACGGAAAAATTTTAGGACAGGTCGCCCTGCCGATCGCAGGACTTATGAGCGATAAACCACTCGAAGAAATGAGCGCGGAAGTCGAAAAACTCGAACATGCCTGGGTGCAAATGGGTTCGGCTCTCCCGTCGCCGTTCATGACGATGGCGCTTATCCCCTTGGCTTGCTTACCCGAACTTCGTATCACCAATCGCGGACTCGTCGATTGCAGAACTTTCCAATTCGTAGATTTAATTGTGAAGTAAAACCATGTTTAGAAGGAAGTATTCTTTCGGAGGTGGGTTGTGACTGTAAATGATGCTGTTGCTAAAAGAATAGCTATTCTGCTTAAAGAAAAGAATATGACACAATACCGTTTAGAGAAAAACTCCCATATACAACACGGAACAATGCAGTGTATCATGAACGGACGTAATAAGGCAACAATGCTTAATACCGTTATTATGATTGCCCGTGGATTTGATATGACGGTAGATGAATTTCTTGACGACGATATATTCCGCTCGGAAATGTTAGAAGTAGAATAATCAACAGGTGATTTATCAAACTACACGCAAAACAGGCTTGAAAAATTCAAGCCTGTTTTCTTTTTTCTAAAGATTACTTATTCACTTTTCACTGTTATACGTGGGGAGATTGCCACGCTTCGCCTACGGCTTGCTCGCAATGACAGTAGAAAATGTCTAACGACATAAGACGAAAGCAAAGCTTTCTTTTTAGAGTCCATAATTATG
>JAFTKR010000037.1 GCA_017453165.1 Clostridia bacterium | reverse complement strand
TCCGATTTTTGCTTGCAGTTTTCACACATCTTTTCGCCAAAGCGCATATAGTTCTCGCCACAAACAGGACAAAGTTCCATTTCTTCCGATTCTTCTTCGTCAAAAGTATCTACGAAAGATTTTGCGCCACTCAATTCTTTTAAACATACTTCGCAGTATTCTTGTTCGTCCGCGTCGATGAAATTCAATTCGCATCTCGGACATAAAATATAATTCGCCATATCTATCTTCCCCTTCCCGATTTTTTCGGGTTTCTTCTTATATATTTTGCTATATTATATTAAGATTTATCAAATTTGTAAACTGTTTTTTACTCGTTTTTTAGATATTTTATAAATTTTTTTGGTTTTTCATAAAAAAATAGTCGATTTTTCAAAATCGACTATTTTTATCCAACCTTTCAGTTATTCTTCTTTCGGTTTTTCCGTCGTTTCCGTCGTTTCTGCAACGGGTTCTTCCGTCGCTTCTACCACCGGCGTTTCTACCGTTTCTTCCACGACTTCCGTTGCTTCCGATTCTTCAGAAACTTCTTCCGTAACTTCAACGACTGCTTCCGCGTTTTCTTCCACTTCTTCTTTTTCTTCCGTAGCTTCTTCCGCGTTTTCTTCCGATTCGTCCGCGTAAACGTCGATCGTCTTGTCGTCTTTTACGTCAATCTTCTTCTTGTAACGGTTTACGGTATCTTGTTCTTCTTGTTCTTTTTCCTTTTTCTTCTTAGCGGAAAGAACGAAGTACACGATCCCACCTGCAATACCCGCAAGTACGATTACACCGCTTACTACGATCAATACGATTTGCCACGTATCCAAACCGTCGTTTTTCGTCGTCGTTTCTTCACTGTCCTTTACAGGGGTGATCGAAGTCGCCCAAGCTTCGGAAATCATTTTCGCATCGTCCGCGCTGACCTTGCCGACCATCGCCATGAAATCGTTTTGTCTAAGCGCTTCCGTATCTTCTACGTAGGACTGAATCAATGCTTTTTGATCATCGTCGAAGTATTCTTCTTCCGAATCCTTAATCGCGTCGTATTCCGTCGTTTCGCCTGCTTGGAAGATATAATTCAATACTTTTTGTACGTCGCTATCCGCGTCCGCAAGGTCGCTAAGCGCTTCCTTCGCGTCGTCGTATTTTTCTACGAGATCGTTCAAATCGGTCGCGTTCTTGCCTGCGAAATCAAACGCGTAGATATAGTTATACGCCATATCCCCGATCGATTGCGCGTTCGAGAACAACAATACGTCACCGACAAATTCAGGCTTATACCAGCCGGAGTTCCAATCGATAAAGCCGATCGTCGTCGGGTTGTATTCCTTATCGCCCAAACCAAGGTTGTAATCCAATTTATTGTTAGACTTGTAGCCTACGCGAGAAAGGTTGTTACCGTTCGTACCCGCGTTATAATAATACAAGTAGTTGCCTTTGATCGTCCAAAGGGTTGCGCCCGCCGCGTTTTCAACGATAGCGTAGGAATCGAGCGTTTTCGTCGTTGCATTATATTCTGCCTTGTTGATCTTGTCGTTCGCCAAGTACAAGTAGCCGTGTTGTCCGTTTTCGATATAGTACACCGCGTCTTTCGTTGCGTTCGTCGTATCCGTCGTAACCACCGTAACGTCCGCGTTGCCCGCCAAAGACTTCCAATTCGTATCCGCTACTTGCGTATTCGCTACGTAGTAAAGGGACGCTGCAACCGAAGAATTGTTATTCTTTCTCGTGAAATACAAACCGCCGTTTTCATAGCTTTGCAAGGTATACGTGTAACCGAAGCTTGCGCTCGTATCCGCCACACCTGCGTCTACTTCGTGGAATCCGTCGTTGTATTGCGTGAGTTTGTTCAAATCCGAACTACCCAAACCGTCAAGCACGAGTTTCCCAAGGTTGACGTACGGATAAGTTGCGTAATCTTTGAGATTATACGGCTCTTCCGTATCCGCATCCTTCGCTTCCTTATTCTTTTCTTCCATGAAAGATTTTTTGAAGGAATACGTTCTATACGCCGTACCTTTTTCGTCTTTCACCGTATACGAACCGTCGTTCGTAGTCGCCGTTGCCGCCGCGTTTACCATGTAGATTTGGTTGTATTCGAGTTCCATCGCGTTATCCGAGTCGATATTGCTCGTTACTTTCATGCTATAATAAACGTTTGCGTTTTCGGTATCCGTTTCGTCGAAATAGTACGTTTCCGCGCCTTTTACGAGCGTCGTCGTCACGTCGGTAGCCGTGTTGTAGGAATACAACGCGCCGTCTTCTACGTACATACAGTATACCACGCCTTCCACTTCTACGAAACGGTATTGTACTGCGTTGTTTCCCAAACGGAAGTAGTTGCCTTTCATGGTTTCCGTACCGTCGAGCTTCGCGCTCTTGAAGTCGATCCACGTATTTTCCGTGTTACCGTCGAGGTCTTTGTCCGTCGTCGGGGTTGCAAAGTATACGCGATCCCCGTACAAATAAATACCTGCGTCGAAGTTTTGCGCTACGAAAAGCATCGGCACGACAACGTCCGTTTTATCGTAGTTTTTCGCTTTCAAATCGCTTTCTTTGATACGAAGAAGCGCGCCTTTCGTAACTTCGCCGTATTCGTTGGTCGCCGTATAGTCTTCGTGACCGTTAATGAAGTAGACGTAGTCGCCTTTTTGCGCGACGAAACCGCCGTTGGAAGTAACTTCCGCAGACGCGTCAAATCCTTCGAGTTTCTTACCTTCGTAGTTCTTTTCACTACAACCTGCGAGCGCAACCGTCGTTAAGGTCATCGCGCTTGCCATTGCAAATCCAATGATTCTTTTTATCTTATCCCGCATTGTATAGGACTCCTTAAAAATTTCGCCTTTCGGAAAACAACTTGCATTTCCCGACAATATTAACGCATATTCTATTATACCCTAAATTGTCAATTAAAGCAATTAAAAACAAGTCGTTTTTTTCGCTAATTTGTGGGAAATTTGTGAAAATGGAGAATTTTTTTCGTATGGAACCTTTCGCATTGTTCAATTTACTCCAATCTTTTCTTCCTAAGGCGGAGATTTCTTCCCCCCAGCCCCAAAATTCACCCGAACCCACCCCAACGGAACAACCGGATAATAGCGACGTTCCGCAAGCTAATCCAACGCAAAACGGCGAACCGTTCGATTCGCCGTCGCAAAATTTCTGTTTAGATTTTATCCGCCGTCACGAAGAACGGGCAGGCAGAAAGAGATAGTTTATTTTGCTTCCGTGATGGTATTAACAAGCCCTACGATCCCTTGCAATTCGCTCGGAATTACAATCTTCGTCGCTTGACCTTCCGCCATCTTTTCCGCCGCTTCAAGCTTTTTCAGCAACAAGTACGCTTCTTTCGGATCCGCTTCGTTGATTAAGCGAATGGATTCCGCTTGCGCTTCGTTGATGCGTAAAATCGCTTCTTTTTCCGCTTCCGCTTTCAGGATTGCGGCTTGTTTTTCCGCTTCCGCCTTCAAGATCGCCGCTTGTTTTTCCGCTTCCGCTTCCAAAATTTGACTTTCCTTTTTCCCTTGCGCGACGAGAATGTTACTTGCCTTTTCCCCTTCCGCGCGAAGGATCGCTTCACGGCGTTGACGTTCCGCTTTCATTTGTTTTTCCATAGCGTCTTGGATCTCCGCCGGCGGTTTAATATTCTTCAATTCCACACGGTTGATCTTGATCCCCCAAGGATCGGTCGCTTCGTCCAAAATCGAACGAATCTTCGCGTTGATCGTATCGCGGGACGTAAGCGTGTGGTCAAGCTCCATTTCCCCGATAATGTTACGAAGCGTGGTCGCCGTCAAATTCTCGATAGCCATAATCGGCGATTCTACGCCGTACGCATACAACTTTGAATCGGTGATTTGATAAAAGACAACCGTATCGATTTGCATGGTAACGTTATCTTTCGTGATCACGGGTTGAGGCGCGAAATCGACGACTTGTTCTTTCAAAGACACGATTTTCGCGATTTTGTCGATCACGGGGATCTTAAAATGCAACCCCGTCCCCCACGTTTCGTGATACGCGCCAAACCGTTCGATTACGTACGCTTTCGCTTGCGGTACGACCTTAATACCCGAAATAACGAGTAGTAAGACGATTAGTACGAATACAATAATTGCCCATTCCATAAATATTACTCCTTTATTTTAATTATTCTTGCGGATTAATTTTTTCCACAATTAATTTATTGCCTTGAATTTCTTTTACGAACACGAATTCGTCCTTTTCGACGACGCTTCCATCCACCGAACGAGCGTTCCAAACGAGTCCGTTAATTTTTACCGCGCCAACGGAAAGATCGTTTTGGATTTTTTCGGTTACGATCGCTTTATGCCCTATGATCAATTCCAAATTCGTATCCGTTCCTTTGCGTTTTTGCATCAATTTCTTCACCAACGGACGGGTGGCAACTACGAAAACCACGGAAATTGCCACGAAAATGAAAATTTGCCAAATCAATTCCAATCCGCTTGCGAATCCGACGATCACGCCCATCACGAGCGCGGCAAGCGCAAACCAAATCGCAACGAGTTCCACCGTAGCGCACTCTAATATGATGAGCCCCACGGCTATGCCAAACCAAACCCACATCATAATGCTCTTACTCCTTTTTCCGTATTTACATACGGATTTTTTATTAAGCGTATTATATCATATTCACGTTCTTCTTGTCAAGTCCCTACGGGATATTCCCTTTTCACTATTAACAAAAGCTTCCCCTTATCTTATTTTGAAAGCTCGTCTTTCGTATGAAAAACGCGTCCCATATAGGAACGCGTTTGATAATCTCGTATAAATTATCTCTTCGAGAATTGAGGAGCGCGACGAGCTTTCTTCAAGCCGTACTTCTTTCTTTCTTTCGATCTCGGATCTCTCGTCAAGAAGCCCGCTTTCTTTAATGCAGGACGGCTTCCTTCTTCTGCTTCCAAAAGCGCGCGCGCAATACCCAAACGGATAGCGCCTGCTTGACCAGTATAACCACCACCGATAACGTTTACGAATACGTCGTATTTACCGTCTACTTCCAACAAAGCGATCGGTTGCTTTACAATGTATTGAAGAGTGCCTTGGGGGAAGTAGTCTTCAAAAGCGCGATCGTTAATTACAATCGTACCGCTACCACCGGGAATAAGACGTACTCTTGCGATTGCTTTCTTTCTTCTACCCGTGCCCCAGAATTGAAGTTTCTTTTTCAAATTCGTTTTAGCCATAATTCCAATCTCTCCTTAGTCAACTTTCAACGTTTCGGGTTTTTGAGCTACGTGGTTGTGCTCAGCGCCCTTGTATACGCGGAGCTTTTTCAACATTGCTCTGCCAAGGCTGTTTTTGGGCAACATACCTTTCACCGCTTCGTAAACGGCAAGGTCACTCTTTTCTTCCATCATCTTCTTGTAGGGAATTTCTTTGAGACCGCCGATATAACCGGTGTGGTATCTATAAAACTTATCTTCCAACTTCTTACCCGTCAAAACTACTTTGTCGGTATTGATTACGATAACGAAATCGCCCGTATCGATATTGGGAGTGTAGTTGGGTTTGTGCTTACCGCGAAGAACCGCAGCAACACGGGATGCAAGACGGCCGAGCGTTTGACCTTCGGCGTCAACGACATACCATTTTCTTTCAACCGTTTCGGCTTTAGCCATATAGGTTTTCATATCTTGTTACTCCTTATGTTCGTGTGTATTTTTTCTTTTTAGAATTTCGGATACAAATTGTAAAGAGCTCGAAAATCTCGTTTAAACTAACGGGGAAAAACGACTTTTTCGCCTTCTTTTTTCAACTTGCCTAATAATTGTATTATGAAACGAAAATTTAGTCAAGCTGTTTTGCGTCGGTTTTTTAAACTTTTTTTATTTTTTTTCGTTTTTTTTATTTTTTCTTATTTCGCCTCCGTTTTTCCTTTATTTTAGCGGACTTTTTCATTTACAACCCCTGTTTTATCCGTTTTTTCTCTCGCGCGTGCGTGTATGAGCGCGCGTAGGCGCACGCGTGGGCGTAATTATAATTTATGAGAAGAAATTATCAGTTTTTAGAAAAAATAGAGAAAATACGTTGCTTTTAATTGCTTTTTATCGAAAAATAGAGTATAATGGCTTTGCATGAAAAAAGTAAAATTTTTTGGAGGAATTCAATTATGCCTTTGGTAACTACTACCGAAATGTTCAAAAAAGCGTACGCTGGCAAATATGCAATCGGCGCTTTCAACGTTAACAACATGGAAATGATCCAAGCGATCGTAGAAGCGGCGAACGAAGAAAAATCCCCCGTGATTCTTCAAGTTTCCGCAGGCGCGAGAAAGTATGCGAACCCCGTATACTTAAAGCACCTTGTTCAAGCTGCCGTAGAAACGAACGATATCCCCGTTGCAATGCACCTTGACCACGGCGCTGACTTCGAAATTTGTAAGTCCGCTATCGACGGCGGTTTCACGTCCGTTATGATCGACGCATCTTCGCATCCTTGGGAAGAAAATATCGAAATCACGAAGAAAGTCGTTCAATACGCGCACGACCACGGCGTTGTGGTTGAAGCGGAACTTGGTAAGCTTGCAGGAATT
>JAFTKR010000036.1 GCA_017453165.1 Clostridia bacterium | reverse complement strand
CGTTCAACAACGTTCAACTCGGTGGCGTAGGAGCGTATCTTGCAGACGTCGTTACGAAACGCACGGGGATCAAATCTCGCGCGGTGGAATTGAGTTTGATGCAACGTTGCGCCGCGCATATTTCTTCCAAGACGGACGTAGCGGAAGCGTACGAAGCAGGCCGACAAGCGGTACTTGCGGCGGTAGAAGGGGAAACGGGCAAAATGATCGCGTTTAAGAGAATTTCTTCTAACCCGTACCAGATTGAATACGTTCGCGCGCCACTTGACGATATCGCCAAGTTCACCCAACCCATGCCCGATCGATTTATCTCGAACGACGGAACGTACGTAACGGACGAATTTATCGAATACGCGAAGCCCTTAATTCAAGGCGAAACGCCGATCGAATACGCAAACGGGCTACCCGTGTACGCGAAACTCAAAAAAGAACTCGTAGAATTTTAATAATTTCTTTTGAAGAAAAATAAAAATTAGCCGTGGCGTTTTTCGCTACGGCTAAAAATTTTTAAAATGGTGTTAATCGTATTGCGCGCTTTGAATTACGCCACCGCCTAAACATTTCTCTCCGTCGTAGAGTACGGCGTACTGACCTTCGGTGACGGCGCGTTGGGGTTCGTCAAATTCGATATGCAGGCTCTTTTCGTTCTTTACGACGACGCGTACTCCTTGATCGGGTTGACGGTAGCGGAATTTTGCCGTGCAACGGAACTCTTTTTCTTTCGGGGGAAAGGGGATCCAGTTGAATCCGTCCACTTCGCAGGACTTGGAATAAAGGGGGGATTCGTCACCGTGGGAAACGTACAAGATATTGTTTGCAAGATCCTTTTTCACCACGAACCATCTGCCTTGCTCTTCCCCTTTGATTCCGCCCAATTCAAGACCGCGACGTTGACCGAGCGTGTAGTACATAAGCCCTAAATGTTCGCCGACTTGTTTGCCTGAAAGGTCGAGAATTTTTCCCTTTTTCGCAGGGAGATAGGTACTCAAAAACTTACGGAAATTTCGTTCGCCAATAAAGCAAATGCCCGTGCTGTCCTTCTTTTTCGCGGTAGCAAGTCCGTGTTTTAACGCAATTTCCCGAATTTCCGGCTTTTGCATATCTTGTAAGGGAAAGAGTACGTCTTTTAATTGGTCTTGGGAAAGTTGATTTAAGAAATAAGTTTGGTCCTTGTTTTGATCGACGGCTTTTAAAAGCTGGTGTACGCCGTTTTCATGGGAGATTTTACAGTAATGTCCCGTCGCGATATAGTCCGCGCCGAGCCGTTTCGCTTCTTCCAAGAATGGACCGAATTTAATTTCGCGGTTGCAAAGTACGTCGGGGTTAGGGGTACGGCCTGCCGAATATTCTTCCAAAAAATAGGAGAATACCCGATCCATGTATTCTTTGGCGAAATTGACGGTGTAGTAGGGGATATCGAGTACCGAACAAACTCGTCGAACGTCCGCGTAATCGTCTTCCGCCGTGCAACAACCGTTCTCGTCCACTTCGTCCCAATTTTGCATGAAAAGCCCGATCACGTTATAGCCCTGCTCTTTTAATAGCAAGGCGGCAACCGAACTGTCCACGCCACCGCTCATACCGATTACGACCGTTTTTGCCATACTTTCTCTCCTTCGATTTTTTCTATCATAGTATACCATAAACTTTTTGAAAAAGAAAGCGAAAACAAGCCAATTTTTCCAAGAAAGAAAAAAGTATAAAAACAAAGCTTGACAAAGCGAAGGGATTTATATTATAATGGAAGGGAAGAGCCGAGATTAAAAAGGCTGTAAGGAGGAGAGAAAAATGACGGACGAATGGATGGATAGCGATTTTGAAGAATTGGACGAAGAAGTGGATTACGTGGAAGATTTCGACGAAGGAGAAGATGATATCATAACCCTTTTAAACGACAACGGTGAAGAAATTGACTTCGTAGAGATTGCAGGAATTGCGCATAACGGAAACTTCTACGCGATTTTGCAACCGGTTGAACTTTTAGAGGGAATGGACGAGGATGAAGCGCTCGTTTTCAGAGTAAAACGCGGTCCTGACGGCGAAGATAAATTCGAGATTGAATTAGACGACGATATTATCGAAGCGGTCTTTGAAGAATACAATCGGTTGTTAGACGAAGCGAATAACGAATAATTCGTAGAAACGACAAAATTTTTCAAAAAAGTCCCGTTTGACAGGGGTAAAACGCTTGAAAAAGCGCAGGAAAAATAGTAAAATAGAGTTCGTAAATAAATACGCGGAACGAAAAAATCGTTTGCATATTTTGGCGTATCCGTAGCTCAGTTGGATAGAGCACCAGCCTCCGACGCTGGGTGTCGTTGGTTCGAATCCAGTCGGGTACACCAAAAAGGGACTGCCTTGAGCAGTCCCTTTTTGGTGTACTTGGTCGCTCGAAACGACGTATTATCGTTGGTTCGTGCGAACGAGCGAAAACGAAAAAGTGGTTTATTTCTCTAAAATGGTCGCGAGAGAAGCTTTTGCCATAGGCAAAAATCCAGTCGGACGACTACCGATATAAGGCAGTCCCTTTTTGGTGTACTTGGTCTCTCGAAACGACGTATTATCGTTGGTTCGCGCGAACGAGCGAAAACGAAAAAGTGGTTTATTTCTCTAAAATGGTCGCGAGAGAAGCTTTTGCCATAGGCAAAAATCCAGTCGGGAGACTACCGATATAAGGCAGTCCCTTTTTGGTGTACTTGGTCGCTTGAAACGGCGTATTATCGTTGGTTCGCGCGAACGAGCGAAAACGAAAAATTTTTATAATAAAAAGATTGAATAATTTCCGCTTTTATGCTATAATGAAGTCAAGCATAGGAGAAAAAGTTTATGAATAGCGTGAATAAAACTTTATATATTCCCCTTTACGGAAAGGCGTTCGTCAGTAAAAAAGGGATCATTTTAAAGGATCAAAAAGCGGAAGAAATTTGGGCGCGGGAAGCGTTTCCGTTAAAAGGGAAATCAAAATCCAAATGGCTTGCCTATTATATGAGTATGCGCTCCGCGGTATTCGATCGATGGACGAAAGAAAAAATAGCGGAATTTCCAAACGCAGTCGTGTTGCATTTAGGGTGCGGATTGGATAGTCGAGTGGAACGATTGGGCGTGGATTCGGCGCAGTGGTTTGACGTGGATTTTCCCGCCGTGATCGAAGAACGTAAGCGGTATTATGCGGAAACGGAAAATTATCGTATGCTATCTTCCGATATAAAAGACGAAGCGTTTTTAGAAACTTTGCCAAACGCAGAACGGGCAATCGTTATTTTGGAAGGGGTAAGCATGTATCTTACGAATAAGGAATTGCAGGATATTTTTTCCAAGTTAAGCAAACGGTTTTCGCGGTTATCGGTGTTGGTGGATTGTTATACCCCTTTCGCCGCGAAAATGAGTAAAATCAAAAATCCCGTAAACGACGTAGGCGTTTATAGCGTTTACGGCGTGGAAACTCCAAAAGTTTTAGAACGGGATACGGGGTTAAAGTTTCTGCAAGAACGGGAGTTGACTCCGCAATATTTCATCGACGAACTCAAAGGTTTTGAAAAGTTTATTTTTCAATCGTTGTACGCAGGAAAAACGGCGAAGAAATTATATAAATTATACGAATACGAACGTTAAAAAACCGCCCTTTTTTAGGGCGGTTTTTTTATAAGGGTTGGTTGCGGTATTCGGACGGGGTTTTGCCCGTGAGTTTTTTGAATAACCGTTCAAAATAAATCAAGTTGGAAAATCCGTTGGCTTTTGCGATATTGCCGACGCTCTCGTCTAAATCGCAAATAAGATCTTTCGTGGCGTGCGAGATTGCCACTTGGTTTTTATAGACGATTGGCGATACTCCCGTTTGTTGTTTGAATAGGTAATGGAATCGGGATGGACTCAAAAAGCAAAGAGTGGCAAGTTCGTTTACCGTCATAGGGGTAGCGTAATTTTTTTCTATGAACTGAAGGGCGGGAAGAATGGCTTTATGCGGTGGATTCGACGGTAATACCCGTATGGACGGGAATAGTTTTCCACATATATCAAAAAATGCGGAAAGCGCGATAAACGCATCCGTGGTGTTGGAAAATTGGTATTGCTGAATTTTGGTGAGCAAAGTATATAATTCTCCAAAATGCTCGTTCGGTAAAATTTGAACGGGTATATTTTTATGAAAAAGGGGGTCGCTTTTTTGTGAAAATAAGAAATGTAAGGAATGAAAACTGACCTTTGGACAGGCGATCCAATGCGCGACGTACGTCGTGTCTTTGGGAATGAAAAGCAAATCTCCCGCCTTGATTGTAAGCGTTGTTTCCTTCGTTTCAATAACCCCTTCGCCTTCGAGCATGAACGCGACGTTATGACAGGGCCTAGGCTCGTTAGAATAGTTGAAACTTTCGTTTTGTGAATAGGAGTATCGGATGGAAAGCAATAAAGATAAAAAATCCTTTGTAGTAACGTTTAACATAATCGGCTCACAGTAGTATCGGTTTATTTTATAGTAATATAATATATTATAAAAAGTTGAAAAAATTTTGTCAATTCATTATAATTAAAGAAAGAAATAAATTTCAAAAATTTGAAAAGGAAGTAGAAATATGGATTTTCAAGGTAAAACGGCAATCGTAACGGGATCGGCTTCGGGAATGGGGTTATTGTTTGCGCAAAATTTTGCTCAGCTTGGCGGAAACGTCGTGCTTTGCGACGTCAACGAAAGCGTTCTAAACGAAAAAGTAATGGAAATCAATGCAAAAAATCAAGGAAAAGCAATTGGCGTTGTGTGTGACGTTCGGGATTATCAGCAGGTTTGCGTTGCGAGAGATAAAGCAGTAGAAACGTTTGGCTCTATTGACGTTATGGCGAATTTTGCGGGGGGAACGGCAAGAAGAATGTTAAACGTGGGGTGGGAGAAGGAGTTCCCCGACGTTCCCATCGAAGTATTTGATTGGGGGTTGGACGTCAACTTAAAAGGTCCGTTTTATTTTGCGCACGCCGTATTATCGCAAATGCGCAAGCAAAACGGTGGCTTAATTATCAATATCGGCTCGATCACGGGCGCGGAAGGCGACGGGAACGCAATGGATTATCCGACCGCGAAAGCAGGGCTTATGTACGGGCTTACAAAATCTATTGCGCAATACGGCGCAAAATACGGGATTCGTTGCGTTTGCGTTTCGCCTGGACCTGTGTTGACGCGCGACGCTATGGCAAATATGAAAACGCTTTTAGGTAGAGCAGCGGAACCTCAAGAAATAGTAGATTTGTGTTTATTTTTAGCGAGTGAAAAAGGACAGTTTATCAACGGTGAAAATATTATGATCGACGGCGGAAGAAACGCTATGGGTAGGTGGAACTAACATGAAAAAAAGTTTTTTGAATACAAATACGCCGTTTATTACGGAAATGGTGCAAGTGCCGACGGCGAAGCAAGCGGAGCTGAAAATTCGTAATGCGATAGCAGACGGCGCAACGGCAATCGGGTTTCAGATGGGTGTGCTTGAAAAGCAATACCGCACGAAGGAAACACTTACGTCCATTTTTTCAGTTGCCGAAGACAAACCTATTTATTTTACGAACTACCGTAATGGTTTTAACGTGGGAATGGGTGACGAAGAACTTGTGGACGGATTATTCTTCGGCTTAGAATGTGGCGCAACGCTCGTGGACGTTATGGGGGATACGTTTTGTCCTGCGCCTGAAGAATTGACGATGGATAAAACGGCGATTGATAAGCAAATCAAGCTTATCGACGAAATACATAAAAAGGGCGGAGAAGTGCTAATGTCTTCGCACGTGTACGAATACCGCGCTCCCGAAAGAGTGTTGGAAATCGCGTTGGAACAACAACGCCGTGGCGCGGATATCGTCAAAATAGTGACGGGTGCAAATACGCAGGAAGAAGAACTTAAAAACTTGGAAATTTGTCATTTGTTGAAAAAAGAGTTGAACGTTCCGTTTTTGTTTTTATCGGGTGGTAAGTGCAGTTATTTGCATAGAACGATCGGTCCTGCGCTCGGCGTTAATATGTGGCTTTGTTTTCGAGAATACGACGAAACGACGTATGCAGGTCCGCCACTTTTGTCAAACGTTTTGAAAATCCAACAGAGCTTGAAATTATGAGTTTTGAAAAAGAGATAGGAAAAATTTACCGATTAAAAATAAGGAGATAAAAAATGAAAGCGATTGTAATTAATAAACAAGATCAAAGTTTAAGCTATACGGACGTAGAAAATCCCGTTTTAAAGGCAGGGGAGTAATTATCGAAGTATATGCGGCGGCGCTCAATCGCGCGGATCTTTTGCAGAGAGAAGGGAGTTATCCCCCGCCCCCTGGTTGTCCGGAATGGCCTGGGTTGGAAGTAGCGGGGATTATCAAAGAAGTTGCTCACGACGTTTCTAAATGGAAAGTGGGGGATAAGGTGTGCGCGCTCCTTGGCGGTGGCGGTTATGCGGAATACGTGGCGGTGCCTGCGGATATGGTTATGCCGATTCCTAAAGGGCTTTCCTACGTGGAAGCGGCGGCGATCCCCGAAGTGTATATGACGGCGTATTTGAATTTGTTCTACGTAGGGCAAGCAAAAGTAGGGGAAACGCTACTTATGAATGCAGGGGCAAGCGGACTTGCAAGCGCGGTCATTCCTATGGCGAAAGCGTTTGGGCTTCGCGTTATTACGACGGTTTTAGGGCAAGAAAAAGTAAAAGAAGTTGCGTATTTGAACGCGGACAGAGTCGTGGATACGACGAAAGAAGATATTGCGGAAGTATTGAAAGAAGAAGAACAAAAGGGTACGCCTGTAAACCTTGCAATCGATTGTTTAGCAGGCGAAAAGCTTGGCGAATGCTTGAAATACGTCGCAAGGGGGTGTAGATGGATTCAAATCGCGTCGCTTGCAGGGGATACGTCGTCGGTGGATTTTAGAAATATATTCGTCAAGAATATCCGTATCATTGGTAGTACGCTTCGTAGCAAAACTTCCGAAGAAAAAGGTCAACTTTTAAGCGAACTTGTAGAAAAGACCTGGTGCAAGTTTGAAAGCGGAGAAGTCAAGGTGAAAATTTATAAAACGTTTCCGATACAGCAGGCGGACGACGCGCAACAGGTTCTCTATCGTGGCGAAAACGTTGGGAAAGTGGTTTTAATCGTAAAAGAGTAATAAAGAGCGCATAAAGGAGACGAAAACGGCGGTTTTTCCGTCGTTTTTTTGCTTTTAGCAGGATGTCTGAGAGGGAAAAAATCGGTCATTTTATTGACTATTAAAGGGGAAAGTGATATAATAAAAAGTGAAAGAATAATAGGGAGAGAATTATGAAACTTTTAAGTTGTCAAATTTGCGGGGGAGAACTGAAACAGAACGGAGATCATTATGAATGCGCGTATTGCCGTCACCAATTCCAAGACGATACGTTGGAAAGAGCCTACCACGATCTCAAAAATTCGTTGGAGAGCGTGACGAGAAGCGCGGTGGACGAAGCGTTCGTTTTAGCGAAAGAACGGGAACTTGCCAATCTTCGCCGTGAGCTTTGGGCGAGAACGCACGAACGCTACGTGAACTCTCGCGCGATTACTAGGATTTGTCGGGATATTAAAAAAATCAATCCCGAAGATTTTGGCGCTCGTTTTTACGAAGTCATGAACGACGAATCGGAAGAAACTCGGTTAGTCACCGAATTTTTGGACGGAATCGACGTTTTTGAAAAGGAAGATTATGTAGACGACGTCGTGGATTTCGTCGTAAAATCTTTAAAAATCGAATATCTGCCATCCTTAAATATGCTCGTGGAACGGGCGTACAAGACGGATAAAGCGAAGTATGAAGCGGTAATGACGAAAATTGAAGACGAAGCGGAAAAGGTCGAAGGCGGATTGTATGAAACGCAGTTATCTCGCGACGTGTTCGTGGCGTATTCGAGCAAAGATATTGCGATCGTGAACGAGCTTGTATCTTACTTGGAAACGCAAGGGGTAAGTTGTTTCGTTGCGCTTCGGAACTTACAACACGGGCGAAAGGCGGTAGAAAACTATGAAAAGGCGCTTGAAACGGCAATGGATAATTGTAGAATCTTTTTGTTCGTGTCGTCGAAAAATTCCCGTTCGCTCACTTGCGACGCCGTTAAGCGTGAGATCCCGTATATTAAGAAAAAGGACTTGGAATTCAAACCCGAATATCGGAATAATTACGAAAAAATGCCTGAAAGATATCGGAAGCCACGGATACAGTATCGCATTGACGACGTAAAGACGGCGATTGTAGACCGTCAAATTTCGGAATTTTTCGGTACGTTACAATGGCGTTGTGATTTGGATTCGGTTGCCGAACAGATCGGAGAATATTTGAATCAAGAATTCGACGACGAACCGATCGAGAGAAAGGAAGAACCGCAAGCACCGCAACCCCAACAACCTGCGTTCGACCAAAAAGCGTTATACGAAGTTTTTAAACAAATTCGTAACGAAGAAGAATTAGAGCGAAAAGCGGAAGAAAAGAGAAAAGAAGAAATTCGTTTGGCGGATTTTGAAATTGAAAACGGGGTACTGAAAAAATATAAAGGCGCGGGCGGAGAAGTCGTCATTCCAAGCGACGTTTCGACGATTGGCGAGTACGCGTTTGAACTGTGCGAACGATTAACGGGTGTAACGATTCCACCGAGCGTAACGAATATTAGAACGGGCGCGTTTAGCTATTGTACGGAATTGAAACGCGTGGAATTATCAAGCGGGGTGCGGGAAATAGAAGATTACGCATTCAACAAGTGCGAAAAGTTGCTAAAAATGGAAATCCCGTCGAACGTAAAAAGTATTGGAGACGGCGCGTTTAAAGATTGTAGTAACTTGGCAAGAGTGACGATCCCGTTTAACGTGGCGAAAATGGGGCACGCGGTATTTCAAGGTTGTAGTAGCGTAACCGTTTACGCAGAAGCGAAAGCGCAACCGAGTGGTTGGGAAAGTTCTTGGAATCCCAATAACCGTCCCGTAGTTTGGGGAAATTCAGGTGGAGAAATTCCCAAAACGGTAAGCGTGGAAAATCCTGATTTCGAGATTGAAAACGGGGTATTGAAAAAATATAACGGAGCTGGTGGGGCGGTCGTAATCCCGAACGGCGTTACGGGAATTTGGGCGTCTGTGTTTAAAGATTGTATCGATTTAACAAGCGTAACAATTCCGAATAACGTAACAGTGATTGGGCAATATGCGTTTGCGGAGTGTAGCGGTTTAACAAACATTACAATTCCAAATAGCATAACAATGATTGGGGATGGTGTCTTTAAAGATTGTAGCGGTTTAACAAGTGTAACGATCCCGAAAAACGTAACAATGATTGGAGATCATGCGTTTAGAGGGTGTAGCGGGTTGACTCGAGTAACAATTCCAGATAGAGTGAAGGGAGTTGGCTCTAGCGCGTTTGAAGGTTGTAGCGGCTTGACAAGCGTAACGATTCCGAATAACGTAATGGATATAGGGAATAGTGCGTTTGCGGGGTGTAGCGGTTTGACAAGTGTAATGATCCCAAAAAGCGTAACAATGATTTGGAGTGGTGCATTTGCAGGTTGTAGCAGTTTAAAAATTTATGCGGAAGCAAGTTCTAAGCCGAGTGGTTGGATTGAAGGTTGGAACCCTTTAAATCGTCCCGTAGTTTGGGGGCATAACGCGAACATAGGCTCTGCGAATGCGAATAAGTCGAAATCGGAATGTCCCGTTTGCGGTAGTGAATTGTTCAATTTAGGAAACGATTATAAATGTTATGGTTGTGGAAATTGGTTTACTAAATCCACCCCGTCCAATTCGAACCAAGCTACGACAAAAAGCGAGCCAAAGCCCGTTGAAAAAAAGGTGGAAAAGGTCAACGTTCCGACGGAAACCGTGCATATTCACTTGAAACATTCTTCCAGCCCGTTGTCGCCGGCGAACGGATCGCCGTACCTTATCAAAATAGACGATAAAATATCTACAAAAGTAGTGACGGCGAAAACGGATACGTTTGGGAAAGTGGAAGTTCCTATCGGAAGGCATATTTTAACGGTTGCGTTGTTTGCCTATGGAGATCCGGATTGTCGCGGGAATGCAATATGGAAGTCTAACGCGCAAAGTATCGTCATTGAAAAGGGGAAATCCTATGTAATTGAGATTACGCCGTACAAATTTTTGGGTTCGCCGAAAATAGACGTTATAACAAAATAACCAAAGGAGCGAAAGATGAAAAGATTTAAGTGCGAAAATTGCGGTGGAGAATTAAAACAAAACGGGGATACGTATTCCTGTTCGTTTTGCCACGCCACTTACCGCGACGACAGTATCGAAAAAGCGTATAATCGCGTGTACGCAAACTTGACGAGTACGGTCAAGGAATTAATTACCGAAGAACTCGTCAAAGAACGCATGGAAAAGATCGCGAACT
>JAFTKR010000035.1 GCA_017453165.1 Clostridia bacterium | reverse complement strand
TTTTTTATTTACAGGAGATAAGAGTATGAAAGCTTGTTCTTTTTTCGGGCATAGAGAAATTGAAGTGACGGAAGCGTTGATACGGGAAGTGGATAAACAAATCGAATATTTGATTGAAGAAAAGGGGGTAAAGACTTTTTTATTTGGGAGTCAAAGTCAATTCGACGAATTGTGCCTTGAACGGGTAACAAAGTTGCGGGAAAAATATCCGGATATAAAACGGGTGGCGTATCCGTTAAAATCGGAATACGAGAATTTGCAGGAAGTAAAAAACGGCGCGGAGAGAGAATTGCGCGACGTGACGAAGGAAGTCGTTTGTTTTGCCTACGAAGAAAAGGTGAAATTGAATCAATACGCCAAGGCGGAGTTTGATGCGTTCGCCGAACGAAACGAAGCGATGATATTTGACAGCGAGTATTGTATTTTTTATTACAACCCCGATTATCTGCCCCCGAAGCAGAAACGGTTTAAATGGTCTATGAAAAAATATCAACCCAGGAGTGGAACGGATCTTGCCTATATGTTTGCCGTTATCCGAAAAGTAATAGGGCATCCTTTGGAAATTATAAACGTTTGGAGTATTTTAAATCAATCGAAATAAAATTTGAAAACGAGTTCTGTTTTTAAGGGACTTGTTTTTTTTGCAAAAAAGATTGACATTCTTTCAAAAATAGCCTATAATAATTATGCGACTTTCAAAATACTTATCATAAAGGAGTTTTTTTTGCACTACAATTTTATATTTTATGGAACGGGATATAATCTAGCTAGATTATATCTATCTCGCTTTATACCATTCCCGTTCATAGAAATGTAGTGTAAAAGTATTTTGAAGTGTCGCAACTTTTGAGATGATATGGTCTAATGTGTCGTCTCGAAAGGGACGACATTTTTTATTATAAGGAGAGATTTATGAAAGGGAAAAAAATCACGGCGCTTTGTTTAGCAATTACGGCTACTATTTCTAGCTTTTCGGCTTGCGGATTAGGGGAAACGGGGGAACACGTTCACGAATGGTCGAAATTTTATACCGCAAAGGAAGCAACTTGTACAGAAGACGGGATTTTGGAAGCGATTTGTGAATGTGGAGAAAAGTCTTATCAAACGTTGCTTTCGGTGGGGCATAAATATAAAAACGGCGCTTGTAGCGTGTGTGGAGAACCAGAGAACGTAGACGCGGAAGAACCGAATAACGATTCGCAAATAATTCAAATTCCGGCAGGGAAAGAGCTTGGTTTTTCTTTGAACGAGATGTATGACGTTTATTGTGATTTTGGACAAACAGGTAGTTTTGAGTTCTTTAAAAAAGAACTTGTGAATGTGAATAGTTGTCTTTCCGAATTGTACGTAGGAAAGCTTGGTGCCTTACATTTAGAATTGACGAGTAAGCGATATGGAACGGAAGCTTCCATTGTTTTAGGGGATATTCGTGAAGAATTTCCTTTAAACGTAAAGACTTCGATTTTACGACAAATATATTTTAAAGTATCTAATCAAAACAGTCAAGATTATGATTTGGTCGTCTTGGATGCGGACGGGACGGAAAGGGTGATTAGCGAATATTCAAAGATCAAGTCAATAGCCGTAACGAAGCAAAATTACGTGCTTGTTTGTTTTAACGATTCCACGGCGAAGGTGGCGGGGTTGCTTCCTATAAACAACGCGCTTCCTTCAAGTACGGCAAATCTCGTTTACCATAAAGAAGAAAATAACGAGTATACCGTTGTAAGAATGATTGATCAAACGCAAACGAGCGTAGAAATTCCCCTTACGCATCGGGGATTGCCCGTTACAAATATTGCGAGCTATGCGTTTAGCGAGTGCGATAATTTGCAGTCGGTTGTGATTTGGGGCAACGTAAAGCATATTGGTAGCGGTGCGTTTTACGGTTGTACGCTTTTAACGAGCGTAGTGTTTAAATCGCCGAGTGGTTGGGATACGTGTTTGCAAGACGCGCAAACGGCTGCTCAAATTTTAAAGACTAGCAATATGGAATGGTTTCATTCTTAAATTTGAAAACGAGTTCTATCTATGACAGCTCGCCACCCAAAGTTGGACGAAACTTTGGGTGGATTCTGTTTACAGAAACTCGTTTTTTCTTTGACAATTTATTGCTTTTTTCGACAAATCGTGTTATAATGAAATATATGAAACGGATATCGGGAAAAATTTTATCGTGTATTATGGTCGGCGCGACGTCTTTGCTTTTGGGGACGGCGCTCTTTGGCACGCAAATCCGCCAAGCGAACGCGGAAACGCAAGGCGCTCAGGACGAACTTTTATTGCCGACGAGCTACGAACAGTATTTAGAACTTTCTCATCCGTCCGACGTGGCGGTCAACGAACGGTACGTGGCAATTGCCGACGGGTGTATCGTGTATCTCTACGATAGCGTGGATCAGATCTATCGTACCTATCGGCACGATCCGAAAAATACCCCCGACGATTTGACGGACGATCGGGCGGTGAAAGAACTGCAATTTTCCGACGACGGAATTTTGTATTTTATCGATCAGGACACGAAGTTTTTCGCCTTAACTCCGCAAACCTTACAGGCGACGCCGACTTCGCTTCAATGCAGTACCTTTGATCTCGACGGGGAAACGGTGTATTACAGTTTGGTCGTGGGTGGTACTTCTACCATTTATCGAACGACGTTGAGCGATCTTGCAAACGGGGTGGATTTGATTCCGAATATTTCGGGGAACACCGTGTTTTCCGTTTGCGACGGACAAATTTTTTACACGAACAACGGCAATATTCTTTTCAAATATAATATTATCGATAAACGGAGTGTGACGGTTACGTCTTTCCAAAACGCCGTACACTCGCTCGTGGCGACGTCGTCCACTCTTTACACGACGGAAATTAAGTTGACGGACGAAGAAGAGATTTCGGAAGGAACGTATTTCGTGTACGATTTGCACGAGTTGGAAGATCAGCGCGAATCGACTTTGCCCATCTTCCAAGAAACGAGCAAGTTTACCAAACTCACGACGTTCGGTTCGTACGTTTATACGATTGACGATACCGCGGTTCGTCGCTATTCGATTGACGATACGGATTTTTCCGTTCCTGCGTACGAGATTAGCGCTTCGTCGTCGAGAACCAACCGTTTGAACGGGGGTGTGGACGTTTGTCTTTTGGGGGATATGCTCTTGACGGCGGATAACGGGAACGAACGGATTTCCATTCGCGATCGAAAGGGGAATTTCCAAACGATCGACGTGTCCATGCAGGTGACGGAAGAGATGCGTTCGATCACCGCGACGGGGGGAACGGTACTTGTGGCGACTAAATCAAGTGCGCACTTGTACGACCTTGCAAGTAAAGAATATCTTCGCAGTTTTGATTTTGGAGATACGGAGTTAAAAGGAGCGGTCGGCTCGTACGGCAAATATTATTTCGCGACGTCGAATAACGGGTATTCGGTGGCTATGGAAAGCGACGGGGGGTGGACGATTTCCAATCCCGTATCGAAGAACGGAAGCGCGCCCACGTTCTTGGCGGTGGACGTATACGGGGATCTTTACGTTGCCCGCGCAAACGAAGTTTATAAATTTAGCGAAACGGAGTATATCAATCGTGAAAGTACGGGCGAACGGCTCTGCACGCTTCCGCAAAATACGAAGAAGATGGCGGTGGATTACGCTGGGAACGTGTACGCTTTGACCGAAAACGAGATTGTAAAAATCGAAAACGGTTCTTGGACGGAAAACAGAATTTCCCTTGCAAAGAGAATCGTTTACTCGAAAGATGCGCCCACGCTCATGGCGTTTGCGTTCGGTGTAGAAGAGAACGAAACCTATCTTTTGTACGACGGGAATTACGTAATTAAAATGGCGGATCTTGCGCTCCCGACTGTGAAAACGATCGGCGTGGAGAATGCGGACGAGGAAATTTTTAGCGACGAAAGCGCCGTCTTTACGGTCGTGCAAACCAAGGCGAATACCTTGCTTGTGAAGTTTGATTTTAATTCGTTAAAGGACTCGGAATATTTCCCGTATCAAGGGTTGACTCGTAGCGTGTTGCCGAAAAAAGCGTTGAAAATTGGGGAGACGGCGGACTACGCCGTATTAGCGGAATATAATGCGGAGCGTTTGGACTACGATACTTATTTGGTGAAAAAGAAGTATTGCGTATCGCTCGACGAAAGCGAATATTTAACCCGATACGACGAGCCGAAGTACGGGTATTTGACGAACGGGGTGTACGCTTATAAGTTCCCGTATCTGACCGAACTTTTGACTCTTGATCGGTTTGAAAAGAACGCAAAGATTGAACTGCTCGGCGAAGTGAAGGACTTGGATCACGACTACTATCACGTTTCCTACGAAACGGAAAACGGGGTAAAGACGGGGTATATTCCCAAACCTTACGTGACCGATTTCGACGGCTCGATCCCGTCCACCGAAGAACACGTTCTCGGCAATAAGCCGTCGAACGTGGATTCGATTTGGAGATTGGCGTACCTGATTTGCGGGTTGGGCGCGATTTGTATTTTGACCGATTATTTGATTTTGCGAAAAAAACACAAAGACGACGAATAAAATATAATGAATAGAACGAAAAAACACTTCTCTTATTCCAAGAGAAGTGTTTTTTTGACTTTTAAAAAGTCTTACGCTTCGCGATCGGTAAATCGCAACGCACCGCCGGTGACGAACGGCGAAACGATCAGCCAAAGCGCCGAAAGCGCGATAATCGAATATACGATAATCGAACCCGTTGCTCTTGCGCCGTTGAACACCATGGAAACGAGATTGACTTCAAAAAGTCCGTACAACCCCCAATTTACCGCGCCGACGATTACTAAAATATACGCAACAATGTTTGCAATTCTCATAGTAAACCATCCTCCTGCTATCAGTTTGAGTCGTTTTTAAAAATCTATACGCGTTCATAAAAAACATAATTTTGTTGCGAGAGATTGCCTCACTTCGCTAACGCTCGTTCGCAATGACAAATTCGTAATTTGGTAAAATTTCCCAAAAAAGTGGCGTATGTTTGTCATATTTTGAATGTTAAAGTAAATAAAAACACGAACAAATGTTTGAAAAATTGCAAAAAAGTTGGCAGTGGGCTATGGACAAACGAAAAAAACGTGGCATAATGGACGTGTGATTGAAACGCGGAGTTGACAAAGAAAGGTAGGTGATGGAATTGGAAAACTGTGTGAAGGCGATTTTGTATACGTATCCGAAATTTAAAATGATCGATCGGGATTACGCGGATCATATTGAGAATAAGGCGATACTTTCTTATCGGTATAAGGGCTCGACGGAGAGTTTGGCGGAGTATATTGCCGGCGAGATTTTACGAAAAAGACGCCTTTCCGTTTTAAAAAAGGCGTTGGACGAGTTCTTTTTATCACTTACATTGGAAGAAACGATTCTATTAGAGCTTCGGTATTTTGGGAAAATCCGTTTGATGAAAGACGGCGGGAAAGATAAGGGGGTAAGCGAGTGGCAACGGGTGTGCGGTTCGGCGGAACGGCAAGCGGTGATCGCGCAGTTTCATTGGAGTGAGCGTAGTTACTACCGTAAACAAAACAGGCTTTTGAAAAAGGTGATGGAAGGATTTAACCGCATGGGGTTTACCAAAGAAGTATTGGAAAAAGAGTACATGCAATACGAATTCTTGCGCGCAGTGTATCGGTTTTTGACGGCGAAGAAAAAGTGAAGATTTATTTCATCTTTCGCTTAAAGCGATTGGCGAGCATAGCTCGCAAACGAAAGCAAAGCTGTCTTTTAAGAGTCCAAAATTATGCAGGGGCTTTGCCCCTTGCAACCCCAGCAGGGAATTATCCCTGTACCTTCTTTAGTTTTAGTCTTTGTAGGTGGGTTGTTTGCGGTTGGGGCGTAGGATGAGCGACGCCAATATGGGGGCAAGTAAACATAATAATACGATCGTCACGATTTGCATGGGCGGAAGGGCGTCCGAGTTGAGCGGTGGTTCCGTTCCGTCGTCGGGAAGCGGGGTTTGGAAACGGTCGTCGTATTCCGTGTTTACGGGGACGAACAGGTCGTCGGGTTTGGGAACGTAGCCGAATGCGTCTTCGCGAAGAACGTAGCAGTAGGTTTCCGAGCCGATTGGGTATTCGCCGTAGTAGGCGCACGTTACTTTGATCTCCGTCAAAAACGGATAGTTTTTTCCGTCGTCTTCAATGCGGTAGGTCAGCTCGAAATAGGCGAAAAAATAAGGATCTTTCGGTACGTAGTCTACGAACGTCAGTTGGTCGGTTTTGCAATAGCCCGTGATTTTTTTCGTGTCCGCGCCGTCTAACGAGTATTCCACTTTCGTGAATTCGGGTTTTTCTTCAAGAATTTTGACGTAGTAGGTACGTGGAAGTAAAAATAATCCGCTACGCTCGTTAGAGGACGCGTAAAGGTATACGTCGTCCGTCAAGATACAGGCGTACCTAGGGGTGGGCTCCGACTTTGCATGAAGGGGCGAGGTGAGGGGGATGAACAGGTAAACCAACGCGAATAGGACGCATAGGAAAGCGCGCGTCGGGAAAATAATAAACTTTTTCATACCGAGTATTATAACGGGTTTTTGGTCGGGGTTTCAGGGAGTTAAAAGGAGTTTATGAGAGAAATTGTCGAAAAAATTATCGGGATTGAGAACGAACAAAAACGGAGAAAAGCCGATAACGCGCTCGCGCTCTATAATACGGGTGAGAAAAAGCACGAAAAACAGTTGGCGTTTCATAAGTGCTTGAAACGGAATCGTTGGGTGTTTGGCGGTAATCGGTCGGGAAAGACGGAGTGTGGGGCGGTGGAGTGCGTGTATATGGCTAGGGGGATTCATCCCTATCGAGAGAATCGGAAAAATACGTCAGGGTGGGTGGTGTCGCTTTCGGCGCAGGTGCAACGGGACGTCGCGCAAAAGAAAATTTTAAGGTATTTGCGACGGGATTGGATTGAGGAGATCGTAATGAGTAGCGGGCGTAGAGATTCGCCTGAAAGCGGGGTGATCGATTTTATCCGTGTGAAAAACGTCTTTGGGGGGATTTCCGTGATCGGGTTTAAAAGTTGTGATCAGGGACGGGAAAAGTTTCAAGGGGCGTCGCTTGATTTCGTGTGGTTTGACGAAGAACCGCCTAAGGAGGTGTATACCGAGTGTAGAATGCGCGTCATGGATAAACAGGGGGATATATTCGGGACTATGACGCCGTTGAAGGGGTTGACGTTCGCGTATACCGATATCTTTTTAAACCGTTACAACGACGAAGAGATTTGGTACGAGTTTATGGAATGGAGCGATAATCCCTATCTTTCCAAGCGTGAGATCGGAAGATTGGAGACGGGGCTGGACGAAACGGAGCTACAAAGCCGTAGGTTCGGTCGGTTTGCGAGCGCGGAGGGGTTAGTGTATCCTGAATTTGACGAACGGGTACACGTGATCGAGCCGTTTTCCTTGCCGAAGGAATGGCAAGATATGATTTCTATCGATCCTGGGTTGAATAATCCGCTTGCAACGCTATGGTTTGCCGTAGATTTTGACGATAACGTGTACGTGGTTGCCGAGCATTTTGCGGCGGGGAAAGATATTGATTTTCATGCGCAGGCGATTAAGCGGATTTGCGCGGAACTCAATTGGTATACCGATAGCAAGGGGAGAGTGCGCGCCTTAATCGATAGCGCGGCGAAACAACGGACGTTGGCTTCGGCGAAGAACGTATGCGAACTCTTTTACGAACGGGATATTTTGGTGAATCCTGACGTGGACAAGGATTTGTTTGCCGGAATTGCGAGAACAAAGTCCTATCTCAATCAAAAAAACGGGTTGCCGAATTTATATATCTTCAATAATTGCGTGAATTTGATTCGGGAACTGAAAGGGTATTTTTGGGGGAGTGGGGATACGCCGAAGAAGACGGACGATCACTGTTTAGACGCCTGTCGTTATTATTTGATGACAAGGCCGAAAAAGTTGCCCGTCGCAGAAGAAAAAACGATAATCCAAAAGGATAAGGAAAGGCGGATTCGGGCGTTGAACCGTAAAAAGACGCTTTGATCGGGGCTTGGTTTGTGGAGTGATATAGGAGAAATGAAGTGCAGAAAAAGGTAAAAAAAACGAGAAAGAATAAAGGAACGGTCGGCGATGCGTTGATCAAGGTTGCGACGGGGTATTCCGTGGAAGAAGTGACCGAAGAATACGCGGAAGTGGACGGGGAAATGAAGCTTTTAAAAAGGAAGGAAACGAAAAAGGACGTACCGCCCGATTTGAAAGCTGTGCAAATGATTCTTGCCGGAACGGAAGGGGAGATGGCAAAGCTTTCCGACGCGGAACTTGAAAGGGAAAAGAAACGGCTGTTGAAAGAACTTGCCGAAGAAGAAAAGAAAGAGAAAAAAAGGAGTGTTTCAAATGAAGTTTGACAAAAACGGTATGGACGAAGAATCGCAAAGACAGGAGAGCAAGCGAAAGGAACGGCTCGCGAAAGAGATCGTTACCGATTTTGAAAGGCGACGCGAAGAACGTAGAAAGGTTGAAAACGGTTGGAAATTAAACATGAATTTTTTGAGTGGGAATCAGTACTGCGACGTGTCGCCGTTCGGGGAAGTGTTGGACGAAGAAAGTACCTTCTATTGGCAAAGCAAAAGGGCGTTTAATCACATCGCGCCACTCGTCGATTCGAGAGTTGCGAAGTTGATGGGGAGAAAGCCCGTGTTGAAGGTGCGCGCCTTTTCCGACGAGGAAGGGGATTTGAAAGCGGCGAAATTGGCTACGGGGATCTTGCAATACGTCGGAGAGAGAATCCGTTTGAACGATACGTTGGCGCGGGGGACGGTATGGTCGGAAACTTGCGGTTCGGTCTTTTATAAGATTGCTTGGAACGACGTAGGGGGTAGGCAGGTAGCCGTGGACGAGAACGGAGAACCATTGTACGAAGGGGAAGTGGAAGTGACCGTAGCGCCACCGTTTGAGATTTTTCCCGATCGCTTGGGTGTGGAGAGTTTGGAAGAAATTGGGAGTGTGATTCACGCGCAAGCAATGGACGTTGACGCGATTTACGCGAAGTTTGGCGTCAGAGTGGACGGGGAGGATTTGCAGGACAGTTCGGTGTGTGGGTATAGTGAACCGAAGGCGGGAAAGGAAATTCTGTCCGCTGGATATAGTAAGGCGCCCGTTTTGAATAGCGCGATTTTGATTGAACGGTATACGAAAGGAACGAAGGAAAACCGTGAGGGAAGATTAGAGATCGTCGCCGGTGGGAAGTTGCTTTACGAAGGACCGTTGCCGTACGTGAACGGGGAGCGCGGAGAGAGATCGTTTCCGTTTGTAAAACAGGATTGTATGCGATTGCCCGGCGCGTTTTTCGGATCGAGCATCGTTGATCGATTGATTCCCGTACAAAGGGCGTATAACGCGGTGCGGAATCGGAAACACGAGTATTTGAATCGGATTTCGATGGGGATCGTTGCCGTGGAGGACGGATCGGTGGACGTGGACGAGTTGGCGACAGAAGGGTTACCGCCTGGAAAGGTGCTCGTGTACCGACAAGGCGGAAAAGCGCCTGAAATGATGGATTGCGGAGATTTCCCGAGTGAGTTTGAAAGGGAAGAGGAATGGTTGGAAAAAGAGTTTTCGCTCGTGAGTGGGGGAAGTGATCTTTCGCAAAATTCAACGCCTGCGAGAGTTACGAGCGCGACGGGATTGCAGTTGCTTTTGTCGCAAGACGATTCACGTTTGGCGGCGACCTTGGAGAGCTTTGAAGGGGCGATCAAAGAGATTGGTAGACAGGTGCTACGATTGTATCGACAGTTTGCGGGGACGGCGAGATTGATGACTTTGACGGGGGAGAATAAGAAAACGCAGGTCTATTATTTTAACGCGGCGGAGATCGTCGGGAAAGATATTCTGTTTGATTGCGAAGAACAGGATACGTCGCTTGAAAAGAGAGAAACACTTTTGAAACTGTTTGAGGCAGGATTGCTTTCCGACGACGACGGGAAAATTTCTAAAGAGAATAAGAACAAGATTTTGGAGGCGTTTGGGTACGGTACGTACGAAAGCGCAAGAGATATTTCCGCGTTGCATATTGCTAAGGCGGGAGAAGAGAATTTGACGTTAAAATCGGAGGACGTAGAAGCGGACGAGTACGACGATCATAATTTGCATATCGAAGAACACGTAAGATATTTGCTTTCGTCCGAGTTTAAGGCGTGTAAAAAGCAGGAAGAAATTAAGAAAAAATTTATGGCGCATATCCAAAAACACAAGGATATGCAAAAACAAGGAGAGTGAAATAAAAGATGGAAAAGGAGAACGTTTTAATGGGAAATTTTGCAAAAACGGAGCAGACGGAGACGAATGGTAAGGGCAGGTACGAGATGACTGCTGAAAACGGCTCGACGAGATTTGGCAAGTTTAAAGATGAAAACGCCCTTTTGAATGCGTACGGAGCTTTGGAAGCAGAGTTCACAAGACGCAGTCAAAAGTTGAAAGAATTGGAGCGAACGCTTGCAAAGATGCAGGAAAAGGTGGAAAAGCCTACTGCGGAAAAAGAAGAACAAAGTACGACGGCGAATCTTGAAAAAGCGGACGAAAATCTTTCAACGGATGGTATAAACGCCGTCGAACCCGTTCTTGGAAACGCGGACGGGGACGGCAAGCAAACGGCTATGCTCGAACGGGAAATGCTCAAGACGGCGGAGGACGCTCCGACGACGGGGGATTCGGGCGAGATGGCGAAAGTTCGGGGAAGCGAAAAAGTGTCGGCGTCGGACGGGGCGCGGACGGACGGTGGCTTTGTCGGACGGGAAATCGATTTGTCGAAGCATAACGATAGGGAAGGAGTGCTTTCCGAAGACGAGCTCTATAAAAGAGCAACCGAGAACGAAGGCGTGAGATTGAAAATTATCGGGGAGTATCTCACTTCTTTAAAAAGACCGGACGCGCCCTTGATGAAGGGTGGGTTCGGGACGATCGCGACACCGCCTTTGAAGGCGAAAACGATTAACGAAGCGGGAGAAATGGCGTTGTCGTTCTTAAAAAAATAAAAAGAAAATGATTCAAAAAAAGGAGAGTTTAGGATATGGTTAGTTTAGCTACTGCAGATAACGTTTTAAAGAGTTTTTATTTGGACGCGATCGTGGATTCTTTGGATTATAACACGAACGCATTCTTGGCGCAAATTGAAAAGACGGCGCAAAACGTCGTAGGGAAGGACGTGCAACGCGTCGTACGTTACGGGTATAACGGGGGCGTGGGCGCAGGTACGGAAACGGGCACGTTGCCAAAGAGTAGAACGAATAATTACGTGAAGTTCGTTGCGCCACTCAAAAATATTTACGGTACGATTGAAATTTCCGATAAGGCGCTTCGCGCGGGAAACGGTCAGGAAGGAAGTCTCGTCAATCTCTTAAACGAAGAAATGGATTCGCTTGTGAAAAGCGCATCCGTCAACTTTGCGAGAATGTTGTACGGGGATGGTACGGGATTCATTGGTAAGATCGTTGATTCGAACGGGAACAACGTTACTTTGGATAGCGTCAAGAACGTCGTCGAAGGCATGATACTCGACGTGCATAATTTGTCGGGGGTATATTTGGATATCCCGTCGGGTAGACAGGTTTTGAAAGTGGATCGCGATACCAATACGATTACGTTGTCGGGGAATAGTATTGATAGCGCGTATTTGAGTGAAAACTTCAAAATGTACGCGCAAGGTTCAAAAGGGAACGAATTGACGGGGCTTGGCGCGATTTTCGGGAATAGCTCGACGCTTTACGGCGTAACGAGAGAGTCCAACCCTTGCTTGCAACCGTATAAACAAACCGACGTAGGAGAGTTGACCGAACTTACTTTGCAAACGGCGATCGATAAGATTGAGGAGTATTCGGGTGGTAAAGTGAACTTTATCGTTTGTTCTTGGGGGGTAAAACGCGCTTTGGCAAAGGCGATGAGAGAAGGAAACGCCGTGTTGACTTCTATGGAATTGAAAGGTGGCTATAACGCGTTGAGCTTTAACGGGATTCCCGTCGTTGCCGACCGTTTCTGTCCGGAAGGTAGAATGTATTTATTGAATACCAACGACTTCAAGCTTCATCAGCTTTGTGATTGGCAATGGTTGGAAGGTCAAGACGGTAAGATTCTTCGTCAAGTGGAATCTAAGCCCGTATTTACGGCGACGCTCGTGAAATACGCGGAATTGATTTGCGATCGTCCGAACGGTCAAGGTATGCTTTCGGGTATTACGGAAGCGTAAGCGTTGCGATGAAAGGGGAGAAGTTGCGAAACCTGTTTAAGGGCGCGTAGTGGAAAGGACGCCACGCCGAAAAGTGGCGTGGCGTTTGCGTAAGTTAATGCGGATTTGACGAACTTTAAGAAAAGGTCAAGGGAATTATTCCCTTGTGGGGTTGTTGGGACGAGTTGCCCGTTAAGAAAGGCATTGATAATGCCTTTTAGGGACGAGATAAGCAAACACATATGCAAAGGTGTTTGCGGTGACCGAGAACAGCGATTTCTATACGCTGTT
>JAFTKR010000034.1 GCA_017453165.1 Clostridia bacterium | reverse complement strand
TATTAAAAAAAATCAAGACTACGAAAAGATTTTAAAAAGAATTTTTTAAAACGGTCAAAATATCCTTAACGCTATCCAAAGTGTAGGTAGGTTTGATCGTATCTTCTTGCACTTCTTGAAAGGTCACTTCCCCCGAAAGCACGCACACGGTATCTACGCCAGCGTTCACCCCCGACGCGATATCGGTATATACTCGATCTCCCACAACCAGCGTTTCTTCCTTTTTTGCGCCGAATTTTTTCATAACTTCCAAGATCATGGTCGGTTGCGGTTTTCCGATAAAAATCGGCTTTTTACCCGTCGCCCGTTCATAGCCTTGGCACATTGAACCGCAGTCGGGTACGTACCCGAAACTCACGGGACACACCCAATCGGGATTGGACGCGTAATAGGGGATATCCAACCCCAACATACGACAGGTCGTAAACATCTTTTTCGTCGTCAATTCCGTATCGTAACCGACGAGAATTGCTTTGGCGTTTTCCGCGTATTTCGTCGTAACGTTCAAACCCTGTTTCTTAAGTTCTTTCACAAACGAGCGCGTAGCTTGTACGTAAATTAAATCGTTCGCGAATTTTTCTTTAAAAAGTAACGCAGAAGCTTGGGTGGACGTAAAGAAATTTTCTTCCGTCGCTTTAATTCCCATTTTACGGACTTTTTTCACGTAATCTTTTACCGAACGGGAAGCGTTATTCGTGATAAACACGTACCTGCCCCCTATCTTTTCGATTTTATCAAGCAGTTCCAATACGCCGTCAAACAACTGATCCCCAAGGTAAATCGTACCGTCCATATCAAACAGGAAAAGTTTTTTTCCGTCTAAATTCACTTCTTTTTCAAACTTATCTTTCATTATTCTCTTACACTCCAACGTTCGTCGTTGCAATCAAATTCGCTTTCCCGTCAATTTTTTCGTAGACGATATCCCCGACTTTTACGGGCAAATCGCAAGTCGTACGGTTGATCTTTTCCATAATCTCAAAAATCTTTGCTTTTTCAATCGGTTGATCCGTCTTAACGGACACCATCTCCCCGCTACGCGCTCGAATCGAAGACGTTAACACCCGTTTCGGGCATACCACTTCGTTTTCCGCGTACATCTTCCCGCGCGGACAACTGTTTCCTTTCACAAATACGACTTTTCCGTCTTCTACGCCCACTTCCATCTCGCAACCGATCGGACATTCGATACAAGTCAATTTTTTCGTTTCCATATCAACACTCCAAGCTAAGCTCTATCTCGCCGTTCACCGCCGCGAGCAATTCTTCCGTCAAGAGAAACGATTCCATCTCCCCGGGCACGGCGATCCGTTTTTTTCGTTCCGTCAAAACCTTTTCTCCGCTCTTTAGTTTAATCACGCAATTTTTAAAAGTATTCGTTACGCGAAAGTAAAGTTTTACAATTCCTTTTTGATTGCGATCAATCTTTTGTGGCAATACGTAACTCACGTTTTGCCCGTTTTTACAGTCAATCACATCTTTTTCACGATTGCCGTATAATACGTACTCCGCCGCCCCAACGCCTGCCGTTTCCGCTTCTTCGGACACAAAATCCACCAAATCGTGAACCTGCAACACGTTTCCACAAGCAAAGATTCCGTCTATCAACGTTTCACGGTTTTGATAGACGATCGCGCCTTTCGTTTTCAAAGACAACGGCACGCCAGCCGATTTCGTCAGCTCGTTTTCAGGAATCAAACCAACGGAGAAAAGCACCGTATCACACTCTATATACCGCTGTGTCCCTACAATCGGTCGTTTATTTTCGTCTACTTTAGAAATAACGACGCCTGTCACACGCTCTTTCCCTTCGATTTTCGTAATGGTATGGTTTAAATATAAAGGAATATTAAAATCGTCTAAGCATTGCGCGATATTTCGTTTTAAACCGCTTGAAAAAGGCATTATTTCGCAGACGGCAAGTACTTTCGCGCCCTCCAAAGTCATACGACGCGCCATAATCAAGCCTATGTCGCCCGAACCTAAAATCACCACTTTTTGCCCAGGCAAATACCCTTTCATATTCACGTATTTTTGCGCCGTACCTGCCGAGTATAACCCTGCTGGACGCGTACCTGCTACGTTCAAAGCGCCTTTACTCCGTTCCCGGCACCCCATTGCAAGCACGATCGCTTTCGCTTGAATCGTGAACACGCCGTCACGCTCGTTAATCGCCGTCACCTGCTTATCGCGAGAAACGGAGAGTACCGTCGTGCTTACGAGCGTTTCGATTTTACGTTCCCGTACGCCGTCGATAAACCGCCACGCGTATTCGGGCCCCGTCAAACTCTCTTTAAAGCGAGTCAATCCAAATCCGTTATGAATACATTGATTTAAAATTCCGCCTAAATTTTCTTCCCGTTCCAAAATCAAGACGTCTTGAACGCCGTGATCGTATGCGGAAATCGCCGCGGCGAGCCCTGCAGGTCCGCCACCGATAATTACGATATCGTATTTCTTCTTCATTTTGTCTTCCCCCTTAAAAGATAAGACTCTCCACCGCTTTTCGTGACCTGCTCCAACGGAATTTGCAGTTCTCTCGCAATGAGTTCCGCCACGTACGGTTGACAAAATCCGCCTTGGCATCTACCCATTCCCGCGCGAGTACGGCGTTTGACCGCGTCGATATTTCGCGCAGGCGGATTCTCGCGAACCGCGCGGACGATCTCTCCTTCCGTAATCTGTTCGCAACGGCATACGATTTTACCGTAAGAAGGATCTTTTTGAATCATCTCGTTCTTTTCTTCCAACGACAGATTCTTGAAAAAATAATCGGGTTTACGGATAGGTTGAAAATCTTCGTTTTTTACAAGCTCAAAATGTTTGGAAACCAATTCTTCCACCACGTATTTCGCGATTGCAGGCGACGCCGTAAGTCCCGGGGATTCAATTCCCAAGCAATGAATCGCATTCGGCGACGCTTCGCTTTCCTCCAAAATAAAATCGTGTTTATCCGTGTAAGCGCGCGTACCCGCAAACGACGTAATCGTATTGTATAAAGGTACGTTTTTACACATCTTTTTCGCGCCTGCCGTCACGTTTTCCAACCCGATTGAAGTCGTTTCTACGTTATCGTCTTCAATCTCTTCCGCGGTCGGACCTAAAATAATATTTCCGTCCACCGTCGGCGAAACCAAAATTCCTTTTCCTTTCTTCGTCGGTGTGAAAAATAAAGTATGCTTGACCAAATCTCCACTTTCTCGATCGAGTAAAATATACTGACCGCGTCTACCTTTTACGATAATCGAATCGCCAAGCAAGGACGCAATCTTTCCACCGCCGATTCCAGCGCAGTTGATTAAAACTTTCGCTTGAATCTCCTGTCCGCTCACGCTTTGAACGGTAAACCCGTCTTGCGCCCTTTCAATTCCGCAAACGTCGAATCCGCAAAACAGTTCCGCTCCATTATCCATTGCGTTACCAATCGAAGCAATCGTGAGCTCGTACGGACAAACGATCCCCCCCGTGGGCGCGAGCAACGCCCCTACGGCTTCCTCCGAAATATTCGGTTCAAGTTTGAGAAGCTCCGTCCGATCGATTACTTGTAAGCCCGCTACGCCGTTTTGCTCTCCACGGGATTTGAGCTCGTACAACGTTTCGATTTCTTCCTTGGAAAAGGCTACGACGAGCGATCCGTTATTGACGTATTTTACCCCCAAATCTTTCGCAAGGGACGGCATCATACGATTCCCGATCAAATTAAATTTCGCTTTCAGCGTACCAACCGCCGCGTCGTACCCTGCGTGCACGATTCCGCTATTAGCGCGACTCTGCCCCATTGATACGTCGTCTTCCTTTTCCACAAGCGCAACGCGCAAGCGGTATTTTGTCAGTTCTCGCAAGATCAATCCGCCTACCACGCCACCGCCGATCACCAAAACGTCATACATATTTTGCACTTCCTTTCTTTTTTTCGCCATTTTACTTGACGTTACTCTTCTTTTTTATTATAATATAAATAGTCAAAATAATCAATTTCTTTCCACAATTTCCCTATTTTGACAACTAAAATGAATAAATGAGCAAACCTCAAGCGTATTTTGCTCATTTTGGACGGTTTTTATGAAAGAAAATCAAGAGAAGGAACTGTACTCCGTATTAAAGCAAAAAGAATATGCCACGATCGACGAACTTGCCACAGCGATCTACGCTAGCCCGTCCACGGTAAGACGGCGTTTAACCGAGCTTGAAAAGAAAGGCTTGGTCACCCGTACGCACGGCGGAGCGCAACTCACGGCAGACGGACAATTCCCCAGCTTTTCCATTCGATCAAGAGTGAATATCGCAGGAAAAAAACGAATCGCGTTATCCGCGTTAAAACTCATTAAAAACGGAGATATTCTCTTTTTAGACGGTTCTACTTCGGCATTTTTTATTGCAGAATATTTAAAAGAGTTTAGCGGAATCAAAGTGATCACAAACGGAATCGATACCCTTTCTTTGCTCTCAAAAAACGGAGTAGACGCCTATTCGACGGGCGGACGGATTTCCGAACAAAACCGTTCGGTTCTAGTAGGCGCTTACGCGGAACACGTCGTTGAAAATCTACAAGCCGATCTCCTGTTTTTTTCGGCGCAGTCCGTTCAAGAAAACGGCGGAGTGTACGATTGTTTCGAAGAAGAAAATCTAATCCGCAAACGCATGATGGCGCAGTCCACGAAACGCGTACTCTTGTGCGACGATACCAAACTCCACCGCACTTCTCCTTTCAAACTTTGTAACGTACAAAACGTCGATTATATCGTATGCGAACGGGATTTGAAAGAATATTTTTCCGTATCCGAATTACCCGAAATTATCTTCGACTAATACGTACCACCCTTTCACGCTCGAATACGGAAATTGAAGCCCAGACGACTTTTTTATAAAGATTTAAAAATGAATAGTAAAACGCTTGCAAAAATAAAATTTTTTTGATAAAATAACGCAAGTAGAATCTTTTATAGGAATTGGGGTATCGCCAAGCGGTAAGGCAACGGATTCTGACTCCGTCACTTCGTTGGTTCAAATCCAGCTACCCCAGCCAAAAACGACAAATTTCAGTAGAAATTTGTCGTTTTTACTTCTTCACTTATTTAACATTGCTTTTACCTTTTTTTACGTTTCTTTTACAAAAAAACAATCAATTTTGAATAATTTCCGTTTATAATCTTCTTGTAAATCGGGTTTCCCCGCAACAAAAATTTATATTTTAAGGAGTATTTATTATGGAAAACCAAACGCAAAATCAAGAAATTGAAAAAGAAATGAAAGAGCTCAACGAACAATTCAACGAATTTTTACACACGAAAGGCATCACGGCAAAATTTAAATTGGCGTTTTCAAATATGAAAGAGTCCACCGAAAAGCAACGTGAAATCGATAAGAAAAACATCGAAGCGGTAAAAGCAAAGTCCGCGGAAGAAAACAAAGATTTTATAGAATTTTTGCATACGAAAGGATTGAAAGCGAAGATGCAACTCGTTGTAGAAAACATCAAAAAAGGCGCAAAAGAAGCTTCCGAAAAAACGAAAGAAAACATCCAAAAAGCAAAATCGGGCGCGTACGCGAAACCGAATATCCCTACCCCGTACACAGTAAAGCCCACCCCTGCCTATACCCCGCAATCGCTTGCAGACGAATTTAACACCTTCTTGAAAATGAAAGGTTTAGATACGAAATATACCGTCGTCGTTAAAGAAAACGATTCCAACGAATAACACTTAATTTTTATACAAAAAGCGAGCTGAACAAGAACTGTTCGGCTCGCCTTTTCTTTCTTAAATTTTGTTATTTTTCCAACGTTTCATCCACGATTTCCGCATCCGCGGCATTCGTTGCCACACTCTTGATTCCGTTGACAACCCCACTCTTAGACTTATAGCCTTCTTCACTCATAGCGATACTTTCGCCGTTCGTTGCGATTAAACGGTAACGGTAAAGTCCGGCTTTATCAAAATAAATCTCGAATTTCGGGCAAGTTTTCGACGTAGGATTTTTCAAGGTTTGATCTTCTACACGATCTTCCGCAATACATTTCGCAGCGTTTTTGCCGATACTTTCCATCCCTTTTTTACACGCGGCTTTCGTTGAATATACTTGCGAAGAAACGGCGATTTTTTCACGATTTACTGCATACAAACTAAAATTGAACGCGCCTGTCGGCGTCTTTTTAATTACGAATTTACCCATAACACACCTCATTTGTAAATATATTCATTCGGAACGAAAGATTCACCCTTCTATTCCTTTCGAATCTATTATAACAAACTTTTCCCGTTTTGTAAATAGGCAAACGAAAAATTTTTTCCAATTTTTATTATTTTTTTGCAGATTAGCCTTTTACCGCGCCACTCGTCACCCCTTCCACGTAATAGTTTTGCATACTCATAAACAGGGTAACGATAATCGCGCCAACAATCGTCGCGCCTGCGCAAAACACGGTAAAGTTCTCGTTAAAGCCACTCTTTTCCGCATTGATTAATTTATAAAGCCCTAACGAAACGGTGTATTTTTCCCGTTCGCTAATAATTGTATTGACAAAAATGAAATCGCACCACGGCGCAATGAACGACGTCAAGACCGTGTACACGATCACAGGTTTTGCTAACGGTAATACAACTTTTAAAAACACCGTCGGTTGACTTGCGCCTTCCAAAATCGCCGCTTCTTCCATCGCTCTTGGAATCGTATCGAAAAAGCCTTTACAAATATAATAAGACAACGCGGCGCTACCCGAATACACCAAAATTAACGCGACTAACGAATTCGTCAATCCCATGGCTTTTAAAATGAAATATACCGCTATCATGCTCATAAATCCGGGAAACATTCCCAAAACCAGCAATACGTTCATAATTGATTTCCGAAGTCGGAATCTCAGCCGTGAAAGCGCGTAACTAACCATCAACACGAACGCGGTCGTAATCGCGCAAGAACTAAAAGATACGATTAGCGTATTTTTCAGCCAAACCGCGAACATGGTATCTCGAAACAGTCTTGTAAAGTTCCCAAAACCCAGCTGTAAATTCTCTGGGATCAGGGTATTGATAATCCCCGTAGACGGAGTGACGCGAAAAGCGGTATACAATAGATAACAAATCGGCAACACCCACAAAATCCCCAGCGTCGCAAGTAGGATATAAATTATAAAATCAAGCACCCGTGTGCGAGTCTTTTGTCGAATATTGATCATTGAAACTCTCCTTCGTTCTTTGCCGCCGACGAACGATTATAGGTGATAATACTCATAAACGCGCAAATGATAAAGATTACGATACCAATCACCGACGCTACGTTATATTTTGGATTGACGTCGATCGTCAAGCGGTAAAGCCACGTAACGAGCAAGTCGGTAGATTGGGCTTGCGTTCCTCCACCGTAATATAGATTGTCCACCGGTCCGCCACCCGTCAATAGCCAAATTACGTTGAAATTATTGATATTTCCAACAAACTGCGTGATAAGATAAGGCGTCGTTACCCGAAACATATACGGCAACGTGATGGCAAAAAAGATTTTTATAGGCGACGCTCCGTCGATTTTCGCCGCTTCGTAATAGTCCGCGGGAATATTCATTAAGATTCCCGAACACATCAAAAGGGTATACGGTACGCCAATCCAGATATTTACCAAGATAATCATAATTCTCGGTAGTATTGAGAAGTTGCGTTGATCGGTCAACCATAAAATATTCGTACCCAATATTTTATTTAAAATCCCGTCCCCGTCCAAAATCTTTTGCATTAAAAGCAAAGTGACGAATTGCGGTACGGCAATCGCGACGACGAAAAGGGTTCTCCAAACCTTTTTCCACTTAATCCCCTTTCGATTGATCATAAGCGCGATAAGCATTCCCAAAAAGTAGTTGGTAAAGGTCGCAAAAAACGCCCACACGAACGTCCAAAGCAAAACGCGTAAAAAAACCATAGCGAACGACGACGAACCGCCTGAAAGGGAAAGTAGCGAACGGAAATTCTCAAAACCCACCCAATCAAAAAGTTTTCCCGGCGGAGTATGCTGATAGTCGTAGTTGGTAAAGGCGATCAACACCATGAAGATCAACGGCATCACGGTAAAGACGATCAAGCCCAAAAAGGGTGGCGTCAAAAGCGGAATATGAAATTTTTTATTCGTCAGTTTATCGAAATCTTCTTTAAAGTTCGCCACTCGTTGCCCGTTTTTTAAGCGCTCGTCATTTTCCGCGCTACCCAGTACGTTCGAGCCCCAAACGACGAAGAATAGCCCCGTGACGACAATCGTTACGACACCGTATAAAAGAATTAGAAAGCTATTGTCACCTTTAACTTTTTCGTAAATTTGCAAGGTCTCATTCCATACTTCTCCCGACGTTACCGTACCGAGATCTCCAGAAAATAAATGCGCTAAATAACGAGCGCCCGACACACCCATGTACGCGATGAACAAGATCGTCAGCAATAAATATCCTATGCCTTTGACGTATTGTTTTCGCGCAATTTGTCCAACACCCGGAAGGAAAAAGGAGAGTCGAGTTGCCCACGAACCTTTTTGAAAGGCGTTTGCAATCCTTGTTAAAACCGTTTTATTATTCCCTTTTTTCATAAGCTCTCCTTTTTACTCCACTCTGTTTTTCCACGTTATTTTTCGATTGCGTCCACGCACGCTTTCAATTGTTCTTCCAAATTAAACGTTCCGCTCGTAAGCCCCGTCAACATCGCGTTGCCCAACCCTTCCATCGGCACCCAAAGGGTAGACGGTACGTTCTTTTGCGCCTTACTGTGCGCAAGTTGCGCCGTGATCGCCGCCGCGCACGCGTCCGTTTGCACTCTCTCGTCCTTTCTCGCTTCCGTATCCGTCGGCACGAATCCACGGAGTTCAAAATGCTTGAGTTGGCTTTGCTTATTCGTATAGAACCGCGCAAATTTAATCGCTTCCGCTTTTTGCTTTGAATAGTTGTTTACGCCAAGCAACTTATACCCTGCAAAAGAAACGAGTTGGACTTGTTCTTCGTTTGCAGTACCTTTATTAAGCGTATAAGTGGGAAGCTTTGCGACGGCAAAATTGTCGCCAAGATAGCTTTCAATCGCCGTTCGATTCCAAATCCCCGTCACGCCTGCAACAATCGAACCGTCGTTAAATCCTGCCGTAATTTTGGAATCGTTCGCATCCGCTTTTACTCTCGAGTCCTGAACGAGCGACCAAATCGCGTTCGTGACTTGTTTGCCGACTTCGTTATCAAAATCACAACGAATAGACGTTTCCGCCAAATCTTTATCGTAGGTAACTTCGTATCCTAAATTTTTTCCGAAATAGAAAGACGTCGAATACCAACCGTCGGTTAACGGCATTGCAAACTGCTTATTCTTTGAGCATTTCGCCAAAATTCCATCTAAAGATTTTACGTCGTCCGCCGTCAGCACCGATTTGTCGTAATACATGAAAAAGGTGTTATCAGTATACGGCATCCCGTACGTTTCGTTCTGTTCACCGACTTTAACGGTTGCAGACTCCATCGCGCCTGCGTCGATCGAGCTCGTTAAATCGCTTAAAACGTCCCCGCCGAGTCTTGAAAGCGCATCCCCGTTCACGAGTTTTGCAATTTGGTCGTTCGGGAAGGAAAATACGTCCGCGGCATTCTCTACGTCGTTAAGAATTCTCGTCGCAATGTCGTTTTCACCTTGGTAATCCACGACGAAGCGATAGTTCTTATCGGGATTCGCTTTGCGGAACTCGTCTTGCGCCCAACGCATAAAACTCGTATCCCCTTCTGCCACCCAAACGGTCAAGCGAATCTCATCCCCGTCCGTTTTCGGGGCGCAGGCAGTCAAAGCCGTTCCCGATGCCACGACGGCAAATAACGTTGTAATCGTTCTTTTTATCGTCTTTCTCATTCTTTATCTCCTTTCGACTTTTAAAAAGTCCTTTTCCTATATTTTTGTGTTAAAAGAAAGTTTTTATACTTGATTTTCCCTTTTCAAACAATAAAAAAGGATAACGATTCTTTTCGTCATCCTTCGTTCCTATTTTATTTCATTTTAATTATCGATTATATTTTTTTACGAGTAACGATAAGTTCTTTGCCGTTTTCGCCGTAAAGTCCCCTTTCACAAAACGATAGCTCCAATTAGAACTCGAAAGAGAAGACGGACGATTGAGTCTGCTTTCTTCGCCAAGGAATAAAACGTCCTGCATAGGGACGAGCGCAACGCTTGCAGGGGAAGCGAAAAGTTGTTCGATCAAATTCTCGCAAAGCGCTTTAACTTCCTCCTTTTCTTTACTTTTAAAGGTAATTTCCAACCGTTCGTTTTCTTTCTCCATCTCCAAACGGAAATTTTTGAAATTTTCTTCGCCTAATTCTTCTATCATTTGCCGAATAGGCGCGTTATCGTGCGTACCCGTGTACGCGTAAACGTTCGTTTTATGGTTGCTTGCCTTATGCTCGTTATCAGGATTTCCGTCAAAGCCAAACGACAAAACTTTCATACCTGGGTAGCCCGTTTGTCGCATCATTTCCCGAACGCCGTCGTCAATGATACCTAAATCCTCCGCAACGATTGCACGATCTTTAAAGCTTTCAAAAAGCTTTGCGCCTGGCCCTTGTCGCCATTCCCCTTCCTTTGCCGTATCCGAGCCTTCCGCTACGGTATAGAATCGGTCAAAGCCACGGAAATGGTCAATCCGTACAATATCAAAAAGCGTGAACGCATATTCGATACGACGTTTCCACCAAGCGTAACCGTCCGACTCCATCTTTTCCCAGTCATAAACGGGATTTCCCCAGAGCTGACCGTCGTCGGAAAACGCGTCGGGGGGGACGCCGGCTCGAAGAGTGGTTTTTCCGTCGCTTTCGTACAAAAACAGTTCCTTGCCGTGTTTCCAAGTTTCTACGCTATCGTAGGCAACGTAAATAGGCATATCGCCCATAATCGAAATCCCTTGCTCGTTCGCATAGGATTTCAGATTTTGCCATTGCTTCAAGAACAAATATTGGGTAAATTGCCAAAACTCGATCTCGCTTTCATTTGCCTTTGCAAAGTTTTCAATCGTTTCCTTGTCTGCGTTTTTAAACGGTTCCGCCCAATCCGCCCAACAAGCGTAAGCAAACTTGCCTTTAAGCGACATAAAGACGGCAAAATCGCGATATTTTTCTTCCTTTAAAAAGTCTTTCCAAGCACCCGTGTCCTTGTTGAAACGGGAAAACGCGATTCGTAAAACTTTCGTTTTCCATTCAAAAAGTTTCCCGTAATCGACGTGACGGGGATCTCCCCAATCCAACTTTTTATAGTCGGTTTTTTGAAGAAGACCGTCCGCGGATAAAAGATCGAAATCGATAAAATAGAAATTCAACGCATCCGAGGCAAAAGACTGATAGGGGCTATCCCCGTAACTCGTCGGTAAAAGCGGTAAAACTTGCCAAATCTTCATCCCCGCTTTTTTCAACCAATCGACGAATTGATACGCGCTTTTCCCAAGCGTCCCAATCCCTTCGTTGCTCGGCAAAGAAAAGACGGGCAATAAAATCCCCGCTTTGCGATTTTCCGTTTTTATTTCTTCCTGAATCTCCATACTACCTTCTCGCTTTTTATTTAATTTACGTAAAATTCTTATTTTTATGCTTTTTCTTCCAACCAAGTCAGTGTTCGGCACTCAAAATCGAGTTCGAATTACAATGACTATGTTAACCGCGATAACAATTCTTCTTCAAAATATTTTTCGCCTAAAATCTCTTCTTTTTGCAAAGCCGTTCGCGCTTGTTCCATCAAAACTTTTGCTTCTTCCGTCTTTCCCGCGCACCACGCCACCGTCGCCAAAACGCGTTTTGCAGACGCCGTTGCGCCCGTCAAATACCTCTCGCAAAGTTTCGCGCACGCGGTTGCGGATTCAAAATCCCCGTTGATTGCGTGCATATACGTCAATTCGGAGGCTAGTCTTTCTCTTTCATAACCAGACAAATACGCTTCACTTTGCGTCATCCTTTTCAAACAATCTGCGGCAAGCGGTAAATCCCCCAAATCCAAAGCGCGACGATACTTTATGTCGTAACAAATCGAAAACAAGGGTTCGTCTTCCGAAATAACGGGGAATTTTACTGCTTCATCTTCCAGCTCTCTATAACGCTCCCCTGCAAACAATCTACCTTGCGCGTCCATTGCAAAAAGCATGGCGCTCTCAACGGGAGAACCTTTTTTTATCCCAAGATAAACGAGCGCGTCCGTCTTTCCGTTTGCATATTCAAACGGGGCAACGTTTAAACAAAGCAAATAGATCGCGTACGGCACGCTTGCCCAAAGAAAAGCGTTAGATATTCCAAAACAAGAAAGAAGTATCGCAGGCACTAATAGCGCGCAGACTAACCCCGCGCTAAAAATCAAACCGCCAAGCGTATACCACGTCGCGCGTTTTTGCATATTTCCACCAACCGTAGGTACGACTTGCGTTTCGTCTAAAGCAAAGGGATTGGCAAATGAAAACGCGTACCTGCCCGCTTGTTTTTGAATTTTAACGCAGAAAAATTTCGTATAACGAAGTTGCATTTTCATAGCGAGCGCAAAAACGATATGTCCAAGCTCGTGAACGGTCGGCGCAACAAACAAAGCGAAAACGAGCCCGACAAGAAGTTCAATCGATCCGTCTACGGTTTGAAAAGCGGGATTCGCAATAAGTACAATCTCCCCTGCAATAAAACCAAGCGTCAATATAACCGCGTAAATTTTCGCAAAAACACTCCTGTTCATCGTCTACCTCTATTCGTTCAACCAACCTTTTGATACAGCGTATCCTTCCAAGTTATCCCCGTCCGATACCGTAATCGTATCAAGCGAAAAATGCTCCATAATAACGCAAAGCCATTCGACGCCACCAGCCAAAACTTCCGCGCGAAGCTTGTCCACACAAGGAATTTCAGCAATTTTTTCGACCGTCATTGTAAACAGTTTATCGGCAATTTCTCGTACCTGCCCCTTCGTTAGCGTCACTCCGGACACTTTTTTTCCGTCGTATTCTTCCAATCCAAGCGCAAGCGCCGCAAGCGTCGTAGCCGAACCGCCGATCGCGTAAACCTTTTCAGGTAAAACCACGTTACCGTATTCCATCACCGTTTCTTTTCCCAAACGATTTACTGCTTTTTGATCTCGACCACAAAGGTCTTTGATCCGAACGACGCCGATGTTCAAACTTTTTTCATAGAAAATCTTCCCGTCCGTTTGCGCAATAATTTCCGTGCTTGCGCCACCGATATCGACGATCGCGCCGTCTTGTTTCCCAAGCGCGCCCAAAATTCCAATTTCCGCTTCCTTTTCACCAGAAAGGACTTCTACGTTTAAAGAAAATCGATCAAATACTTTTTCAACGAAGTCTTGCCCGTTTTCCGCCGAACGAACTGCGGCGGTCGCGTAGGCAAAGACCTGCTCTACCGATTCCGTTTTTATACTTTCTAAAAACTCGCCAATTCCGTCAAGCGTTCGATTCATCGCCGTCGGTTGAAGGATTTTAGAAAAAGCAAGCCCTTCGCCTAATCTCGTCGTACGAATCTTCTTATATAAAACTTTTCCGTTCGCTATCGTCATCAAGCGAACGGAATTTGAGCCGATATCAATTACGGCAATTTTATTCATAATTTACTTCCCTTGTTCCTTTATAAAGCCTTTTTCGAGCGCCAAGAAAAATTTACCAAATTCGGAATTATAAAACTGTAAATCTTCCCCTAACGTTTCGTTTTCTTCCGTCAAAGAACTAATTTCTTGATTTACCTTATCGATCCGTTTATTATATACGTCGATTTTGACGAACTGGTAAATTAAAACGGAAAGAAGCGTCACGAACAAGACCGTTCCAGCAACAGCCGAAGCCGTCACTACTCGCAGTAACTTTTCTCGCGACATGGCGATTTTTTTCGAAGCGTTCGGCGAACTTTCGCCTTCTTCAAAACCGTCACGCGCTACGAAATCTTCTTCTGAAATTTTCCGCGTCATGTAATCTTCACCTCTCTATTATTAGAGTTTTTGCGTTTGCGAATTCTTTTTTCAAGAATATTATAGCATACTTTTTTGAAAAATGCAAGTATTATTCGCAAAGTTTTCAAATATAACCAAAATCCAACCCCAATCCCGACGAAAGTATATCCCCGCAAATCGGGAAATCTTAACCATGCCTGCAACGCGACGAATCCAACGGCAAGGGCGAAAAAAAACGTTATTTCAAAACACGTCCACGCCCGACCTTCCCATTTACTTCCTTTCAGTTTCCATAAAAAGGTTGAAGCAAAATCTCGCAACAACGCAAAGAAGAAACCAAACCCTACGCATATCAAAAAAAGTTTCGGTTGATTTTCTTGCAACAAACTCTTTCCGTTATTTAAAAATCTTGGCTACGAAACCTTTTCCACCGTAACTTGCGCCCAAAATCCCGCCGACGGCTTGAAAGTCACCGCTTTCTTTGGAAAACGCCGTAATTTTCAAATCCACGCCCGCAATAAAAAGTTTCGTGCCGTCCGTAAGCGTTAGGGCGATTCGACTGGGAGAAAAGGCGTTCACGCTCTCTACCCCCGAAACGGAAATCGTCTTTCTTTGGTCGATCGTTAAATGATGAAGTTGTGATTTTTTTACGTTTTGTTCTTGCATACTTTACTTTATGCAAGGGAGTTTTCGATTATGTCAATCTTTTTCAAACCGTTCCAAAAAGGAATGTTTCTCGCCGTCTTGTTTATACTCTACGAGCGTATCGAGCTGTACGTTATGGATACTTTGGAAAATACACGTCTCCACCGTTTCATGTTCCTTTTTCAGTTCAGCAATCAATTCTTTCACACGCTTTCTCGCGGAAAACGTCGGTAAAATTTCTTCTTCCGTCCCCTTTACGAACTTACACGCGCACGCGATAAATTTTAAATCGTGATAATTTTTCCAACGAATTATATCTTCTTCAAGTACGCAATACATAGGACGGATAAGTTCCATTCCTTCAAAATTCGTACTCTTAATTCTCGGCAACATACCTTGCAACTGTCCCCCGTAAAGCATCCCCATGACCGTCGTTTCAATCACGTCGCTCTTATGATGCCCGAGCGCAATTTTATTACACCCCAATTCCTTGGCTTTCGCGTACAGATGCCCCCGTCGCATTCTCGCGCAAAGATAACAAGGGGAATCCCCCATAGACGCAGTATCGCTCGCAAGGAATACGTCACTTTCAAAAACAGTGATGGGAATACGTAAAAGTTCGGCGTTTTCTTCGATCCTTTTACGATTCTCTTTATTATAACCCGGATCCATCACCAAAAACACAAGCTCAAACGGAACTTCGCTATGCCGATGCAATTCCTGCATCAGTTTCGCAAGCAACATACTATCCTTTCCGCCCGATATACACACGGCAATTTTATCCCCTGCTTCAATTAAGCGATATTTTTTCACGGCAAGCACGAACGGCGACCAAATCGTTTTACGATAGGTCGTAATAATCGAACGCTCTATTTCTTGATATCTTTCCAACCGTTTTGCCATCCTATTCTCGCACCTGCCCCGTCCGTTTTGCTAATATAGTATACTAGAAAACCCAATTTTCGTCAAGCGTTTTTATTCCTACTAACGAACGATTAACAGTTTTTCTTTCGCCCGTGTAATCGCCGTATACAGCCATTTATTTTTTTCTTCTTGAAACGCCCATGATTCGTCAAATACCACGACGAAATCAAACTCCGAGCCTTGCGCTTTATGACAAGTAATTGCATACGCAAACTCAAAACGATCAATCACTTCGTCCGAAACTACTTTTTTACGAAAATTTTTCGCGTAATCGTCTTCGTGAATCACGCTACCGTCCGATAAAGTCACCGCGCGTTCGCCGTACCCGTGCGCGTATCTACCGTCGGTAAAAATCCCCGTATCGAACGCCGATTCAATCCCTTCGTCCAAAAAATCCGCGCAAAAGGTCATTTTAGCAAGTTTATCAAACCCTTCCTTGACGTCTTTCGCCGTACCGATAATCCCGTTCACAAGAAAAAATTTTCCGTCTTTATCCAACGACTTTTCCCAATCGTTTAACGTACAAATGAGCTTTTCTCCGTCCGACGGCAATTTTTGTTCTTCACTGATTCCTAAATAACCGCGAATTTCCGTATTCAGCATATTACGAGTACGATTTCTTCCGCAAATAATTTGATCGGCCTTTAAAAATATTCGTTTCCGTTCTTCGCCCCGCAACGCATTTTTTGAAACTACGCACACCCGATCGTCGTAATTCCCATAGGGAATCGGTTTTCCTTCTCTGGCTAACGTTGCAAGCTGAACGATGGGATTATCTTTCGCTTGACGAACGATTTCCGTCATGGTGTAATCGATAAGTTGCATCAAAGGACAAATCCCGTTCACGGGCGGAAGTTGCGCCCCGTCCCCACTGAAAAGACATTTGACGTTAAAACTTAACAGGTCGCGAAGGACGTCGCCTGCTACCATAGACGCTTCGTCCACGACGATAAGCTTGATTTTTTCGTCAATCTTCTCTCTTTTTATAAACGACAATCGATCGGTTTCAATAATTTCACCGTTCTCGTCCACGTCGAAATCGTCTTCGTCACGGACGTAAATTAAACTATGTAACGTACCCGCTGGCGTACCGCGCTTTACCAAAATAGACGCGGCTTTCCCCGTTGGACTGACAAACACCGCTTCTTCCCCTATTTTCAATCGCAATACTTCTTTTACGACGTAATCGATAAGAAAGGTTTTTCCCGTCCCAGCGTATCCCGACAAGACGAAAAATTGATCGTCGGTATTCAAATACCATTCAGCTATTAAATTTTTCGCCCGTTCTTGATCGGCTGTCAACGTTACTTCCATGCTACTATTTTAACACCTTTTTTTGGAAATAGCAAGCATTTATCGAACATTCGTTCAACATTTTTAAATTATTTTTTAAATTTAGCTTTCAACGTTAAATTTGCAATCGGGATAACGACGTGAATTTCCCCTTTTTTCAAAGGGAAGCTCTTTTGAATTTTGAAAATACCCCATTGTCCGCTAGCAAAAAGTTCTTTTTTTTCTCTATTATATTCGTACTCAAAAGGAATTTTCTTCGTCGATTTACTTTTCTTTTCGCGATAATACACGCAACCGCCATCCGTCTTTAATTCCACTTTTAAGAAGGTAAATTTACCAAGAACATTTTCCCCTGCAAAATAGAACTCTTCACAGTCGTACGTGCCAAGATAGGGTTGGGAAATATCTTTGAGTTCCCCATCCTTCGACCATGCGTTCGAGCAAAATAAAAGACAACAAAAAATCACTACTAAAAAATTTAAAAACTTTATTTTTTTCATATACCTTCCTTTTTTAACGCTTAAAAAAACGTTTGAGTTCTTCTTTTCGGTCTATCATCTTTTAGGATTTTTTCACTGTTTAAAATGGCGCCTGAAACGAAACAAATCATTAAAAGATATAGCCACAGCAAAAAAACGATCACCGCGCTCAAAGCTCCGTAGAGCCTACCCAGGTTCCCGATTTTTAAATAAACGCTAAACCCAACGAGCGCGATCGTCGCGCCGAGAATCGTTACCCAAGTCCCGCTTAAAAAATTTTTGAGTTTCACGGGATACGGACAAATATAGGCGTTTAGAAACAACACGAGCAAAAAGGCAATCACGCCCAATAATAAATAGGCGAATATCGATTGTAGAAATTCGGAAAATATTCGCGCTGAAAGAAAGCTTACAATCGCAAACGAACCAAGCGCCACTCCGACGAACGCCATTGCCACGAACAATAACAAAAACGCTGTAAACCGTAATCGCCAACCGCTCTTTTTCTTATATTCGTAAATAATTTCTCCGCTTTTTCGCATTTGGTAAAATAGATTGGTCGCCGAATATAACGTCGTCAAAGCCAAAAACACCGACGCGCCCGTCGTTGCGTTTTGCGCTTCCGTTTGGATAAATTCCAAAATTTCTTTTACCGACTCAAATACGTTCATGCGAATAATCTCGTCTCCGTCGAAGGGCAACTTCCCCAAAATTAGAGAGAGCCAAAAGGAAAACGGCACGACGGACATAATCAAGAAAAAAACGAGCGTACCTGCGATCGTAGTATATTTTTTCGTGACGAGAAGATCGTATTTTTCTTTTAAATTTTTGAAATGCTCGCTCCATTTTTTCATGTATGAATAGTATGTACGATTGCAATTTTCGTATGCGAAAACAAAAAAGAAAAGGCAAACGCCGAAACGTTTGCCCAGACTTTAAAACGATACGTTAAATTTTATACGTTGTAACCACAGCTTCTACAACCGCCATAAGGGTATAAGCCGTATTGGCGCGCGTAGTAAACGTCACATCCGTTCGTCGTGGTTGCCGTGGATTGATTATAATAATTGCAACGACGACAGGTATTTTGACAGCAACCTTGGTTAACGTTCACAGGCACGAAATACCCGAAGATTACGTTCGTAGAGCCGTTCGACGTACCACCCGTCGTCCCGTTTGTATTGGTCGAATTACCGCAACAATGCGAATGACAGCCACAAGAAGAGCGACGACATTGATTCCACGTGTTCCAACAAGAATTACAGCAAGTATTGAAAAACATATTTTTCCCCTTGTATATTTTGTTTTTACCAATCCCAAGTATTTTTTGGAATCGGTATATTACAATATATTCCAAGACTCTAAAAAAGGTGATTCGCTAAAGGCGCCATAAAAAAGAATGAGCGCCGTAAATCACGGAACTCATTCCAAATCGTTTTATTACTACTTATTTTGATTGAATATATTCATCGATGGCTTTCGCCGCAATTTTTCCTGCGCCCATGGCTTTGATGACCGTTGCAGCGCCCGTCGCCGCGTCGCCACCGCAATATACCCCTTCGATAGAAGTTTTACCATTCTCATCCACCGCAATCTCACCACGGCGTAAAGTTTCCAAGCCTTCCGTCGTCGCTTTTAAAAGCGGATTCGGCGAAGTGCCGAGCGACATAATCACACAATCTACAGGTAAAACGAATTCGCTTCCTTCTACCGCTTTCGGAGAACGACGACCGCTTTCATCGGGTTCGCCAAGCTCCATGCGAATACATTCGATTCCGTTCACCCAACCGTAATACGGATCTTTGGGATCGGTCGTTTCCGTCGGCAAAATTCTCGTCGGATTGGTCAAAAGATCGAAAATAATTCCTTCTTCTTTCGCGTGCTCGATTTCTTCTCTACGGGCAGGCAATTCTTCTTCCCCACGACGGTAGATAATATGCACTTCCGCGCCCAACCGTTTCGCCGTTCTCGCAGCGTCCATCGCAACGTTTCCGCCGCCTACGACCGCCACCCGTTTCCCGCGTTGAATGGGCGTACGGCTATCCGTACGGTAGGCTTTCATCAAGTTGGAGCGAGTCAAGAACTCGTTTGCGGAATACACCCCTTTCAAGCTCTCGCCCGGAATATTCATAAACTTCGGCAAGCCTGCGCCAGAACCGATAAACACTGCGTCAAAACCGTATTCTTCCTTTAATTCTTCAATGGTAATTACTCGACCGATAACCATGTTCGTTTCGATCTTTACCCCCAAAGCTTTTAAGTTCTCGACTTCCTTTTGTACGATGGACTTCGGGAGTCTAAATTCGGGAATCCCGTAGACGAGCACCCCGCCTGCAACGTGCAACGCCTCGTACACGGTTACGTCGTAGCCCATTTTCGCAAGGTCGCCCGCGCAAGTCAACCCCGCAGGGCCAGAGCCTACGACCGCGACTTTATGACCGTTGGGCGTAGCCTTCACGGGTTCTTCGTTTACGTTCGCGTTATGCCAATCGGCAACGAATCTTTCCAAACGACCGATCCCGACGGCTTCGCAACCAGCTTTAATCCCACGGGTACACTTCCCTTCGCATTGGGTTTCCTGCGGACATACCCGACCGCAAACGGCAGGAAGGGACGAATCTTTCGCAATGATTTGATACGCCTTTTCAAACTCCCCTTCCGCTACCTTTTCAATAAACGCGGGGATATCGATATTGACGGGACAAGCAGATACGCACGGTTTATTTTTACAACCAACGCAACGTTTTGCTTCGTCGATCGCCATTTCCGCCGTATAGCCGAGCGCAACTTCTTCAAAGTTGCCGTTTCTGACGTTTGGATCTTGCGTCGGCATGGGATTCTTCAACGGATTCATATTGAACTTTGCCATATTATTCTATCTCCTTTTTAAACAGGTTGCAACTCTCTTCCCGTTCCCGACGTTCAAAATCCGAATACGTTCTCGACCTGCTCATCGCTTCGTCGAAATCAATTTCGTGTCCGTCGAATTCCGGTCCGTCCACGCAAGCGAATTTCATTTTTCCGCCGACCGTCAAACGGCAACCGCCACACATACCCGTACCGTCGATCATGATCGGGTTCATGCTTGCAATCGTTTTCACCCCGTAAGGCTTCGTCGTAGCGCAAACGAACTTCATCATAATCAGCGGTCCGATCGTAATCACTTGGTCAAACGTTTCGCCTTGCTCTAAAAGCTCTTTCAAAGGCACGCATACGTTCCCCTGTCTACCGTACGAGCCGTCGTCGGTCATCATGAAAAAGTTTTTGGAAACCCCTTTAAATTCGTCTTCCAAAATTACAAGATCCTTATTCCTAAACCCGATAATCGAAGTTACTTCCGCGCCCTGTTCTTGCAAGGCTTTCGCGACGGGTAACGCAATCGCGCAACCGACGCCACCACCCACCACGCAGACCTTTTTCAAGCCCGCCGTATGCGTAGGGCGACCGAGCGGACCTACGAAATCGGGAATAAATTCTCCCACCTTTTTATGATTGAGTCGCTCCGTCGTTCCGCCGACGATTTGAAATATGATGGTAACCGTACCTTTTTCGCGATCATACCCCGCGATCGTCAGGGGGATACGTTCCCCGTCTTCGTCTACACGCAAGATAATAAACTGCCCCGCCAACGCCTTTTTCGCGACGAACGGCGCGGAAATATCCATTTTCGTAACCGTAGGATTTAACGATTCCTTTGCGACGATTTGATACATAGTTTCACTCCTTAACGTTTATTCCGTTTATTTTATTGTTTTATATTATAACGCAAACGAAGCTTTTTGTCAAACGTTACAATATAAAAAAATCAGCTTTCCAAAATCTTCCCCCCTTCCTTTAAAAAATTTTTATTTTGTTTTATTTTTTAAGTATTTTCATTTGCTTTTCTTAAATAAAAGTAGTATACTGATACTCGGTCGAAAGAGAGAGCGAGTTTTCACTCTCGCGCGACCTATTATTATATCGTTATATATAATCATTTTATCGTTTTCGAAAAACGTTTTCCGAAAACAAGGAGACCGTATGGAAACCATTTTATTAAGTTTATCTATTGCGTTACTTGCAGGCCTTTTACTTTCAAGACTTGCAAAACTTGCCAAGCTCCCTGCCGTCACAGCTTACCTTATCACAGGTATTTTAATCGGACCTGAACTGCTTGGGAAATTGGGTATTGCAGGGCTCGGTTTTAACTCCTTTGAAGGGGTGGAAACATTTGGTATTCTTTGCGACGTTGCGCTCGGCTTTATCGCCTTTTCGATCGGCAACGAATTCCGCCTTCCCCAACTCAAAAAAATCGGGAAACAAGCGACCATCGTCGGAATTTTCCAAGCCGTCGTCGCGACGATTATCGTCGATATCGCCTTAATCGCTTTATATTTCGCTATGCCCGACAAACTCCCCTTACCTGCGGCGATCTTACTCGGCGCAATCGCTTCCGCAACGGCGCCAGCCGCGACTTTGATGGTCGTTCGACAATATAAAGCAAAAGGACCTTTGACGGATATTTTATTACCCGTCGTAGCGCTCGACGACGCCGTAGGGCTCGTGCTCTTCGCTATTTCATTTGGAATCGCAAGCGCGCTTTCAGCTGGTACGGTCAGTATTCTTTCCATTCTTTTAGAACCCTTCTTGGAAATCGTTTTATCCTTGCTCCTTGGCGGTGTGATGGGCTTTTTATTCCATTTCACCGAACGGTTCTTCCACTCCCGTTCCAAGCGTCTTTCCGTTTCGATTGGGTTTGTTTTGCTGACGATTGGGATTTCCATGATTCAAATTCCCGTGGGAGAAATCCATATCCGTTTTTCCTCCCTTTTGACCTGCATGATGCTGGGTACGGTATTTTGTAACGTTTGCGATTTCTCGGAAGAACTTATGGAACGTGTGGATCGGTGGACTGCGTCCCTGTTCGTGCTCTTTTTCGTATTGAGTGGCGCGGAGCTCAACTTCTCCGTATTTAGCGATATCATGATCGTATTGATCGGCATCGTGTATATTTTGGCGCGTTCGCTCGGAAAATACAGCGGTGCGTATGCAAGCGCCAAAGTAGCGGGTTGCGACGAAAAAATCGTCAAATATTTAGGCGTAACGCTTCTTCCCCAAGCCGGCGTTGCGCTCGGTATGGCGAGAAATTCGTTGAGCTTTGGCGGAGAAATCGGCTCCGTCGTTATGAGCATTACCCTTTTCGCCGTGCTCGTTTACGAATTAGTCGGACCGATGCTCACGAAGATTGCGCTTTTGAAAGCCGGCGACATCAACCCCGAAGGAAAGACGAGCGCAAGACACGAACACGCCCGCGCGAAAGGCTTACACCACCATTTGAAAAACGCAAAGTAACCCCGTTTAGAAACGGTCAAAAACGCTCCAAGCCGATAAGACTTGGAGCGTTTTTATATCATTTTCCCAATTCCAACGCCATTAAGGCGTAAGCCGTCGCGCCGATCGGCAACACGCTTTCGTCGAAACAGACTTTAGGATTATGCAACCCGTACTCACCTTTTCCCGCCACGAGTCCTACCATCACGGACGGGATTTTTTGAGAAATATACGCAAAATCTTCCGATCCTCCCACCGAATCACCGCTTGGAAATTCCGAAGACAAATAAACGGATTTTTGCGCGCCTTTCAATACCCGATAGGCGTTTTGGGAAAGGTTATCGTCGTTGAGAAGCGCAGGACAACCGCTTGGAAATACGACTTCCGCCGTCGCACGAAACCCTTTTGCGATCGATTGAACGAGTTCTTTAACACGGGTTTTTAAAAACTTTCTTTTCCGTTCGTCAAAACTACGTAACGTCCCTTTTAAAATCGCCCGTTCGGGAATTACGTTATCTGCGTCTCCCGCCCGTATCGATCCAATCGTCAACACTGCCCGCACGTTGGGAGAAATTTCTCTTGCAATCGGCGTTTGTAACGCAATCGCAATTTGCGACGCAACGAGTAACGCGTCCACCCCTTGATGGGGCGACGATCCGTGACACCCCTTGCCCGTAACCGTTATCGTAAAATAGTCGCAGGCAGGCGCGCTCACGCCTTCCGCCACGATTAACGCGCCCGTCGGCAACGGTACGCCCGCCAATACGTGTAGCATCATTCCACCGTTGACTTTTGGAGATCTTAAAAGCCCTGCGCTAAGCGCGTCTTTCGCCCCCTCTAGCCGTTCTTCCGCAGGCTGAAATAGGATCTTCACTGCTCCCTTTAGCTCCTTTTCCCGTGTTTTTAAAACTTTCGTTGCGCCAAGTAACATAGCGGTATGCAAATCGTGTCCACAGGCGTGCATGTTCCCGTTCTTTGCGGAAAACGTTTCCCCCGATTCTTCTTTGATCGGCAACCCGTCCATATCCGCTCGCAACAAAAACGCCCCTTTTTTTCGCGGTTTCCCTAAATTCGCAACCACGCCCGACCGACCGATTTTTTCTCCATCTATCCCCATTTTAGAAAGCGTATTAAGCACGAATTCCCGCGTTGTTTCCAAATGGAAGCCCACTTCCGCGTGTTCGTGCAAAAACCGTCGCCAAGCGATCATTTCAGTTTGCATATCGTTACATTCTCTTAAAATTTCCTGTTCCGTCATAGAAATAGTTTTCGCAAATTTTTTTTAATCATGCGAAAAAACACCCCTTACGGAGTGTTTTTGTATATGATTATGCAAATTATTTTTTCCAAGTTAACGGAGAGAATAAAACGAGCATAGGGAAAATTTCCAATCTTCCCGCAAGCATATCGAAGATATAAACGAGCTTAGAAAAATCGTTAAAAAACGAGAACGATCCGCTGGGGCCTACTAGCGAAAGTCCTGGACCGACGTTATTGATCGTCGCCGCAACGGACGTAAAATTCGTCGTAAAATCATATCCTTCAAGGGAAATTAGAAGTAACGAAACTACGAAAATTAAGATATAGGCGATCACGTAGGCGTTCAAAGAACGAACGACTTCGTGCTCCACGACTCGCTTATCCATCGTAATCTTTTTCACTTGTTTGGGGTGCAAAATTCTTCGTACTTCGTGCGTCGCGCTCTTGGAAAGCATAACGATTCTCGAAACCTTAATTCCACCGCCCGTACTGCCTGCGCACGCGCCGATAAACATAAGCACGACCAAAATCGTCGTTGAAAAAGTAGGCCAAAGATCAAAATTCTCAGTTGCAAAACCCGTCGTAGAAATAATCGACGCAACGGTAAACGCAGAGTGTTTGAGCGCTTCGCCGAACGTGTAGCCGTAATCCGTCACACTCGTCAAGGTAAGCTCTGCCGTAATCAACGCAATCGCGCTAAATACGATCGCCAAAAAGACTTTTACTTCCGTGTTAAACGCTTCTTTCCATCTCCCTTTTCCAATCAAATAGTAAGAGTTGAAATTGATGGAAAAGAGTAACATAAACACGGTTACGACGATTTGCAAATAACTGGAATATCCAGCCATGCCGTCACCTTTCACTGAAAAGCCACCCGTACCTGCCGTCGCGAATGCGGTATTGATCGAATCGAAAACAGGCATTCCTCCCGCTAAAAGCAGAACTATCTGCGCCAACGTCATCCCCGCGTAAATAAGATACAAAATTTTTGCCGTTTGCCGTACCTTGGGTACGAGTTTACTTACCTGCGGACCGGGGCTTTCCGCTTTCATCATGTGCATATTTTTCGCACCGCTAAGGGGCAGGAACGCCATGATAAAGACGAGAACGCCCATACCGCCGATCCAATGGGTAAAACTACGCCACATTAAAATTGATTTCGGCAAAGCTTCCACCGCTTCGCCCGTAGGCATAATTGTCGCGCCCGTCGTCGTAAAGCCGGAAACCGTTTCAAAAAGAGCGTCCACGTAAGACGGAATCTCTCCCGAAAGGTAAAAAGGCAACGCGCCGAATAGACTTAACACCACCCAACTCAACGCTACGATCACAAACCCTTCTTTGGCGTAAATAGATTCGTCTTTCGGTTTTCCAAGAAAGCAAAGTCCTCCGACTCCCCCACAAATGGCAATCGAAATTAAAAATGCGAAAAACGCTTCTTCCCAATACACGATCGCCGTCACGAGTGGTAGAAGAAAAAATATTCCTTCAAATAGGAGCAACGAACCGATCGTCCGTTTTATAATCGAAAAATTCATTTTTTCCTTCCTTTAGCGTAATACGTCGCGAACGTCGTTAAGTCCCAAAATCTTGGTTACAATCACGACCGCATCCCCCGCTTGAATTACGTCGTTACCATGGGGAATAATCACTTCTCCGTTTCTAAAAATGGAGGCAACGAGTACGTTTTTCTTAAACTTCAAACCGCTTAACGGCGTACCTGCTATGGGGGAATTCTCTTTGACGATAAATTCCGACGCTTCCACCTTGTCTTGAATAATATTGTACATGGTTTCCACGTTACTGCCTTCGGTGTTTTGTTTTGCGCGCGCGTACCGAGCAATAATATCCGCCGTAATATTTTTGGGGCAAATCGTCGTATCGAGATCCAAACGGTTAATAACGCTCTCGTAATCGGTACGATTGATACGCGTAACGAGTTTCCCATTTCCCACTTCTTTTGCAAAGAGTGAAAGCAAAATATTTTCTTCGTCTTGATCGGAAAGCGCCACGAATGCGCCTACGCTCGCAATGCCTTCTTCCATTAACAAATCCTTTCTCGCGCCGTTGCCGTGGATAACGTCGCATTTTTCCCATTGCGCGGAAAGTTCTTCACAAATTTTTAAATCTTTTTCGATAACTTTTAAATTGATCCCCGAACGCTCCAATATCGCGCAAAGGTAATGGGTAATCGCACCACCGCCGACGATCAAAGCATTTTTAATGGAATGACCTTTGTAATTGATTTTCTTAAAAAAGTCGTTCGCGTTCTTCGGTGACGCGACGATCGAAACAACGTCCTTTTCTTGAAACACGAAATCCCCGTTTGCAATAAAAGCGTCTTCCCCACGCTCAATGGTACAAACGAGAATATCCGCGCGATACTTCATTGCAACGTCTTTGACAGACATATTGATAATTTCGCTCTCTTTTGGAAGTTTGAACTTGATAAGCTCTACTTTCCCTTTTGCGAACGGTTCAATTTGTAATGCGGACGGGAAACGCAAAACTCGCGCAATCTCTTCCGCCGCTACGTACTCGGGATTGATCAACATAGCCAAGCCCAATTCTTCCTTCAAATACGGCGCAACTTCACTGTATTCGGGATTTTTGAGCCTTGCAATCGTCTCGCAACCGCCTTCCTTTTTGGCAATCACGCAACAAAGCAAGTTGAGCTCGTCCGAATTTGTAACGGCAATAAAAAGATCTGCCGTATCCACCCCCGCATCTCGTTGTACGGTATAAGTAGCGCCGTTACCGATAACGCCCATGACGTCGCATTTGCTCGTAATTTCATTAATTTTATTCGCCGACATGTCAATTACGGTGACGTCGTTTCCGTCGTTATTAAGTTTCTCAGCGAGAGTTTGCCCGACTCGCCCACAACCTACGATTATAACTTTCATAACAATTCCTTATTAATGTAGTACTCTTATTATAACAAACCAGCAAAGGATTTTCAAGCAGTTTTGGATAAAAAAGGGAAAAAACAAAAAAAAGTGGAAATTGTTTAAAAAACGGCGGTTTTTATGTTGACAAAAGGCCGAAAATTATTGTATAATTGAAAAGCTAAAAAGAGCCGAGGTGTAGCGCAGTTGGTAGCGCGCATGGTTCGGGACCATGAGGTCGTGGGTTCAAATCCCGTCGCCTCGACCAAAACAAGGTGTTTATGCAAGCAATTAACGCATAAACACCTTGTTTTTTATTTATTTGTTTGAAAATTTAAGTTGTTTTAAGTTTTATTCTCGATTTTGGGGGACGTTTTGGGGAATAAAACCGCTTTTAATAAAGGAGTTTTTCTCCTTCTCTTAATAAGTATTCATCTGAAAAGTCTGTATAGGCGTCTGCTAACTTCCCAAG
>JAFTKR010000033.1 GCA_017453165.1 Clostridia bacterium | reverse complement strand
TTTTAATAAAACATTGCAAAAATTGGAAAAAATTTATAAAATGGATATTGACAAGGGAATGAAAATATGATACACTGTCATTGCGGTTAAATATGCGCATTTTAAAGGGTTTGCCCGTGCGCGTAAACACCGTACTCTATAAGGATTAAAAGGAAAACTATGAAAAAAATCAAGACGAAAATTATCAATTTAGCATTGTGCGCAAGCTTGCTTTTTGGGGTTGCGCCTACGTCCGGTTGCGCGCCGAACGCTAAGACGGCGTTGAAAGGGACTGCGCTCGCGGAAGCGTTGCTCTCGAAAGAACGGATCAATCACGAACATTTAAGCCAAAGTTTCGACTTTCTCGATAACCGCTTAAACGAATCGAGCGTAACGCCCGTTTCGCAAGAAACGAATCTTTTGGTAAAACCCGCGCAAGCAGTTGCCTCCGCGACGACAATCTCTACTGCGAACGAACGGGCGGGAACGAGCAAGGGGGAAATTATCAGCGGTAGCGGTGATACTGCCGTCTATTCTTGGTCGAACTTTGAACGGTTAGTTACGGAGCTTCATTATTTTAAATCGCATTTCTCGGCAGGACAGGAAAGAACGGATAAGGTAGACGGAAATATTTCGTTTTTGGAAAATCACACGGATCTTAAAAATAAGTGGGTGAAAGGCATATCGTACATAGATTATTTGATGCAAGTCGAAGAAAATCGAGAATTGATCTATGAGAATGATGTGGAAAACGAGACTTATTCCGTGGGGATTCGTACGGTCAACGACGAAATTAACACGACTTACGAATACTACGAAAATCAAGGCAATACCGCGATTCGTACGCTTGCCACGCCGGATAGACGGTATGAATATACCACCGTAATAGGCGAGGAAGTAACGGCGTTCGTTGCCGATAACGATAATGGGTATTGGCGGTTTACGCAGTTATATTCTTGGAAAGGGGAAAATTTGAGCTTGAACGTTCTCGTTATGACCGACGAGCTTGCGTATTCGTTCAGATACAGTATTACGGAAAGTTCTATATATCCGAGCGAGATTACGTTGGTTTCCCCCGATTTGAAATATGAGATTGCGAGAATAAACGGTTCGCAGATCACCGTGTACCCCGGTTCGTTTACAGGTATTAACGAGCTTCGCGTTAGTAGCGCGGAACAAATTGCGCTTGGCGATTACGGGAATTGGATTGGTTATACGTCCGATTACGGCTATTATAGCACGTACGCCGCACCGCATATCTATACCGATAAAGGGGTTTTGAACGCGCCTACGCCTTGCGAAGCGGTAGGGGGTGGCAGTACGACGATCCCTACGACGTTAGACGAAAACGTGGATTACGTTCAAGGTAGTGTGGGCGGTCTTTGGGAGCAAGTCTATCCTAAACTTGTTTTTGAAGTAAAAGGCGACGACGTGGTGGAACGTTTGGAAAATTTGCACGTCGCTCTTGCAAAATACGACGTCGAACCCATCTACGACAAAGAAAAGGTGGGGGACATGGCGACGGATATGTTAAAGCTCATTGACGGTTATAACGAACACTATACTTGGAACGGGAAAGTTCTTTCAACGTACGAAAACGCAATGAGCGCCTACGCCACGGAAAAATCGAAACTGAACGGCTACGAAACCTTGTTCACGAATGCAAAATCCCTCCCGTCGGCAACGAAAGAAGAATTGGCGTCCATTCAGAAAAACGCAAGTTTCCCTGCAATCTCGGTCGGCTCGGACGTACCCGTGTCCGTAACGAACGGAAAAATCACGTTGAACGGATTGTCCGTAACGATGCCGTCGAACGCTGTGTTGGAGCAAAATAAGGGGTACGTGTTAAAACTTGCTTTAAAGAAGAATAACGATGCGCTCGAAGAATTGGCTGTGCTTGAGAGCTATGCCCAAGACGTGGCAACGACGTACACGGGTGGGACGTTGACTCTTTCGTTGAGCGGTGAATTCGACTTGCCGACCGACGTAGCCGAAGGGGAATATTCCGTCGTGGCGTACGTCGCGACTGCCGATAGCGGGATTCGCGTGAGCAAGTTCCAAAACGTTCTTTGCGTGGGCGAAGTGAACGATAAAGTTACGTTAGAAGGAATGAAAATTTACACGACGATTACGGCGAAAAAGGTTTTGAGCGCAAAATACGAAAAGATATTCGACGTATCGGTAACGCTTATGCAAGGCGAAACGCCGTACGCTTACGAACAGGTGCTTGGAGTCATGGAAAACGCGATTCTGGATAAGGGATATTTCATGGTAGACGCGAAGTTGGAAGCTTACGATACGACGACGCACGTGGCGACGCCCGTTAGCGAAGACTCGTTGTCCATAGGGGTATATCGGTTAGCGTATCTCGGTCAATTTGACGGAGGAAGAAAAGTCGTGGCGTATATTTACTGCGAAATCAAATAAAAATTGGCTGGTAGAACGTAATAACGAAGCCGTTGCTTTTGAAAGGGAAGCAACGGCTTATTTCTTGCATAAATATTATCGCAGGGGGATTGACTTTACGTTTGGAATATGATATAATAAACGAAGTTTTTCGGTAAGGAGAGCTACTATGTGGGAAGAAAGCTGGATTCTTTTGGAAATCATCGGTACGATTGCGTTTTCCGTGTCGGGCGCGTTCGTGGGCGTAAAGGCTAAATTAGATATTTTCGGCGTTCTGTTCGTCGGTTGCGTGACTTCGGTTGGCGGTGGAATTATGCGCGACCTTTTAATCGGTGTGACGCCACCCAATATCTTTTCCAATTTATATATTTTACTCGTTGCGCTTGTGACGGCGACTATCGTGTTTATAATCGCGTACGCGTACCGTAAAAAATTCGACGAAGTGCGTGAAAAGATCGAACACGTCAATAATATCTTCGACGCGATCGGACTTGCGACTTTTTCGGTCATGGGTACGGAGATTGCCTTTGCGGAAGGATTGTCCGCAAATCCCGTGTTGTCCGTGTTATTGGGGCTTTTAACGGGCGTTGGCGGGGGGATGATTCGGGACGTGCTTACGTCTACCACGCCGTATATCTTCAAAAAACACGTGTACGCGTTAGCGTCGATCGGTGGCGCGACGATTTACTACGTATTGCGGTTATACGTGTCAGGAGAATTGTTGCCTACTATCGTTTCAATGCTGTTCGTCGTGCTTATTCGGATGTTGGCGACCAAATACCGTTGGAGTTTACCAAAGGTCCGTTTAGACGAGAACGGAAAATAACCATAACGTTGCATAAGATTGACGCAGGGCGAGTACGCTCTGCGTTTTTATATACAAAAGAACACGGCCCTTTGGGGAAGAGCCGTGCCATAGGGGAAGCAGAAAATCGGGGTTTCTGCTTTTTAGGAGAGCAATTTATGAACGATAAAGGAGTTATTGATTGTTGGCAAGTCTTGCTTGTTTCAAGTTACTAAAATATGCTTTCGCTTCATTTTCCGCTTTGGTGATCGCGTCGTTCAACGTTTTTTCAAGCGCCAAGAGTTGTTCGTTGACTCTTTGTACGTTCGATTCTACGGAAGCAAGATCTTCTTCTTTCAATTCTTCGCGCATAGTCGCGTAAGCGGTTGCCTTCTTTTCTTCCAACTTTTCAAGCGCGGAGTACGCTACTTCCAAAGGTTCTTTGCCTTCCGTGCTTTCTTGGATTTCCGTCATTACTTTGTTAAATTCGGTCAAGTAGCTTGCGCCGAGCGACTGCAACGTTTCGGGAACGAATCCTTCCATATCCGTCGTGATTTCGCCGAATTCTTTTTCGATTTCCGCGTCGATCGCCGTTTCAATTTCGTTTACGACCGCTTGCACGTCCGCCATGATCTCGTCCATGGTAGCCTGTAATTCCTGTTTTTGCGTTGCGTTCAAGTTCTTGAAATAAGCGTTGAGATACCCTTCGAGCGACGCTACGGTAACTTTTCCGTCCACCGTAATCTTTGCAAGGTAAGCTTGCTTTTCCGTTTCGTCGAGTTCAAGCTTGAGCGCGATACCGTCGATCACCGATTGCGAAACTTCCGTGTTTTCTTTCGTTTCAATAATCAGTTCTACGCCGTCCAACGCCATTGCCAACGATCTTGCCGAGTCGGAGTACAGGTTGTAAAGGATACCCGTCATGTTCGGATATTTCAATACGTTGACGTAGGGGATCGCCCAAAGTTTGTCGATCAAGGACGCTTTTGCGTTTTGGTATACGTAAACGGCAGTAGCTTTCGCGTGTTCGTAAGCAGACGTTGCGTAAGGCTTGATTTCCGCCGATTTTTCTTCGATAATTTTGAGTAAGTCTTCGGTGGAGAGTTCCGCCGCCATGGATACGGTCAAGGTAGGATCGACCGATTGCGCGTTGGCAATGAGTTCAAATTCGCCAAGCGTTAAGTTAAGGTTAAATTCTTCGTTGACCGCTTTGAGCTCGCGGAGAGTGGAGAAGTTTCCGTCTGCGGTAAAATTCAAAGTGAAGTTTTCGTTTTCCGCCGCTTTTTCAAAAGACGCTTCTACGCTCGCTTGGATTTGCGCTTCGTTCGCGTTCCCTTCTACGGTGACGTTCACACCGTAGTTGCTTTCGTTGAGATAGCCAAGCTCTACCGAAAGATCGGCGATCTTTTCAATCGCTTTGTTGACGTCCAACCCGACGATGGATTCTTCGTATAAAAGCACCTGCGCGTCTTCGTTTTCCGCAACCACGGAAAGGACTTTGTTTTCTTGGTCCAAAACGAGAGAGAGCGAAGGGTTCACGTCAATGCCGACGTAAGAGCTTGCTTGCGCTTGCGGGGAATTAGATTCGGGGTTGCACGCTACTGCAAAACCCATACCCATCACAACGGATAAACCTACTGTAAAGCTTTTCAATATTTTTTTCATAGTTCTTTTCTCCTATATTTTAGAGTTATTTTAGAAAATCGAAACCCGTTCGTTTCTTTTTTCATCTATTAAACGTTTCAAAATCCTATTTTATTGGAGAATTTTTAAATTTTTTTAATTATTTTTTCCGATCCGATCTAAAAATTCTTGATACGCATTGGAATCAATCCCGTTATTTTGCGAAATCGCGTTAAAATATTTTTCATGTCGCGCGTACAAATCGTCCGCGTAAGCGTCGCCGTATTCTTTAATCGCCACGTGCGCGTTCGACGCGTTTTCTTCAATAGCGTTAAAGAGCGTACTAAGCGACGAGAACAGGTCTTCTCCGTAGCCGAGAACGGTGGAGAACAAACTGAATTTCGCAAATTCCGAAAGAGTGAAGTTTTCACGCGTAAGCCCGTTTTGGAGTAAAAGCCGAAGCTCTTCCGCAATTTCCGCTTGAGAATGATAGACGCTTTCCAATAAGAAGAAATTTTGCTTTATCGCTAAATTGTCTATGAAGTTATCCGCTTTTTTGAAATCTTCGTCGTAGAGATGGTAAAACTTTTCTAAAGCAACGGTCATGGTTTTCGCGTCTTCCGATTCCGTGGAAGAAAGCCAATAGGAGCTACCCGTGTCCGCTTCTATTTGAGTTTCAAGCGTGGATATTTGGGTGTAAAGATCGTATTTTTCGAGCGTTTCTTTTAAGAGATCTTCGGCGTATTCAAAAAAGAAGGTTTCGCTGATCGATTCGCTTTCTTGCGTGACGGTATAGTCGAGATAGGATTCAGGACGAACCGAAAACGCTTCTATATTCTCTTTAAAATCTTCCAAAACCGTTTGCGATACGTCTACGTACACGAATACGCCACGTTCGCAAAAATAATCGGTGACGACGGATTGCAGTTCGGTCAAGCGTTCTTTAGAAACGGTCGAATTGCCGAACAAGGAAAGTCGGATTTCGTTAAAATCTCCGTTCGAGCCGTCGGATAAAAGGTCGATATACCCCATTTTCGCAGCGCGATCGGCAAGTTGTTTTACCGCTACGCTTGCATCTGCGCCAAGGACTTCGTTTTTGAATGTGGAATCCTTTAATAAACGGTCGCCGTCTTCGTTTCGACTGACGAGTTTTGCCACCTTTCCGTTTCCGTCTAAAAGTACGGCGACGGACGGGTTGATATCGAGATATAAATAGGAAGAATATTCCGTTTGGTTTTCGGGGTTGGGGAGCGAAGAGAGCGTAATTCCGCCGATAAAGACGACGGCAAGGGAGCAGGCGGCGGCAGTCACCCAAACGCGGTGCGCTTTCAGCCATGCGGGGAAGGTGGGTTGGCGATTAGAACGGACGGGTTGCGCTTCGTTTTCTTCGGAGCGTGCCTGAATAGGCGTATTTTTTAATTTTTCGGACATAGGCAGTTCGAGCGCGTTCAGTTCTTGATCGAGCTTTTTGAAAAAATCGTCTTTCATTGTCAATCCTCCTTTTCTTTTTCGCGCGCTTCGCGTAATTTCTTGAGCGCGGTATTATAGATCCAAGTCACCGTGCCTAAGGGCAGGTCTTTCATTTTTGCGATTTCGCGGTGTTTATAATCCCAAACGGCGTGTAGAATAACGATCTCTTTTTCCTTTTCGGATAGGATATTCGTTAGCTCGTCTAAATAGGAAAAAGTAGGCGCAACGCACGGTTCTTCACGTTCGATGGCAGATTCCTGTCGGCGTTTGCGTTTTCTCAGTTCGTCCAAACACAAATTTTTGGTAATTTGCAAGATCCACGCTCTCGCATCCGTTTGCGGTTTATATAGATAGGCTTTTTGCTTGATCGTAATAAACGTTTCCTGTAGGGCGTCTTCGGCGTCGGCGTAGTTTCTAAGATAAGAATACGCGAACGCGAATACACCGCGCTTGGTCTTTTCGTATAGAGTTTCAAACGCCGATTCGTCGCCTTGCGATACGGCGATGGTCAAAGCGTCCAAAGTTTTCTTTTCCATAGTACCCGATTCTCTTCCTTTGTTTTCTCTCCGATTATTAAACGAGCGAAAAACGCATTTTATTGGTATTTTAACAAATATTTTTGAAAAAGTCAAATGACCGAAGAATTGTCGAAAAAAGAGTATTTTTGAAAAAAGGAAAAAAAGCCCAAAAAGGTCTTAAAAAAAGCTTGACATAAAAATCCGAACTTGCTATAATTACGGGGTAACGATTAAATGCGAACGCGCGAAGGAGAGTGAAAAAGTCATGTCCACGGTAAGAGTCGGTGAAAACGAAAACGTAGAAAGCGCTTTGAGACGCTTTAAGAGAAAGTGCTCTAGAGACGGCATTATCGGCGATCTTCGTAAGAAGGAATTCTATGAAAAACCTTCGGTAAAAAGAAAGAAGAAGTCGGAAGCTGCAAGAAAGAGAAGCAGAAACTAACGAAAGAAAAGCTCACGAGAAACGTGAGCTTTTTTCTTTGCGAAAAATAGGGAAACCGTTCGGAAAATATCGAAAAAGAAAAAGGAGAATCGAATTATGGCGCAACCGCAAACCTTTAGAGCGCTTGCTCGGCAAGCCAAACAACGGATGAAAACGGGCTTTTGGGAAGACTGCAAAGGCAATCTTGACCAAAGCATGGAAAAGGCGAGAGAACTCGGTTTAAACGAAAGCAAAGCAGGACGATACTTCAAAGACAAAGTCACCAAAACCCTTGCAGGCGAAACGCAGGACGAATTTTACGAACAGGTCAAAGCCATGCTCCTTCGCGACGGCGAAGTGTCGGACGCGATCGGACGACTCACGGACAAGGCGTACTACGCCACCCTTTCCTACGAAGAAAAACAACGCTATACTCTGTCTTTAAGCGAAAAATATTTGCGCGCCTTGGAACGTTTCCGCAAAGAGTATCAGTTTGATAAATTGGGTTAACGACAAAGAATATTAGAGATTTTCTTTTTCGTATTCCACAAGTTCGTCAAGTGTGACGTCGAAAATTTCGGCGAGCCGACAAAGCGTGTATATGTCGGGCGTACTGTAACCGTTTTCGTAATTGGAAACTAAACTTTTTTTACCGCAAAGTTTTTCCGCAAGCTCGCCTTGCGTTAACCCTAATTGCTTCCTATAAAATTTTATATTTTCTGCGATTTTTGTTTTCATATCCTTGACAAATGTACAAGATTCTTGTATAATTATGTTCAAAGTACAAATAAATTGTACTTCATTGTATTATTACGTTTTGTGACGAAACGAACAATTATTCAACTTTTGAATAAATATAACAAAATTTGTATAATTTTTTGTGTTGTGTTAAGAAATTTTATTAAAACACTTGACAAAGATAGAAAACGAGGCGTATAATAAATTTATATAGATGGAAAATCTATGTAAGATTCCTTTTGGCTACGGCGGGGAAACCCGTAGTAAATATATTTTTAGGAGTGTTTTTTATGGTTTTAGCAAAAGATGAAGTAGTCGTAAAAGACTGGGAGTACGCGAAATCTATCGTGAAAAGCGGTAAAAAAGTAGTGGAAACGGTGAAGACGTTGACGGTTACGAACAAGCGTATTGTCGCTGGCTCGAAGAATCCGACGAGAACGGATTACGAAGAAGTGCCACTTTCGGCAGTGAAGAACGTATCCGTATCTCATTATCAACCTTCAAAGTTATCCGCGATCTTAATGATCGTATTCGGCGTATTGGCGATGATCTTAGGGGTTGTTCTTGGGGTTGTAATTCCGAATAATACCGGTACGGACTCGACGACGGGCGTCTATACGAGCGACTCGACGAATATCGTTTATATGCTCGTACTCGTAGTCGTAGGTATTATTTTGTTGGTGAAAGGGATTAAGAACTTGAACCAAGGTATTTTCACGTTGGTACTGACGACGGCAGGGGTACAAAGCGAATTGATGTCGCTTGGTTTCTTCAAAGTGTTCCGTAACGGTAAGAAAGTAAAGAGCGAAACGGTAAAAGTTAAGATCGATAACACGGTAGCGCAAGAAATCGTGGAAACGATCGGCGCGGTTATCCTTGAAAACAAATAATTTAAGAAAGGAGAAGCGTGATGTTATTAGCAAAAGATGAAACGTTATTAAAGGAATGGCAATATGGTACGACGAAAGAAGGTTTTCTCGGACTGTTTGGCGAAACGAAAAAAGCGACCTTGACGGTAACGGACAAACGTATCGTTGCAGGGGTAAAGAGTTCCAAGAGAACGGCGTACGAAGAAGTAGCAATTAAGGACGTAACGCAAGTTAGCCTTTCGCAATTCACGCCGTCCAAGCAAAGAGCATATCTTTTAATCGTGCTTGGCGTATTGCAAGCTGTTTCGGCGTTGGGAATCCTTTTGATTCCTATGCTTCTTCCCCAACAAGATCCCAGCTCTATGGGTTCTATTTCGGGAATGGCTGTGCCCCTTCTTCTTATCGCTGCGTTATTTATCCTTACGGGTATTAAGCTTTTGAATCAAGGCGGATTTACCATGAGCCTTTTAATGAAAGGGGTGGAAACGCCGTTGCTTTCCGTGGGCGCAGTGAGCTTGAGCGGTAAGGCGAAAAAGCAAGGAACGATGAAAGTTTCGGTAAACATGGAATCGGCGAAAGAAATCGTGGAAACGATTGGCGCGTTGATCGTTGAAAATCAATAATTACATAGTTACAAAGAAACGCGTTGGATTTTTCCAGCGCGTTTTTTCGACGGAAAAGGAGAAAATAGTTCGTTTAATCTGCTTGCCAAAAGGTCGCCCGTATGGTATAATGATTACGTTATGAATTTTACCGAAGAAATCCTTGAAAAATTGAATGAAGAACAGATTAAACCCGTCTTGGAAACGGAAGGCGCGGTACTCGTTCTCGCGGGGGCAGGTAGCGGAAAAACCCGTGTTTTGACGTCGAGAATCGCCTATCTTATTAGCGAAAAACGCGTACCTGCCGACGCCATTTTGGCAATCACGTTCACCAATAAAGCGGCGAACGAAATGAAAGAACGTATTGAAAAAATCGTCGATGCGCGCGGGATGTGGGTTTGCACGATTCATAGTATGTGCGTGCGGATTTTGCGTATGTTCGCGACCGAAGCGGGGGTAACGCAAAACTTTTCCATTTACAGCGAAACCGAGCGTTCGAATATTATCAAGAAATCTTTCCAAGAATGTGATTTCGACGACGAGAAACTGTTAAAGAACGCGAAATGGCATATTGCGAACGCGAAGATGTTGGGGCTTACGCCCGACCGCTACGCCGAAGAATACGCAGGGGATCGGGATATCGACGAAGTTACGAAGATCTATAAGCGGTACCAAAAGCATTTGAAAGAGAACAATTCGCTCGATTTCGACGACCTTTTGAACGAAACGAGAAATCTTTTAAGACGGGACGAGAACGCGAGAGAGTATCTTTCGGGACGTTTCCGCTATATCTTGGTGGACGAGTTTCAAGACACGAACGCTGTACAGTACGAGATCGTAAAACTTCTTTCTTCCACACACGGCAATCTGTTTGCGGTGGGTGACGACGATCAATCGATCTACGGTTGGCGTGGGGCGAAAATTGAGAATATTTTGCATTTTGAAAAGGATTTTAAGGACGCGAAAGTGTTCAAGCTCGAACGGAACTACCGTTCTACGAAGTCCATTTTGCAACTTGCGAACACCGTTATTAAAAACAACGGCAAACGGAAAGACAAAACCCTTTGGACGGCGAACGAGGACGGGGACAAGCCGAGAGCGCACGAAGCGGAAGAAGAAAGTAGCGAAGCAAGATACGTCGCGCATACGATTGCAGGCTTGATGCGACAGGGGTACAAGTATTCCGATTTCGCCATTTTAATGCGGATGAACGCTCTTACCCGTTCTTTCGAACAAGAGTTTACGTCGGACGGGATTCCCTACAAGGTGTTTGGGGGCTTTAAGTTCTTCGAACGGAAAGAAATTAAGGACTTGCTTGCCTATTTACGACTGATCAACAACCCGTTTGACAGTGAAGCGGCGGTGCGGATTATCAACTTCCCCAAGCGTGGGATTGGCGCAAAGACGGTGGAAGCCTTGCAAAATTATGCGTTTGAAACTGAACTTTCGGTGTACGACGCGCTTCTTGATCTGGACGAAATTGGGTTCACGGGGGCGACTCGACAAAAACTCGTCGATTTTCGATCTCTCGTCAAGAAATGGATTTTGGAAAGCCAAGATTTGCCCGTAAACGAATTGGTCAAGCAAATCGTTATCGATACGAATATGCGTGGCGCGTATTCGGATAATTCGGACGAGAGTATCAATAAACTTGCCAATATAGAAGAATTTATCAACTCGGTGGAAGAGTATTGCCGTTTAAACGAAGGGGCTAGCTTGACCGATTATTTAAACCAAGTCACCCTTTCTTCCGACACCGACGAAATGGACGATAGCGACTACGTTACCCTTGCGACTATTCACTCGGTCAAGGGGTTGGAGTTTAAGTGCGTGTTTATCGTGGGTATGGAAGAGAATATTTTGCCCGTTTCCCGTTGCGTCGATAACCCCGACGAACTCGAAGAAGAAAGACGGCTTACCTACGTTGCTATCACGCGGGCGAGAGAACGGCTTTATCTCACCCGTTCCAAAAGTCGGTACTTGTACGGAAAGCGTGAACCGACGATGCGTTCGAGATTCTTAAAAGAACTTGCGAAAGAAATTGAATTACCGCGCGAAGAAAGAAGATCTTCCTACGGCTACGGAGATACGGGCTACGGCGACGACGATCCCGAAGCGTTTGGGAACGGCGCGTACGGCGCGGCGAGATATTCGTCTTCCAAAAACTTGTACACGGGTGGGGGCTCTAACTACGGTTCAAATTACGGCAATTCGGCAGTGAAACGCAGTACTTGGAACGGAAATAGTTACGGATCGAGCAGTTACGGCTCGAATTACGGTTCAAATTCCACCTACGGTGGAGGCAGGTCCTCAAATTACGGGGTGAGCTACGGTTCGCAAACGGAGAAAAAGCCCGTCGGCGTCGTGTACGGCGGGGTGAAGAGCTTGAACAAAACTGCATTGGCAAAAGGGAAAGATTTGAGCGCGTTCAAAATCGGCGTCGTGGTTACCCATCCGAAATTCGGGCAGGGCACGATCGTCGGAATGCGTGGCGCGGGCGCGAATATGATTTTGGATATCGCGTTCAAAGAATTAGGAATCAAACAACTTTCCGCGTCGCTTGCGCCGTTGACGGTGTTATAAAAAAGGGGAACGCATGAGCAGACAAAGAGAACTGACCGATATTTTGAATAAGTGGGCGCACGAATATTACGTGCTTGACAAGCCGACGGTTTCCGATAAAGAGTACGATACGCTCTACGACGAATTGAGAAAGCTGGAAGCGGAAAGCGGAGAAGTCTATCCCGATTCGCCGACCAGACGGGTGGGCGGAGAACCGATCAAGGGGTTTCAAAAGCACGAACACGTTGCAAGGCTTTTCAGTTTGGATAAGGCGGTGTCCGAAGAAGAGTTGCGCGCGTTTACGACGCGCGTTGAAAAGACGGCTTCGGACGTGACGTATACCGTGGAATATAAGTTCGACGGCTTAACCCTTTGCTTGACTTACGACAAAGGGGCGTTCGTTCGCGCGACGACGCGTGGGAACGGCGTGGTTGGGGAAGACGTGACCGCGCAGGTTTTGACGATTAAGTCTTTCCCGCTAAAAATTAGCTATCAAGGACTTTTGGAAGTGCGTGGCGAAGCGGTAATTCGTCTGTCGGTTTTGGAAAAGTATAACCAAACGGCGAGCGAGCCGTTGAAGAACGCGCGAAACGCCGTCGCAGGGGCGATACGAAATCTCGATCCCAAAATCACGGCGGAGAGAAAGCCGGATATTTATTTCTACGACGTCAATTATACGGGCAACGGCGAACGGTTTTCGCAGGTGGAAGCGCACGATTTCTTGATCCAAGAAGGGTTTAAGGTATTCCCGTATTTTTGCGTTTGCAAAAACGGAGAAGAAGTTTTCAACGCTATTCAGGAAATTGAAAGAGAACGCCGTACGTTGGACGTGTTGACGGACGGCGCGGTCGTGAAAGTCAACGACGAAGCCGTAAGAGACGTGATGGGCGCGACGGATAAATTCCCCCGTTGGGCGCTTGCGTATAAGTTTGAAGCGGAAGAAGTGACGACGATTTTAAAGGAAGTTATTTGGCAGGTTGGAAGAACGGGGAAACTCACTCCGCTTGCGGTTTTAGAACCTGTGGAACTTGCCGGCGCGACCGTCTCGCGAGCCACGCTCAACAATTATGGGGATATTTTGCGAAAAGACGTCAAGCTCCATAGTCGGGTGTTGGTACGCCGTTCAAACGAAGTCATTCCCGAAATTTTAGGCGCGACCGAGCATTACGAAAATAGCGAAGAAGTTCAAAAACCTCGTACCTGCCCCTATTGTGAGTCGGTTTTGGACGAGATCGGCGCGCATCTTTTCTGTCCGAATCGGACGTGTGAACCGAGAGTAGTTGCAAAACTTGCCCATTTTGCGAGTAAAAACGCAATGGATATCGACGGTTTTTCGGAAAGCACGGCGGAGCTACTGCTGAAAAAGGGGAAAGTACAAAACTTTTCCGATTTATACCGCTTAAAAGCGGAAGATTTACAAGGATTAGACGGCTTTAAAACGAAAAAAATCACGAATTTGATAGGCGCGATTGAAAAAAGTAAGACTCGTACGCTCGACGCGTTTTTGTACGCAATCGGCGTGGGCGGGGTAGGCAGGGTTGCGGCAAAAGACCTTGCGAAGTCGTTTAAGAGCGTGGAGAACTTAAAAACGGCGACGGTCGAAAGCTTGACCGAGATGGAAAATATCGGCGAGATCACGGCGAACGGGATCGTGGAATATTTTTCTGACGAAGAAAATTTACAAGAGATCGAAGAACTGTTTGCGCTCGGCGTAATTCCCGTTTGGGAAGAAAAGGGGGACGTGGACGGCGTATTCAAGGGCGAATCGGTCGTTTTGACGGGTACGCTTTCGGGGTATAAACGCAGTGAAGCGCAAAAACTCATTGAAGAACGGGGCGGGGTTTGCCAAAGCTCGGTTACGGCGAAAACGACGCTCGTTTTGGCGGGCGAGGACGCCGGAAGTAAGCTTGAAAAAGCGAAAAAATTGGGGATTCGTATTATCGACGAGCCGACTTTTGTGAAAATGCTTGAAAAATAAAAGAAAAATCGAAAAAAAGTGCTATTTAAGACTTGAAAAAAGGGAAAAAGTTTGCTATAATAGCTATAATAAAATCGGTTAGCGTACGTAGTACGCTTGAACCAATGAAGGAAACGACGATTATGTTGAGTATGACGGGCTACGGAAAAGGGGAATACAAAGAAGGCGGATTGGAGCTGACTTGCGAAATTAAAACGGTCAACAACCGTTATTTGGACGTGTCCTTGAAAATGCCGAGAATTTTTACGGCGTACGAAGAAGTCGCTCGTTCGCTCGTTCGTGAGAAATTAACCCGTGGCCACGCGGACGTGTTCGTGTCGTATAAAGACAAACGGGAAAAACCGACGTCGCTCTCCGTAGATTTGAACGTTGCGAAATCCTACGTGGAAGCGTCGAAAGCGATTGCGGAAGCCTTTCCCGAACTTACGAACGACGTTACCGTGTCGGGGGTGTTGCGTTATCCCGACGTGTTGCGTCAAGACGAAGTTGCGTCGCTTGACGAAGAGATGGTCGTTGCGTTAAAAACGGCGTTGAACGAAGCGTTAGAGAATCTTAACGTAATGCGAAAAATCGAAGGAGAAAAGCTCAAAGAAGATATGCTTTTCCGTATGGCGACGATTGAGAAGTTGGTTGGCGAAGTGTCGGCAAGAGCGCCGTTGGTTGCGAAAGAATATCGGGAGAAACTCACCCAAAGAGTGAAGGATTACTTGGACGGGGTGAACGTGGACGAAGGAAGACTTCTTACCGAAGTTGCGGTGTTTACGGATAAGAGTAATATCGACGAAGAATTGACGAGATTGTATTCGCACATTTCGCAGTTCAGAGAGATTTGCAAAGAACCGATCGTCGGTAGAAAATTGGATTTCTTGGTGCAAGAGTTTAACCGAGAAGCGAACACGACTTGTTCAAAGAGCAACGATATCGCGATCACAAGGCTCGGGCTTGCGCTCAAAAACGAGATCGAAAAGGTCAGAGAACAGGTGCAAAATCTGGAATAACGAATAGGATAAAAGTAAATGAGAAACGTTTTAATGGTGGTTTCCGGTCCGTCGGGGGTTGGCAAAGGCACGCTAGTGAAAAAGCTTTGTTCGATCCGTAGCGACGTCGTGGAGTCAGTGTCTTGTACGACGCGAGAGCCTAGGGACGGCGAAAAGCACGGTAGAGAATATTATTTCATCAGCAAAGACGAATTTTTCGCGCGGATCGCGTCGGACGATTTTTTGGAATACGACGAACATTTCGGGAGTTATTACGGCACGCCGAAGTCTTTCGTCAAAGAACAATTAGAAAGTAAATCGGTGATTTTGGAAATTGACGTGATTGGCGGTTTGAATGCGAGAAAGGCGTTCCCAGACAGCGTGCTCGTCATGATCGCGCCCCCGTCGAAAGAAATCTTACAAGCAAGACTTTCCGGTCGGAATACCGAGTCGAAAAAGGAGATTGAAGACCGTCTTTCGAGATTGGAATTTGAGCTTGAAAAAGGCGCGGAGTACGATTACACGGTTGTGAACGACGATTTGTCCGTCGCTTTGCAGGAATTGGGAAATATTTTAGACAACGAAAAAAATAAGTAATTTTAAGAAAAAATAACCTAAAAAAGGAGAACAATATGATTAACGAACCTTCGGTAGACGAAATGATTAGAAAATTAGGCACGGAAGACGAACCCGTAAGCCGTTACGCGCTTTGCACGATCGCGTCGAAACGCGCTCGTCAAATTATCGAGACGGAAAGAAATCTCGGTCACGAATCGGCAGGCAGAGATAAAGAGCTTTTGTCGGCGTGTAAGGATATTGCAAGCGGGAAAGTCGTTATTGCAAAAGATTAAAAAGCAATAAACCAGCGTTGCCTCGAATTACTTTCGGGGCAACTTTAATTAAACCACGATAAAAACAAGGGGGGTGACGAACGTGATTGCGGAAGTTATCGTAGATATAGCGTCGGGCGAGACCGATCGAATTTTCGATTATCTTTGCGACGACGATTTGCCTGTCGGCAGTCGCGTTCGCGCGCCGTTTGGGAACAAGGTATTGCCGGGGTTTGTCATGAACGTCAAAGAACGGTCAAGCTATCCCATGGAAAAAATGAAAAAGGTTTTGCCTTGTGAAGACGGGTTACCTGCGTTGACGGACGAGTGTTTGAAGCTTGCAAACAAAATGGCGGATCGATACAAAGTCCCGAAAGCGTTGACTTTACGACTGTTTTTACCTGCTGAAATGCGTACGGGGAAGGTGCGGGAGTTGACGAGAAACTACGCTACGCTCGTGGAACTCGACGACTACCAAATCGCGAAAAATGCGAAAAACCAATGGGGCGTGGTCGAGTATTTGCAAAAAAACGGTAAGACCGATTGCGCGATTTTGAACCGTGAATTTGCAGGAGGCGTCAACGCGCTTTTGAAAAAAGGGTACGTGACGGTTACGAAAGAGCAAATTTTGCGCGATCCCTATAAAACGGTCGAAGGGGTGATGGAAGAAAGAACGTTAACTCCTGATCAGGCGACCGCCGTTGCCTATATCGAAAAGGACGATCGGACGGTGCAACTGTTGCACGGCGTTACGGGTAGCGGTAAGACGGAAATCTATTTGAATTTAATTGCGAAGTCTTTAAAAGCAGGGAAAAGTTCCATCTTTTTAGTGCCTGAAATTTCGCTCACGCCACAAATGCTCTCCCAGCTTCGCGCTCGGTTTGGCAAAAACGCGGCGATTTTGCATAGCGGACTTTCCGCAGGGGAAAAGTTTGATGAATGGTGGCGACTCCGTTCGGGAGAAGCGAAAATCGCGATCGGGGCGAGAAGCGCGATCTTCGCGCCTTTGGAAAATTTAGGCGTCGTGATTATCGACGAGGAGCACGATTCGAGCTATTTTAGCGAATCTTCGCCGAGATATTCCACTTTTGATATTGCGCGGTTGCGCGCGAAATACAACGGTTGTAAACTCGTTTTAGGAAGCGCAACGCCGTCGGTGGAAACGTATAAAAAGGCGCAGGACGGGGAGTTTGGATTGGTACGGCTGACGAAACGAATTAATATGCGTCCCTTGCCTGAAATCACGATTGCAGATATGCGTAGAGAAGTTCGTCGTGGGAATAATTCGTCCTTTTCCGTAGCTTTGAAAGAAGAGTTAGAAAAATGCTTGGAAAGTGGCAATCAAGCGATTTTATTCCTAAACCGTCGCGGGTATTCGCAATCGGTGATTTGTAAGGAATGCGGTTACGTTGCAAAGTGTGACGCGTGCGACGTTTCGCTCACCTACCACAAGGATGAAAAGTGCTTAAAATGTCATTATTGCGGGGGCAGGTACGAGCCGTTGACGGCTTGCCCCGAATGTGGTAGCTACAAACTTTCGTACACGGGTACGGGTACGCAACGGATCGTGGACGAACTGAAAAAACTCTATCCTACGGCGCGCATCTTGCGTATGGACAACGACACGACGCGCGGAAAGGAAGGACATTACAAGATTTTAAAAGAATTCGGCGAGAAACGAGCGGATATTCTCGTCGGAACGCAGATGATTGCAAAGGGGCACGATTTCCCGTCGGTCACGCTCGTAGGGGTGTTGGACGCGGACATGGGTTTGCATTTTTCCGATTATCGAAGCGGAGAACGGACCTTTCAACTGATTACGCAGGTCGCAGGACGTAGCGGTCGGGCGCAAGAAAAAGGGAAAGTCGTATTGCAAACGTTCAGCCCCGAAAACGACGTGTTGCGGTTCGCGGTCACGTACGACTACGAAGGGTTTTACCGTAACGAGATCTCCCGTCGCGCGGCGACGGTGTTTCCGCCTTTTTCGAAGATCGTGCGGGTATTGGTGACGGGTGAAGACGAGAAAAAAACGTTGGAAGCGTTGAAAACGGTGTATTTCGGATTGAAAGATTTGTACTCGGAAAAGTCGGAATATTTCTTATTTTTCGACAAGATGAAAGCGCCGATCAAACGGATCGAGAACAAATTCCGCTACCAAGTTTTGATGCGACTTTTAGGGGGAGAGATCCTGCCCGACGTTTACGAGATTTGCGCGGAAGCGAGAACGCGCGACGTGGTCGTTTCCGTCGAAGAAAATCCAGTGAATTTGAGTTAAACGCAAAGGAGAAAGATTATGGCAATTAGAAATATAGTACAGGTCGGTGACGACGTTTTAAGGCAAAAGTGCGCGGAAGTGGAAACTTTTGACGAGAAGCTTTGGACGCTTTTGGACGATATGAAAGATACCGTGAAAAAAGAACAGGGCGCAGGGTTGGCTGCTCCCCAAGTCGGCGTGCTCCGTCGCGTGGTCGTCGTGGACGTAGACGAAGGGTATTTTGAGTTCGTGAATCCCGTCATATTGTCGCAAAAAGGGGAACAAAACGGTTGGGAAGGCTGTCTTTCCGTGCGTGGAAAGAGTGGTATAGTTTCTCGTCCCATGAAAGTGAAACTCTCTTTCCAAGATCGGAACGGGGAGAAATTCCTTTTACAGGCGAAAGGCTTTTTCGCGCGCGCGATCTGTCACGAATTAGACCATCTCGACGGGGTTTTGTATATCGATAAGGCTTCTCATATTGAGAAAAATTCGTAAAAGACATAATGCCTACGGCGTGGACGAAAGCAAACGCTTTCTTTTTTCGCTGGATTAAGGAGAACGTATGAAAATCGTATTTGCAGGGACGCCCGAATTTGCCGTCCTGCCCTTACAAAAAATTATAGAACACGGTGGTAACGTGGTCGGCGTAATTACGCAGACGGATAAACCGCAGGGACGGAAAGGCATTTTGACGCCACCGCCCGTAAAGACGGTTGCTTTGAACGCAGGCTTGCCCGTGTTGCAACCGCAAAAAATCAAAGAAGAAATAGAAGACGTCAAGGCGCTCGGTGGGGACGTTTTAATTACTTGCGCGTACGGTCAAATTTTGACGCAAGAAGTATTGGACGCTTTCCCCTTGGGCGTATGGAATATCCACGCAGGATTGCTTCCTAAATACCGTGGCGCGTCCCCCATACAAAGCTGTATCTTGGCAGGGGAAACGGAAACGGGCGTGTCGATTATGAAGACCGAACTTGGATTGGATTCTGGCGATATCCTGCTCGTAGAGCGGACGCCGATCGGCGAAAAGGAAACTTGCGGAGAGCTTTCTGCAAGGCTTTCTGAAATCGGCGCGGAACTGATTGTTAATGCGTTGAAATTGTTGGAAAGCGGAAACTATACTTTGGAAAAACAAAGCGCGGACGGCGTAAACGTCGTAAGAAAGATCGGCAAAGAACAGGCGAAAATAGATTTTTCAAAAACGGCGAAAGAGATTGAGAATCTCGTTCGCGCAATGAATCCCGAACCGACGGCGTACACCGCCGTAAACGGTTTGAAAGTCAACGTATATGCGGTGGAAGAATGTGCATTGCCCCAAGACGTGGAAACGGCGAGCATGGGCGAAGTGTTGACCGATTCTCCGAAAAAGGGTTTAATCGTGCGTTGCCGTGACGGCGCAATTAAAATTTTGGAGCTTCAAGCGTCGGGTGGAAAACGCATGAAAGGGAGCGACTTTTTGAATGGGAGAAAGGTAACGAAGGGGGACGTGTTTGAATGTTGAGCAATCCCGTCTACGATCCCTATCTCATTTTAACGAAAGTATATTCGGACGGTACGCATTTAAAACAGGCGATTGCGGAAACGTATATCGAAGAGCAGTACCGTTCCCGTACGGTCAAAATCGCGTACGGGGTACTTGAAAACGATTTATATCTCGATTTTTGTATTCGACATTACGCGCCGAAAGCTCCGAAACTTTCGGTACGCACGATTTTGAAAATTTCCCTGTATATGCTCCTTTTTATGGACAAGCAAAAGTATATGGTCACCGATTGCGCCGTCACCCTTTGTAAAAAGTTGGGGAAAAGCGGTGTGAGTGGGTTCGTGAACGCCTTTTTACGTCGGTTCGATCGTGAACAGGTGGATGTATCCCTTCCTAAAGGGGACGAAGGGAATGCGATTCGCTTATCCTACCCTTTGTACGCCTATCGGTTTTTGAAGAAAGAATACGGGGAAAGAGCGGACAAAATCGCGACGGCTAAAAGCGGTGGCGTGTCCGTTCGGTTTGAGAAAAATCAAGAACAATATTTGCAAAAGTCGCATACCTGTACCCCCTTTACGGGCAATTTTCTCTTTGAGAACTTCGTCCGTGACCAAGGCTACGAACGGGGGGATTACACCTTTCAATCGGTGGGCAGTATCGCGATTTGCGATTGCGTAGCGCCTTGCGAAAAGTTTTTGGACGCTTGCGCCGCGCCCGGTGGGAAATCGGTGCTCCTTTCCAAAAAATGCGGTAGCGTGACTGCCTTTGAACTGCACGAACACCGCGTTGGACTCATTGAAAGTTACGTAAAGCGTATGGGGGTTACGAACGTGACTGCCCTGCAAAAGGACAGTTCGGCGTTTGATAGTGAGTACGAAGAAGTTTTCGACGGCGTGCTTTGCGACGCGCCCTGTTCGGGATTCGGTACGGTTTCGGAAAATCCCGATATCAAACTGTTCCGAAAGGAAAGCGATTTTACCGCGTTAAAAAAAGCTCAATCGGAAATTTTGTCAAACGCATCGAGATACGTCAAAAAAGGCGGTGCGTTGTATTATTCGACCTGTTCGTTATTTGAACGGGAAAACGATTCTATCGTGGGAGAATTTTTAAGAACGCATACGGAGTTTGTATTGGAAGAACTCGATTCTCCGCTTGCCCACGAAAAGAAGAAATACGGTTTGCAATTTTTACCCGATACCGCGTACGGGGCAGGTTTTTACGTGGCGAAATTCTCGAAAAAGTCTTGAAAAGGGGTGGAAGATGAAGAAAATCATACAGGATTTATCCCTTTTGGAGATGGAAGAACTGACGCTTGCCTTGGGGGAGAAGAAGTTCCGCGCGAAACAGCTCTACGAAGGGATTATGCAGGGGAAAACGATCGACGGGATCACTTCCCTTTCCAAAGCCTTTAAAGAACGGCTCAAAGAAGAGTACGAAAACGAGCCGATCAAGATCAAAGAAACTTTCTATTCCGCAGATGGAACGGAAAAATTCTTGTTTGAGTTTGCGGACGGGAATCTTGTCGAAGGGGTACTTATGAAATATAAGTACGGATATACCCAATGCGTATCGACGCAGGTTGGATGCAGGATGGGTTGCAAGTTTTGCGCTTCGACGTTAAACGGGTTGATCCGAAACTTGACGGCGGGGGAGATCTTATCGCAAATTTTGATCGTGAACGCGCTTCATAAAAAGGATATCAAGGACGGCGCAGGCAAGGACGGACGGGCAGTGACGAACGTCGTTTTGATGGGGAGTGGCGAGCCACTCGACAACTACGCCGAAACCGTCAAGTTTTTAAAACTTCTTACCGCGGAAGACGGAATCCGAATCAGCGCGAGAAACGTATCGTTATCGACTTGCGGAATCGTGCCGAAAATGTATCAGTTGGCGGACGAAGGTTTCCCCGTGAATTTAACGGTGTCTTTGCACGCGACGGACGACGTCACGCGCGCCAAGGTCATGCCCGTAGCCAAGGCGTATAAAATCCAAGAGATTTTGAAAGCCTGCGATCATTATTTCAAAAAGACGGGAAGAAGATATTATTTTGAATATACTCTAATCGCAGGCGAGAACTGTGACGAAGAACACGCGCAAGGCTTGATCGAACTATTGAAAGGAAAGCCCTGTCACGTAAATTTGATCCGTTTGAACGAAGTCAAGGAACGGGAGTTGAAATCTACGGACGATAAGTCGGCTTATCGCTTTTTAGGAATGCTTGAAAAAGGCGGATTGAGCGCGACTTTGCGCCGTCAAATCGGGGTGGATATCGGTGGCGCGTGCGGACAGCTTCGCGCAAGTTATATAGAAAAAAAGGAGAAATACGAATGAAGAACGTAAAAATCGCGCCGTCGATCTTGTCGGCGGACTTTGCAAAAATGGGCGAAGAAGTGGAATCGTTGGAGCGTTCGGGCGCGGACGTGGTGCATTGCGACGTGATGGACGGGGTGTTCGTCAACAATATCACGTTCGGTTTAAAAATGGTGGAAGATATCCGCAAGCGCACGAGTTTACCGCTCGATTGCCATTTAATGATCGTAGAGCCTGAAAAGTACGTAGAACGTTTTGCAAAAGCGGGCGCGGATATTATTACCGTACACTATGAAGCGTGTAAAGAAAATTTAGCGGAAGTTTTAAAACTTATCAAATCGACGGGGGTAAAGTGTGGCGCAGTCATCAATCCCGGCACACCCGTGTCCGCGATAAAAGACGTTATTCCCCTTTGCGACATGGTGCTCGTTATGAGCGTATTCCCCGGTTTCGGCGGTCAAAAATTCATTCCGTCCGCCTTGGATAAACTTCGTGAAATCCGCGCAACTATCGACGAGCTCGGTTTGCCGATCGATCTTGAAATCGACGGTGGCGTAAACTTTGAAAACGTTTCCGAAATCATTTCCGCCGGCGCAAACGTAATAGTAGCGGGTAGCGCGGTGTTTAATGCTGAGGATAGGGCGGAAGCAATAAAGAGATTAAAAATGTAAAACGCGTATATACTTCGCAAAAAGCTCGTAGTGTCGCAAGGCAAGCCTTGCTCGCGCGCTTCACTCGCAATGACAATCGCGGAAACGTGTGGCAATCTCAAAAAATAGAAGGGAAAAATCAAAAGACTAAAAAGACCATGGGTTGGCAAATCGCCTACCCATGGTCGAGTTTTTTATAATCGATAAAGTTTAGAATTCAATTTTTTCTTCGATATATTTGATCGCTTCGTCGATCGAAACGCGGATTTGTTCCATACTGTCGCGGTCGCGTACCGTAACCGTTTCGTCTTCCAACGTTTGGAAGTCGATCGTTACGCAGTAGGGCGTGCCGATTTCGTCTTGACGGCGATAACGTTTTCCAATCGAACCCGTAACGTCGTAAGTCGTCGGGAACTTCTTCATCATCTTCGCGTATACTTCGTCCGCCTTTTCGCTCAAATTCTTTTGCAAAGGCAATACCGCGCACTTGTAAGGCGCAAGCGCAGGGTGCAAACGAAGTACGGTACGTACGTCGTTCTTTTCCGCGTCTACCACTTCTTCGTCGTACGCGTCCGTCAAGAACGCAAGTACCACGCGATCCGCGCCAAGGGACGGTTCGATAACGTAAGGTACGTATCTTTCGTTGGTAACGGGGTCTACGTAGTCGATCGTTTTACCACATTCTTTTGCGTGTTGCGTCAAGTCGTAATCCGTTCTGTCCGCAATCCCCCAAAGTTCGCCCCAACCGAACGCGAAGTTATATTCAAAGTCGGTCGTCGCTTTTGAATAGAAACAAAGTTCTTCTTTTGAATGGTCGCGAAGATGGAGATTTTCCGCTTTCATGCCAAGCGACAAGAGCCAATCACGGCAAAAATCTTTCCAATACGCAAACCAATCAAGGTCCGTACCGGGTTTGCAGAAGAATTCAAGTTCCATTTGTTCAAATTCACGGGTACGGAAAGTGAAGTTTCCGGGCGTAATTTCGTTACGGAAAGATTTTCCGATTTGACCGATGCCGAACGGTACGCGCATACGGGTGGAACGTTGTACGTTCGCGAAGTTTACGAAGATCCCTTGCGCCGTTTCGGGACGAAGGTATACGGTATTCGCCGAATCTTCGGTAACGCCTTGGAAGGTCTTGAACATCAAGTTGAATTTACGAATCGACGTAAAGTCTGAATTTCCGCAAATCGGGCAAACGATTTTATGTTCTTGGATAAACGCTTCGAGCGCGTCGTTGTCCATGGATTCGACTTTTACGTCCAACCCCTTTTTCGCAACGTAATTTTCTACGAGATTATCCGCGCGGTGTCTAGCCTTACAAGCCTTACAGTCCATCAAAGGATCGGAGAATCCGCCCAGATGCCCCGAAGCTTGCCAAGTACGGGTATTCATGAGTATCGCGCAATCGACGCCCGTGTTGTGGGGATTTTCTTGAATAAATTTTTTCCACCAAGCTTTTTTAACGTTGTTTTTGAGCTCAACGCCCAAAGGACCGTAATCCCAAGTATTCGCGAGTCCGCCGTAGATTTCGCTACCGGGGAAAATAAATCCGCGCGTCTTGCAAAGGGAAACGAGTTTTTCCATTGTTACCGCTCTTTTTTCTGCCATGGTAATAGCTCCTTACATAAAAATTTATACACAGATATTATACAATTTTTTTACGTGTGAAGTCAAATGCTTTTACTTCCTTTTCGAAAATTTCTTCTCGTGGGTTTGTTTAATCATTTTTTTTATAAAAAAAATTAAAAAAGTTTGAAAAATTGCAAGGATATTTATTCCCATTTTTGAAAATATATGTTATAATGTAAAGACGAGAATGTTTTTAGGAGTACCTTAATATGTTGTCTGATATCGAAATTGCCGAAAGCGCAAAACTTCAAGATATTCGTGAAATTGCAAAAAAGCTCCGTTTGACGGAAAACGAATTGGAGCTTTACGGGAAATATAAAGCGAAAATTTCTTTGCCCAAAGACGCTAAAAGAAACGCGAAACTTGTCTTAGTGACCGCCATCAATCCCACGTCGTCGGGCGAAGGGAAAACGACCGTTTCTATCGGGCTTGCGGACGGACTTTCCAAAATCGGAAAGAGCGCCTGTCTTGCCCTTCGCGAACCGTCGCTCGGTCCCGTATTCGGAATCAAGGGTGGCGCGGCTGGCGGTGGATACGCCCAAGTCGTACCCATGGCGGAAATCAATCTCCATTTCACGGGCGATTTACACGCCATCACGACGGCGAATAACTTACTTTGCGCGTTGATGGATAACCATATCTTCCGGGGTAACGCGCTCGATATCGACGTTGATAATATCTATTTCCATCGTTGTATGGACATGAACGAACGTCAGCTCATTAACGTGACGATCGGCGGAAAGGGCCGTGGCGTGGAACGGGAAGACCATTTCGACATCACGGCGGCAAGCGAGATCATGGCGGTGCTTTGCCTTGCAACGGATATTGAAGACTTGAAAAAACGACTTGGCAATATTATCGTCGGGTTGAATAAGAGCGGGGACTACGTTCGCGCGAAAGATATCCCCGGCGCAGTCGGTTCTATGGCGGTACTTTTGAAAGACGCTATGAAACCCAATCTCGTACAAACGCTCGAAGGCACGCCTGCTATCATTCACGGCGGACCGTTTGCGAATATCGCGCACGGCTGTAACAGCGTTCAAGCAACGTACGCGGCAATGAGTCTTGCTGATTATGCGGTCACGGAAGCGGGCTTCGGCGCGGATCTCGGCGCGGAAAAATTCTTGGATACCAAGTGTCGCGCGGCGGGAATCGAACCGAATTGCGTCGTAATCGTGGCGACCGTAAAAGCGTTGAAACTCCACGGCGGAGCGCAAAAAGAAACGCTTGCAGAAGAAAATCTCGACGCTCTGCAAAAGGGTATGCCTAACCTTTTAAAGCATATCGAAAACGTGAAGAACGTCTACAAGAAACCCGTCGTCGTTGCGATGAACCGTTTCTTTACCGATACGAAAGCAGAAACCGATTACGTCATTCAAGCGGTGAAAGAAGCTGGCTCGGTAGCGGTGTTTACCGACGTATTCTTGAAGGGCGGTGAAGGTGGAAAAGAGCTTGCGGAAGAAGTCGTTAAGGCTTGCGAAATCCCGTCCAAGCTTTGCCATCCTTACGAACTTGAACAGAGTATCAAAGAAAAAATCGAAAACGTTGCGAAGAAAATTTACGGCGCGGACGGCGTAGACTTCTTGGAAGAAGCGGAAGCGAAGATTAAAACCATCGAAGAAAAGGGAATGGGCAATTTACCCGTCATTATCGCGAAAACGCAATACTCCCTTTCGGACAATGCCGAACTCTTGGGCCGTCCTACCGGCTTTAGAGTAACGATTCGCGACGTCGTCTTAAAAGGTGGCGCAGGCTTTATCGTTGCCATCTCCGGCAAAATCATGTTGATGCCTGGGCTTGGAGCGCATCCGGCGGCGGAGAAGATTGATCTTCTTGCCGACGGCACGATTGTAGGCTTATCTTGATAACCGTCGCAATACTGCGTCGCGTTTCCGCGCGTTTTGGTCACGTACGCATAGTACGCTCCCTGCAACGTGCTCAACGCTTCTTGTCTTGCTTGGTTCTGAAGATAAGCGTGTGATTATCTCAATACTGCGTCAAGACTTGCGTTTTCCTTGCTCGTTTACGTCAAGTAAACTCTCGAACAACGTAAGGAGAGCGTTGTTCTCGGACACCGCAAACACCTTTGAATATGTGTTTGCTCATCTCGCCCCTAAAAAGCGTTATCAACGCTTTTCTTAACGGGTAGCTCGTCCTTGCGGAAATCCGCATCTTTCCTTGTCTTGCTCGCTTCTCTGCGTTTTAACGGTTGTCGAAAAAAGATAAGCGTTGAGTATTAACGACGAAATACAAAATTTTAAGAGAAATATTTATGGAAAAAATTGAAGCTACGAATTTTATTGAACAAATTATTAACGACGATATCGATCAAGGGAAAGTAACGGAAATTCAAACCCGTTTCCCCCCTGAACCGAACGGGTATTTGCATATCGGACACGTCAAGAGCATGCTCGTCAACTTCGGTACGGCGCAAAAGTATCACGGAAAATGCAATCTCTTTTTCGACGATACTAACCCGTCCAAGGAAAAGACGGAGTTCGTGGACGCGATCCGTAAAGATATCGCTTGGATCGGTTACGATTGGGCGAAAGAAGTGTACGCGTCCGATTTCTTTGAAAAAATCTACGAATACGCGGAACAGCTCATTACGGACGGAAAGGCGTTCGTTTGCGATTTGTCGCCCGACGAAATCAGCGCAACGCGCGGTACGCTCACCGAACCGGGGAAAAACAGTCCGTATAGAGATCGTAGCGTAGCGGAAAACTTGCAACTTTTTAGAGAAATGCGGGACGGGAAATATCCCGACGGAAGCAAATGTTTGCGCGCGAAGATCGACATGGCTTCGCCGAACATGAATATGCGCGATCCCGTCATTTACCGTATCTTACGCGCCACCCATCACCGCACGGGGGATAAGTGGTGTATCTATCCTATGTACGACTACGCGCACCCGATTTGCGACTATTTGCAAGGGGTAACCCATTCCCTTTGTACGCTCGAATTTGAAGACCATCGTCCTCTTTACGATTGGGTAGGGATTCAACTCGGTTTCCAACCGAAACCCCGTCAAATCGAGTTTGCGCGACTTGCGATCACAAACATGGTTATGTCCAAGCGGTATTTGAAGAAACTCGTCGAAGAAGGTCACGTCCACGGTTGGGACGATCCGAGAATGCCGACGGTCACGGGACTTCGGAACCGTGGCGTACCCCCCCAAGCGTTGTTGGATTTCTGTACGAAGATCGGGGTGGTGAAAGCAAACTCCGAATGTCAACTTTCCTATTTGGAAGCTTGTATTCGCGACTATTTGAACGAGAACGCAGAACGCGCCATGGCGGTGTTGAACCCCTTGAAAGTCACGATTACGAACTATCAAGGCACGGAAGAATTGGATTCCGCAATCCATCCTTTAAAACCCGAACTCGGGACGAGAAAGGTAGCGTTTTCTTCCGTCGTGTATATCGATAAATCGGACTTCTCGCTCGATCCTCCGCCGAAATACCAACGTTTGAAAAAGGACGGGTACGTGCGTTTGAAAGGCGCGTACATTATCCATTGCGACGAAGTGGTTACGGACGAGAAGGGCGAAGTGGTAGAACTCAAATGCTCGTACGTAGAAAACAGTCGTTCGGCAAACGATACGAGCGGAATCAAAGTCAAAGGCACGATCCAATGGGTAGACGGCTTGACGGGCGTAGACGCAGAGATTCGTCGCTACGGCGTACTGTTGAAGGATGCGGAATACGCAGGACAGGATTTCGGCGAGAGAATGAATTTAGATAGCGAACATATCTTCTACGGAAAAGCCGAACCCTATCTTGCAAGCGTCAAGGACGACACGGCGTTCCAACTCATGCGCGTTGGCTACTATAAGAAATGCGTAGACGAAAAGGGCGGTTTGGTGTTGTCGGAAATCGTTTCTTTGAAGGATAATTTCAATAAATAAATACGCGTTCAAGCCTTGAAAAAGACGATAGAACGCATAACGAGATTCGGGAATTAACCCGAAAATATAAAAAAGGAGAAAGTACATGATCAATACCGTTTTAGCCGTTGACGCGACCGTAGAACAGATTTTGGGCTACGTTATGATGCTACCGTTAGTAGCGTTAGGACTTGTCGCGTTAGTCGGATTTGGAACAGGCGTACGAAAGATGTCTTGGGGTATCGTGGCTTGGATGGTCGCAGTAAACGTCTATGCCGTTGTACTCAAAGTTTTGCAAGGAACTCTTGGCGAGTTTGGGGAATTCGTTCCCGTGATCGTGGCGGCGGTCGTTTGCGCGACGGTGTCCATGCTCGTGTTCGCCATCGTTCGGCTCGTAATCTATCCGAGAGAAAAGAAGATGGACAACAAGCGTATGCAAGACTTTTTGCGTAGAGAAGACCGCTTCCGTCGGATTGAACGGGAAGAGTTTGAAGAGTTGGACGATCCCGAAGACGTAGACGAAGTAGATAGACTCGAAAGAATGCAGGACCGTCGCAGAAAAAAATATTTAGACAAATTAGACGGCCGTCCCAGCTTTTTAAGTCGGTTACTCGCCGCAGTCGTTATCGGTTTAGACTATATGTTCGTTTGTGGCGTAATCGTCGATACCATCGTCGTTTTGATCAACGCAACTCCCTTGGCGACGGGTGCGCTCGCGGATATTTGCGCGACGCAAGCCTTCCAAGACCTTTGGGACGCAGCAGATAAAAATATTCTCGACTACTTATTGATCGGCGGTTTGATGTGCGGAGTTTATAAAGGCTACGAAAAAGGGATTTTGTCTTCGCTCTATTCGTTGCTTTCGACAGTTGCGTATCTGTTGGGCGCGGTACTTGCGTTTTGGCTTCCCTTCTCGCCCTTCGTTGCGGAAGGCGGGATTCTTGCTTCGATCGGGGAATTGAGCGTGAATTTCTCGGCGCAAGTGGAAGGAATGCTCGTCGGCGTTCTGCCTTTTGAATTGCCTGCTGGAATTATGCCCGTCGTTGGACAAATTATAACGGGTATCCTGCTTTGCGTGGTAATTGAAATCGTCATTGCCATCTCGATGCGGATTCTTCTTCATTTCGTTAACCTTTCGGCTGAAAATTCTATGTTCCACGTAATCGACGGCGTGTTCGGCGTTGTACTCGGTCTTGCGGTGTGCGTAGTCGTCGTATTCGCTTTGCTCTTTGCCTTACAACTCATTGAAGCGTTGGGCTGGTATAGCGCAAGCGAACTACTCTTCGTGGATACCAATTTACTTAAAGTTTGCTATAACGAAGTCGGTACGCTTACGGCGGATATCATTCAAAAAATCGTGGCGTTATTCCCCGTCGCGTAAACAGGTGATACTATGGATATGAATTCTTTACTTGTTTTTACGTTACTTACCGAGATCGTAATGATTTTGTTTTCCGTGATCGTGATTGCAATCGCCGCGGTTGCGCTCATAGCAATCATTCTCGTTGGGTTGGCTTGTGAAATCCTTTTATTACCCGTTACGATCATTGATTTGATCGTTACATTCTTGGGCACGACGGGAATGGGCTGGTGGAGCTCGATCGCAACGTGGTTTATCGGCGCGGGAGAAAGCATCGTTACTTTCGTTCAATCACTAATCAATATGATCGGTTAAATTTTACAAAAAAAGATAGGGGCAGGTATGCGTTGAAAGCATACCTGCCCCTTGAAATATACGATGAAAAAAAGCTTAACGAGTGCCTAAAATATCGTCGGCGGAACAATCGAGAATCATACACAACCTTGCAAACGTAGGCAAGGACGGCATAATCCGCCCCGAAAGATATTGCGATAAGGTGGGCTTGGAAATCCCAAGCTCTTGCGCAATCTGCGTTTTGCTCTTTCCACACGTCTCAATCTCTTTTTTTAAGTTCGCCGAAATCATCATTTCCAAATTATCCATAACTATATTTTATTAGGTTTTACCTAAAAAATACTTGACATTTAGGTAATGCCTAATTATAATATAGGTGAAAAGTTGTCCCTATTATAAAAAGTATAGCATATAAGCGAAGTGGGAGCAATTCCAAGCAACCGTCATTGCGAATGAGCCGTAGGCGAAATGTGGCAATCTCGTTTTTTTAGTAATAAATGCTCGATCATTTGTTTTAAGAACAAACAATTTTTTATCATTTTTTTACGATTTATTATAAAAATAGTTGACATAGTGAAAAGATAGAGTTATAATACATTCGTATAATAGCGTATAGTGCGGTATTGTCCCTTACAGGGGGAAACGGTATACGTGACTGTTGCGCAAAAAAACGGAAGACGTCTTCCGTTTAGTGTAATTCTACGGATTACACTAATAAAATATTTACTCGAAAAATATTGTATATATAATATTGTATATATAATAGGTAAAAAAATCGGCATAAATTTTTAGGTAGAAAATTCATTTTTGGAGGTAAAAAAATGAAAAGCAAAATGAGCAAAAAATTTGCTTTGGTAGCTTTCTTATCGGCGTTGACGTTGTCCGCATCCGCAGTGGGCGTCGTTAGTCTTGAGAAAGATACCTTCTCCCCGTTGGCGACGGTTACAGCAAGCGCCAACGAGACAAACGTTGCAAAAATTGGCGACGTTACATACGAAACGCTTGAAGCGGCGTTTGTAGCGGCAGTAGAAAGCGATACGATCGTTCTTAATAGCGATGCTACGCCTGTACTTACGAGCCAACGCGCGATTACGAAAGCGGCAGTAATCGATTTGAACGGCAATACGCTTACGCTCACGGAAGACGATCTCTATTTCGGCACGACGACGTTCAAGAACGGTACGATTATCGTAGATCCTTCCGTAAAACCGAGCACGGCAGTATTCTGGATGTTTGAGAACCAAACGCTTACGTTCGACGGTGTTAAGATCGTTGCTACGGGAGTAACGGGTACGTATTTGATTGGTCTTGACGGCGATAATTCCGACTTAAACCTTTTGAACGGTTCGGAAATCTTTGTAGAAAACTCGACGGCTCTTGACCTTGACATTGTTTGCGTAAACGCTTCGACGGGCAACGATATTCTCATTGAAAACTCTAAAGTTAACGTAACGAACCTTGATGGACGCGTATTGTTCCGTGGTAACTACACGATTAGCGGTACGTCTGAAGT
>JAFTKR010000032.1 GCA_017453165.1 Clostridia bacterium | reverse complement strand
GTGGGCAAAATTTTGGCAAGTAGACGGTAAAGTTTAAAGAAGGGGTGGGGCGTGTACACGCATCTGCCCTTTTTCGCCGCTTTCAAACCGTATTTCGCCGTCTTTTCAACGTTGCAACGGGGGAGTGTGTCAAAGGTCTTGGAAGTGCCTTTTTCAATACCTGCTACCGCCAAAAACTCGGTGTCCATCGGACCGGGGCAAATCGCCGTGACGTTGATTTTGCGCTTTTTAAGTTCAAAACGCAACGATCTTGTAAAACTCATAACGTACGCTTTCGTAGCGGAATAGACCGTCATTCTTGCGTTCGGTACGAAGGATGCGATTGAACAGGTGTTGACGATATACGATTTTTCGACCATGTAAGGCAAAACGATGGTCGTGATTTCGGTCAAGGCGCGAACGTTGAGTTCTACGATCTTGCCTTGGACGTCGTAATCGGCTTCGTCTAAATTCCCGATCGTACCGAATCCAGCGTTGTTGATCAAGAATCGAACGGAGGGATTTTCTTCCTTTAAAAGGGCGGTGAGTTTTTCCATGTTCTCACGCGTCGTCACGTCCATGGGTACGACTTTCGTTGAAATTTTACCATATTTTTCTTTTAATTCGTTTAAGCGGTTTTCCCGTCTTGCAATCACCCAAATCTCGTCCAAATTTTCCGTTTGGAGCTGTTTATAAAACTCTACGCCAAGTCCGCTTGACGCGCCTGTGATAATGCCGATATTCATAATGTCTTTCTCCTTAAAAGAAAATAATTTTACTTTAAAATAAAGCCGAATACCGTAAGCAGGTTTTCCGCTTACGGTAGGGGTGTTATTCGATATCGAGTTCAGGGGGTACGTCGATTTCGTCGGAAACGTATTTCCCGTTTTTCTTGCGTTGTCGAACGCATTCGGATAACAGATATTCAATTTGTCCGTTGACAGAACGGAAATCGTCTTCCGCCCAAGACGCGATGGCGTCGTAGAGCTTGGGGGAAAGCCGTAAAGGTACTTGTTTCTTTTCGCTCATGTTTAGTATAAACTTCCTGTATTAACGATGGGTTGCGCGTCGTGGTTACCGCAAAGTACGACGAGTAAGTTGGAAACCATAGCCGCTTTCCGTTCTTCGTCCAATTTGATTTTTTGATTTTCTTCTAAACGATCGAGCGCCATTTCGACCATGCCGACCGCGCCGTCTACGATCATCTTTCTCGCGTCGATAATCGCAGACGCTTGTTGGCGTTGCAACATGACCGCCGCAATTTCGGGCGCGTACGCAAGATAGGTAATGCGCGCTTCAATGATTTCAAGTCCCGCTTCGTTTACGCGGTCTTGAATTTCTTTACGAATACGGGAAGCTACAACTTCGCTCGAACCGCGCAAACTACCGTCGTCTGCTTGCCCGTCGCCCGTCGTGTCTACGTTCGGCGCTACGTCGTAAGGGTAAACACGTACCACGTTTCTCAACGCGCTGTCGCATTGTAAGGATAAATATTCCTTATAGTTGTCTACGTTAAACACCGCTTTCGCCGTATCGACAACTTTCCACATAACCGCAATCCCGATTTCGATAGGGTTGCCCAAACAGTCGTTGATCTTCTGACGAGTATTATTGAGCGTCATAATCTTGAGTGAGATTTTTTTATCGATAACTTCAAGCGAAAGCGTACCGTCATCCGCTACGTTTAACCCGGGTTTCGCGCTATTAACGTCACCGCTTTGCGAAAGTTTCGTCTTTGCCGCTGGGTTTACCGACGAACAGAACGGGTTGACTGCGTAGAAGCCTTCGCCCTTGATCGTGCCTATGTATTTCCCGAACAAGGTCAATACGAGCGCTTCTTGCGGTTTCAAAATCCGAAGCCCGCAAAGGGGAATCCAAGCGATACACGCGATTACACCCGCTACGATCGCCAACCATTCCAATTGGTTGATCGCCGAAACGATCACGATTGCGATCAATACCAACTCAACTGCAATACAGCCAAGCAACGTTTGCATACCTTTTTTCTTGTTTTTCAAAATAATTTCTTCCATAACATAGCTCCTATATGGTTTTGATATTAAAATAATATCACAATAGAACGGATTTGTCAAGAGTTTTTTTGAAAAAAGTGGAAAAATTTTTTATAATTTTTCATAAAAAGCAAAGAAAAGTTTAACGATATATAGATCAAAATCATTTTACGAATAGAAATAATTTATTATACAAATAGCTGATTAAATATTAGTTTAAAAAGGTAAAAACTTCCATAAAATTAACTTGATACTATTGACAAAACACGAAAAATATGGTATATAAAGTATATATAAATATAATGGTATAATTGTATACAAGGAGAATTATTATGAAAAAATTTATGCATAAAATAATATGTTTGTTGTTATCAAGCGTATGTTTCTTATTTTGCGCTTGTGTAGACCTGGGCGGAACAGGGGAAGACAACCGGCTTTCCACGCCTCAAAATCTTCGGGCGGAGGGGAAAACGCTCGTTTGGGACGAAGTGGAAAACGCCGACAGGTATCTTTTGGAGATACGGGATACAGAATACGAAACATTGGAAACTTCTTTTGACTTGGGTTTTTTGACGGAAGTCGGAACTTATGAAATAGAACTTGTAGCGGTTGGGAGTGGGGCGTATAAAAATTCTTTGTCCGCTACGTTTTCCTATACCGTGAAAGAAATTGAAACGACGTTCTACGACGAAAACGGCTTTGAGTACGCGTTATTGGAAGACGAAAGCGGATACGAAATTTCCCAGGGCAAAGCGAGTTTAGCAGGGGAAATCAGCTTGCCCGATACGTTCAAAGGCTTACCCGTAAAACGGATTGCCTACAAAGGTTTTTTCCTTGGGAAAAATGATCCGTCGATGCAGCCGAACCCGTTCACGGGCTATGGTTGCAATAATTTGACGACGGGGCTAACTTTGCCCGCGCAATTAGAGAGCATAGGGCAAAGCGCGTTTTCATGTATGACGAAACTGAAAGGAATAACCCTCCCGGATACGGTCACGGAGGTTGGGGTTTATGCGTTTAATTCTTGCATAAGCTTAAAACGAGCGACATTGTCGAAGAACTTGAAAGTACTCGCAGGAGGTTGCTTTAAACTTTGCAATCTGACGGAACTCGTTCTGCCCGAGAGTTTGGAAATTATAGGCATGGAAGCGTTCGCGTCGGATAAAGAAGGCAGAGTGAAACAAAAATTCACGAAAGTCGCAATTCCCGAATCGGTAAAACATATAGGAGAAGAAGCGTTTTCTCATTGCGAGAAGTTGACGGAAATTGTTTTGCCGAGCAATTTGGACGGAGTGGAGATAGGGAGAAAGGTTTTCTATAAAACGGGGCTTTATAACAATTCTCCCAACGGACTTTTTTGTATTGGGAATTTATTGTGCGGGTACAAAAACGAAATGCCCGAAAATAGCGAGATAACCGTACCCGAAACGGTGAAATATATTGCGGATTATGCGTTTTACGAGCAAAAGAACTTAAAATCCGTTATTCTACCCGACGGATTGAAAGACGCGGGGGAGCTTGTATTTGGGAAATGCGAATCGTTGACAAAAGTGCGATTGCCGTCCGATTTAACGAAGGTTTGGGCTAGCGCGTTTTGGAATTGTTCTAGCTTAACGGAAATAGAAATACCGAATACGGTAACAGAGATAGAGGAGTTTGCGTTTAGTAAGTGTACGTCGTTGACGGAAGTAAAATTACCGTCCAATTTAACGAAGATATCAGACGGTTTGTTTTCGAGTTGTTCTAGCTTAACGGAAATAGAAATACCGAGTAGCGTAACGGAAATAGGTATAATGGCTTTTTCCTATTGTTCTAGCTTAACGGAAATAGAAATCCCCGATGGCGTAACGGAAATAAAAGATTCCACGTTTTGGAATTGTTCCGGTTTGACAAAAATAGAAATACCGAATACGGTAACGAAAATAGGAACCTTCGCTTTTGAAGAGTGTAATGCATTGAAAGAAATCTTGATTCCAAAATCCTTGCAATATTTAGGGTGTAGAGTATTCTGGAGGTGTCACGCTTTGGAAACAATTTATTACGAAGGAGGTGAGACGGAATGGAACAACCTTATTTTGCAAGAAAATTCGGAAAGGGATAAGGAGAGTATGCTAAAAGATGTGCTTGTCTACACCTATTCCGAAAGCCAACCGCTTGAAGCGGGGAATTATTGGCGATACGAAAACGGCGTACCTACCGTTTGGGATATCGTTTGGGAAATTACGTAAGAATAAAATCTAAAAAACTTCGTTTGCTACGTAGCCAAGAAAAATATTAAAAATAAGGAGAAAAATCATTATGAAAAAAAGATTTACAAATATCATTTTATCAATACTTATGGCAATCGTTTGTTTCCTTCCGTTGGGAACGGTAAACGAACAAAAAGCGTCGGCGTATTCGTCTGCTTATAACGGGGAAGATAATACTATTTATTATTTTACCGATTTATTCCCCACGATTGACGCCAACGATTGGGCGGTCACGGACGACGGTTATGATTTTAGCAATTATAATATAGTATTTGACCAAAAAAAGAGTTGCGCTTCGATATTCAATGATACGAATTCGGTGAAAGCTTATTTTAGCGGTTTTGGCGCAAATTGCGCGGTAATTTTGGATTTTAAATTGTATAAGCCGAATCCTGCCGTATTGAACTACTTATTTAACCATTTAAAAAGTTTCCCTCAAAACTGTTATACGGGATTGATTACCCGTTTCTCGCAAACCGAGTTGCTCGGTTTGAATATGAGCTACATAGACCTTTCTATATTTAACGTAGATTGTACTATGATGAAAGGATTTTTTGATTGGGGGCTGACGGATTATCGTACGAGCAAAAATCCTGCGAATACGTATAACGGTACAGTTTTTGTTTTGGATAAAGATATCGTAAATTGTACTTCGGAGATAGATACGTTGGAAGATTTATTGGAAGAGTATCCGTTTTTTGGAATGTTTTTGGAAGTTTTGGAAGAAAAAATCGAAGATGAAATGTTGACGCTTGAATTGCCTGCGGGCGAAGAATATAACGTAAGTGTAGCCGTTCAAATAGGCGACGCCGTTTTTGATTTTAAAGACTTATTAAACGGATTTTTGCTTGAGGGCGATTCGATTTACACTCTTCTTTATAACGACGCGAACGATTTTGATTACGCTTGCGCATTTGGTTTTTGGCAACTCAGTTCTAATTTCTATGATTTTATATGGGATACGCAAGAAGAACAAAATTACGATTTACCCGTATATGCGTACTTAGCTGATCCTGGTACTTATAGTGAAAATGGAATTTCTGTATTTGACGTGGAATATGAAGATTTAAAGGCATATCCTGCGGCTCATGGCTATGTGCCGGAAATTCCCGAAAAAATACCTTTTTTAAGAAGCTTATATAGTCTTTTAAATTAGTAAGACAAAAAGCTACGTAGCAAAGAAAATATTAGGAGAATGATTATGAAAAAATTTATGCGTAAAATAATCTGTTTGTTGTTATCAAGCGTATGTTTCTTATTTTGCGCCTGTGTGGGCGGGGAAGACAACCGGCTTTCCACGCCTCAAAATCTTCGGGCGGAGGGGAAAACGCTCGTATGGGACGAAGTGGAAAACGCTTTGGGATACGTATTATATATTGACGGCTTGGACCGCGACGTAGAGGAAACTTTTTTTGACTTGAGCTTTTTGACGGAAGTCGGAAGTTATGAAATTGAAATTATCGCAGTGGGGAACGGAGAATATAAAGATTCGTCGCCCGTTACGTTTACCTATAAAGTAGAAGAAGTCGTGTCTGCGGGAAACGACGAAAACGGATGGGGTTTTATATTGTTGGAAGACGGGGAAAGTTATGGCGTTACGCGCGGAATTGCCAATTTGGAAGGGGATATCGTACTCCCCGATTATTATAAAGGCTTGCCCGTAACGCAGATTTTGGATAGCGCGTTTTGTTATGTCAAGAGCGATGATTACGATACTAAACCAAATCCTATTACAGGATATTATTGTAATACGGTAACGACGGGAATTCGATTGCCGAAGCATTTAAAAAGTATTGGGGATTGGTCGTTTAAGTTTATGATAAAATTGGAAGGAATCGTGATTCCCGATACGGTTACGGAGATTGGAGTAGCTGCGTTTGCGTATTGCATAAATCTAAAGAATGTTACTTTGCCGAAATCGTTAAAGAAAATTTCAGAAAACGCTTTTCGATGTTGTGCGCTAACTGAACTCGTTTTGCCTGAATCTTTAGAAGAAATTGGAAATAGTGCTTTTCGAGGCAGTGACACTTTTACCGCTATGGTTTTTCTTTATGAAAGTCAATATGGTTCCGTAGGTGAAAAGAGAGAGATAACGATAGAAAATACGCAAAAGTTTACGAAGGTCGTAATTCCAAAGTCGGTAAAAAGGATAGATATTTGTGCGTTTGCAGATTGCGAAAATTTATCAGAAATTGTTTTGCCGAGCGATTTAGACGATATGAAAGTCGACGAGAAAGCTTTTTCAAATACGGGCGTATACAATAACTCTCCTAACGGCTTGATATGTATTGGAAATTTGTTATATGGATATAAAGGCGAAATGCCCGAAAATTGTAAAATTACCGTACCGGAAACGGTAAAATACATTTCTGAGTACGCGTTTTTTGGACAAACGAATTTAAAATCCGTTATTCTCCCCATGGGGTTGAAAATGGTGGGAGAAAGGATATTTGGAAAGTGTACTTCGCTAACTGAAGTAAAATTACCGCCCGATTTAACGAAGATTCCGGAGTACGCATTTTTGAATTGTTCAAGCTTGGCAGACATAGAAATTCCGGATAGCGTAACGGAAATTGGAAAATTTGCTTTTAAGGGTTGCACTGCGTTGAAAGAAGTGGATTTGCCTGTAGGATTAAAGGTGTTGAATGAAGGAGCTTTTTGCGAGAGTGGGCTTGAAAAAATTATTTTACCTGCGGAGTTGGAAGTTTTAGGTAAGCACGCTTTGCTAGATATTAACTTAAAAACAATTATTATTCCCCGATCTTTACAGTATTTAGGAACGTATGTTATGGGAAATTGTTCGTTATTGGAATCGGTATATTACGAAGGGAGCGAGAGTGAATGGAATGCGCTCGTCGCGCAAGAAAATTCTGATTACGTAGGTGAAGATGCGAAATATAAAGCGTTTTCAAACGCGACGGTCTACACCTATTCCGAAAGCCAACCGCTTGAAGCAGGGAATTATTGGCGATACGAAAACGGCGTACCTACCGTTTGGGATATGGCTTAAGAAATTACGTAAGAATAAAATCTAAAAAACTTCGGAAAATACAAGGAGAATGATTATGAAAAAATTTATGCGTAAAATAATATGTTTGTTGTTATCGAGCGTATGTTTCTTATTTTGCGCTTGTGTGGGTGGGGAAGACAACCGTCTTCCCTCTCCTCAAAATATCCGCGCCGAAGGAAAAACGCTCGTATGGGACGAAGTGGAAAACGCTTTGGGATACGTATTATATATTGACGGCTTGGACCGCGACGTGGAGGAAAACTCTTTCGACTTGAGTTTTTTGACGGAAGTCGGAAGTTATGAAATTGAAATTATCGCAGTGGGAAACGGAGAATATAAAGATTCGTCGCCAGCTACGTTTACCTATAAAGTAGAAGAAGTCGTGTCTGCGGGAAACGACGAAAACGGATGGGGTTTTGTGTTGTTGGAAGACGGGGAAAGTTATGGCGTTACGCGCGGAATTGCCAATTTGGAAGGGGATATCGTACTCCCCGATTATTATAAAGGCTTGCCCGTAACGCAGATTTTGGATAATGCGTTTTGTTATGAAGTGATAAGTGTGGTGAATCCTATAGGGCCAAATCCCAAGACTGGATATGCCTGTAATAAGGTAACGACGGGGATTCGCTTGCCGAAGCATTTAGAAAGCATAGGCAAGTCGGCTTTTAAGTTTATGATAAAATTGGAAGAAATCGTGATTCCCGATACGGTTACGGAGATTGGATCCTATGCGTTTGGGTTTTGTACAAATTTGAAAAAGGTTGTTTTGCCGAAAGATTTGAAAAGGATTAGGAGTCATTGTTTTCAATGTTGCGGATTGACGGAGCTTGTTTTGCCCGAAAAATTAGAATATATAGGGGCGGAAGCGTTTTCAGGGTTTATAAGACATTTGGAGTGTGGGTGGGGGAATTTGGATTATTACGAGACGGAACAAAATTTTACGGAAATCGTCATTCCCGAATCGGTAAAATATATAGGAGAAGAAGCGTTTTCTTATTGCAAAAAGCTGACGGAAATTGTTTTGCCTAGCAATTTGGAAGGTGTGGAGATAGAGAGAAACGTTTTCTATAAAACGGGGCTTTATAACAATTCTTCCAACGGACTTTTTTGTATTGGGAATTTATTGTGCGGGTACAAAGGCGAAATGCCGAAAAATAGCAAGGTAACCGTACCTGAAACGGTGAAATATATTGAGAACTACGCGTTTTACGAGCAAAAAGGATTAAAATCAATCGTTCTACCCGACGGATTGAAAACGTTGGAGGCGCATGTATTTGAGTATTGCGAATCGTTGACGGAAGTGAGATTGCCGTCCGATTTGACAGAGATAGGAGCGTGGGCTTTTCGAGATTGTTCTAGTTTGACGGAAATAGAAATTCCGAATACGGTAACAGAGATAGAGGAGCATGCTTTTTATGAGAGTGGGCTTGAAAAAATCGTTTTACCTGCGGGGTTAGAAGTTTTAGGTGAGCGTGCTTTAATGGGTATTAACTTAAAAACGATTATTATTCCCCGATCTTTACAGTATTTAGGGAGAGGAGTCTTATTAAATTGCGATTTATTGGAATCGGTATATTACGAAGGGAGCGAGAGTGAATGGAATGCGCTCGTCGCGCAAGAAAATTCTGACTACGTAGGTGAAGATGCGAAATATAAAGCGTTTTCAAACGAGACGGTCTACACCTATTCCGAAAGCCAACCGCTTGAAGCAGGGAATTATTGGCGATACGAAAACGGCGTACCTACCGTTTGGGATATCTTAAAAGTATAATAAATAGGGTAGAGTAAAATATTGGTCCCCACGGCAATTTGCCGTGGGGAACTTTTTAGTTCGGTGTTTTTTAAATCAACGTTTCGTATTCTTCGTAAAGGCTATCGAGTAAGCGTTTAATTTCTTCCAAGCGGTTGCATTTTTCCGTTAAAAGGGCGTAGTTTGCCGTAACTTCGGGGTTGGAAAGGTCGGCGTTGAGCTCGCTCTCTTCTTTTTCGAGATCGGAGATATCCGTTTCGATTTGTTTGACGCGAAGTCGTTTTTTCGTTTCAAGCGCCCGTTCTTCTTTGCTCCGATAATTGGAAACGGTGGGGGCAGGTACGCGTTTTTGGGTATCTTGTGGGGGATCGGAAAGTTTTTGCGTGGCTTTGTAGGCGCGGAAATCTTCGTATCCGCCTTTGAAGGAAAGGGTAGCGCCGTTTTCAAGTTCTAACACCTTGTCTGCTATCGCTTGAATGAAGTATCGATCGTGCGAAACGAATAAAATCGTGCCGTCGAATTCTTTTAAAGCGGATTCCAAACTTTCTCTTGCTGGGAGATCGAGATGGTTAGTAGGTTCGTCTAATAATAATACGTTCCCGTTTTCCATTTCAAAGACGGCGAGCGCGAGTTTGGCTCTCTCTCCGCCCGAAAGGGAGCGTACTTTCTTTTCCATATCTTCCGCGACCAAGCCTGCCTGCGCGAGTACGCTACGGATCTTCGTTTGAGAAAGGAGTGCGTGCCTAGACCAAAGCTCGTACAATACTTCGTTTTCGGGATCGAGATTGGCGTTTTCTTGATCGTAGCAAGCGAATTTCACGAATCGACCGATTTTGATCGAGTCGTTTTTTCCGCGGAGAATTTCTTTGAGTAGGGTGGATTTCCCCGTACCGTTATCCCCGACGACGGCGCATTTTTCCCCACGTTTTAACTGAAAATTCGCGCCTGTAAGTAAGCGTTTTTCGCCGGCAAAAAGGGTTAAGTTTTGGATTTCAAGTACGTTTTCGTACGGGCGTTCCGAATAGGAAAATTGAAAACGTGGTGGCGTAGTCGTAAGTCTTGGCTTTTCAATAACGTCCATTTTTTCGAGCTTTTTCATGCGCGATTGCGCCGATTTCGTCGTAGAGGCGCGGACGAGATTTTTCGCCACGTAGTCTTCAAGCTTAGCGATTTCTTCCTGTTGTTTTTCGTATTCTTTTAAAATTCTCGCCGTCTTTTCCGCTTTCAAGATTTTGTATTTGGAGTAATTTCCTTTAAAGACGGAAAGTTTTTTGCCTTCCAATTCGTAGATTTCTTTGACGGTTTTGTCTAAAAAATACCGATCGTGCGAAACGACTAAAATTCCACCCTTGTAACCGCTTAAATACTCTTCGAGCCAAAACAGAGTTTTCATATCCAAGTGGTTGGTGGGTTCGTCCAAGATTAAAAGTTCCGGTTCTTCCAAAAGTAGCCGACAAAGTTTCAAACGCGTCTTTTCTCCACCCGACATGGTAGAGATTTTTTGCTCGTAATTTTCCGAAAACCCCATGCCGTTTAACACGGTTTTAACTCGAATTTCGTAGTGATAGCTATCCCTTGCGTCGATTTGCTTATTGAGCGATTCGTACTTAGCGGAAAGGGCGCGGTATTCGTTAGAACCTTCTTCCGCTTGCGAAATTTTTCGCTCGACGTCCCGTAAATTTTCGATCATGCGTCGATCGGTTTCAAAGATATCAAGCATTTCGGTATATACGGTGTTGTCGGAATCGTAACCGCCGTTTTGCGCTAAATACCCGATTTTGATCCCGTTCTTTTTGAAAATATTGCCACTTTCGGGGGTGAGCTCGCCTAAAATCAAGCGAAGAAGGGTGGTTTTTCCTTCTCCGTTACCGCCGATCAAGCCAACCCTGTCCCCTTCGGACAGGACAAAATCGATATTTTCGAGCAGGCTTCCGCCTAAAAAACCGAAAGATACGTTTTCGCTGGAAATTAACATAAAAACTCCGTTAAATAAGTAAAATTTGCATAAAATAGGGGTATGAATTTAAAACAGTTAAGAAAATTACGTGCGTATGAGAATGAACTCACTTACGCGAACCCAAAACGCGTGGCTTGGTTGACAACCAAGATTGTCCGCTTAAAAACTCGTTAGACGCATACATGGGTGTTCGATTGCGCTTTAAAAATCCCAAGTAGGAATAAATTTCTTGCCCTTGGAGTCGAGCTCTTGGGCGAATAGGTTTTCTATGCCCAAACCGTTCGCGTAATCCAATACGGAAGAGTATTCCCGTAAGGTGATTCCACGCTTGAGTTCGGGATATTTTTCAATCTCGCCAAACGGCGTGTATTGGCTCATTAAACTGACGAATACGTCGCTTGATAAATTTTCTTTGATCCAACGCAGGACGTTGCGACTGTCGCTTACGCCCATCGGCATGACCATGTGTCGTACGATAAGCCCCGAAAGCATTTTTCCGTCTTCGCGCATTTGCAACGGCTTTTTCGACATGAATTTTACCGCTTCTTTTGCGACTTCGAAATAATCTTCAAGCCCAGTGTAACGCTTGGATAGCGTAGGGGAGTAAAACTTCAAATCGGGCAGGTAGATATCGATATAAGGATCGATTTTCATAAGCGTTTCGACTTTTTCATAGCCACTCGAATTGTAAACGACGGGGATTTTCGGGGGGTAAATTTCAAACGCTTGTAAAAGGTAGGGGACGAGATGTCCTGCGGTTACGAGCGAAATATTTTCCGCGCCCAGTTCTTCCAATTCTTTGAAAATATCCGCAAGTTCTTTCGGCGTAATCGCCTTGCCACGCTCCGCTCTCGACAGTTCGTAGTTTTGGCAAAATACGCAACGCAAATTGCAACCCGTGAAAAAGATCGTACCGCTACCGTTTTTAAAAGAGATACACGGTTCTTCAAAGGGATGTAGGTAGTATTTGGCGATCTTGAGAGAAGAAACTCCGCACCTGCCTGCCCCTTTCGTGCGGTCGGCGTTACATTCGATTGGACAGAGGCGACAATGCGTCTCGTCAAACGGTAGTACCGTTTTCGTTGTCGTTATAACTTCTTTTTCCATGGTTATAGTATAGCACGAACGAAAAAAATTTGCAAGCAAGCGGAGCAGGGTATTATAATAACTTGACAAAGCCTTATAAAAAAGAGTATAATAAAATCCCGTAGTATGGGTTCTACCCAAAAGATACGGGAAATTCGTCGCAAATCCCAAGCGCGACGAACGAACTATGTTAAAAAGAGGATTTTTTACATGAAAAAGTTTTTTACCAGCGAAAGCGTCACCGAAGGGCATCCCGATAAGGTCTGCGATAATATCTCGGACGGGATCCTTGACGCGATTTTAACCCTTGATCCTATGGCGCGCGCGGCGATCGAATGCGCGGCGGCATACGACAAACTGCTCGTTATGGGCGAAGTGACGACGACGGCGAACGTGGACTACGAAAAAATCGCAAGAGACGTCATTAAACGCATTGGCTACGATTTCGGTAGCTTTGCTTACGATAAATGCAATATCATCGTAGCGATCCATTCCCAATCCCCCGACATTGCTATGGGGGTAAACGCTTCTTTGGAAAAGAAGACGGACGGAGGCTCGATGGAAGATACGCTCGGCGCAGGCGACCAAGGCATGATGTTCGGTTACGCTTGCAGAGAAACGGAAGAGTTGATGCCCCTTACGCTCACCCTTTCCCATAAGCTTGCAATCCGCTTAACGCAAGTTCGTAAAAGCGGTCGCTTGCCCTACCTTCGTCCCGACGGAAAAACTCAAGTTACCGTCGAATACGTGGACGGGGTAGCAAAGAGAGTGGACACGGTCGTTGTGTCTACCCAACACGATAGCGAAGTCACGCAAGAGATTTTGAAAAAGGAAATTAAAGAACACGTAATCGACGCCGTAATCCCTAAAGAATGGCTGGACGAAAACACGAAAATTTTCATCAATCCCACAGGCAGGTTCGAGATTGGCGGTCCGGAAGGGGATAGCGGTCTTACGGGCAGAAAGATTATCGTAGACACCTACGGCGGTAGATGCGCGCACGGTGGTGGCGCGTTCTCGGGCAAAGATCCGACGAAAGTAGATAGAAGCGCGGCGTACTATTCTCGGTACGTAGCGAAGAATTTGGTAGCGTCAGGCTTGGCGGACGAAGTAGAAATCCAAGTCGCGTACGCGATTGGGGTAGCGAACCCCGTTTCAATTTTCGTAGACAGCCACGGTACGGGCAAAAAGGACGACGAAACGCTTGCGGAAATCGTGAAAAAGGAATTCGATTTTAGACCTTACGCAATCATTCGCGAACTTGGTTTACGTAGCCCCGTATTTTCGGCGACGGCGGCGTACGGGCATTTCGGCAGACCGAACTTTGCCTGGGAAAGAACGGACAGAATCGAATCTTTAAAGAAGTACTTATAATGGATTCGTAGGATGGGGACTAAACGTGAAAGAAGTACGAAATTCAAATTACTATTATCCTAAAGAACAATATATTAAAAGATGCCCTAAATATAATAAAGAAGCAACAATAACTATTTACTATCGTGCTACGCAACTCCATAAAACGGATATTCAATTGACACCTATTGAGTTGGGGCGAAAATGTAGTTTATGGAACGAAAATAAGGATATGTGCCTAGAGTGTCCGATTTTAAATTTGAAATCTTAAAGGAGAACTATGATGCCTTTTTGTACTAATTGTGGTCGGCAGATAGCAAATGATGCAAAATTTTGTGATGGTTGTGGAATACCTATAAGGCAAAACATTTTAACAAATGGAATCGAAGGGAAAATTGTTTTTGATAACGAAATACATAAATGCTCCTATTGTGGTGCAATATTAAAATCATTTGAAACAGTATGTCCTTTTTGTAAACTTGAATTGCGTGGCTCAAAAAGTTCAAATACAATTAAAGAATTTGAAGAAAAATTAGAAAAGGCTACTTCCGAAAATCAAAGAATAATTATTGTGAAAAATTTCCCCGTTCCTAATACAAAGGAAGATATATTCGAGTTTATGCTTTTAGCTTCTTCAAACTTTGATATGTCATATTATTTATCGCATATAAACGAAGTAGACCTTTCGGACGCGTGGTTAGCAAAAATAAAACAGTGTTACCAAAAAGCTAAATTATCATTTAGCAATACAATAGATTTTGAGAAGATACAGTCTATTTATGATAAGATAACTAATAATTTGGATTCTATCCAACAACAAGAACCACAAAGAGTCATTGACAAGGAAAACAGAGTGGCTTTCCTTAAATCAAAAACATGGATTGCCTTGGTTGTGCCTTTATCCTTTTTAGGTTTTTTCTTATTGATGGGCTTTATAAACTCTAATATTTTAGCAGTTGTTTTTTCTATTTTTTCAATATTATCCCTGGGTGCTTCATTTTTATTTGGTATTAGATATATAAAGTTCAAAAACAAGCTAATGTTAATACTGATGATGATTATAGGATATGCATTTTTCATCACCGCATTTTCGGTTTCTGTGTCTATACAACCGCCTGACTCCCTTAAAGATAATCCTAATGCAATACAAATTGGTTATGATACTTCGGATTTAGAAGGTATGAATTATGACGATGTGAAAGAGATATTGGGAAATAAGGGGTTTATTAACATAAAATTAGCTCCATCAAAAAATCTTAATATTTTTTTGCATTTATATGAAGATGGAGAGGTTTATGAAATAAATATAGATGGAGAGAATTCTTTCTATAAGGAACAATATTTTTTGAAAGATTCTGTAGTCGTTATAAAATATTTTACTGCTAATGAATAAAAAACTGCATAATAAAAACTACGGATATGCGTTTTGAGAGCGAGAGTTTTCAAAACGCATAAATTTTTGTAAGAATCCGTAGAAAACGTTTTTATTTTCGCTTAAAAAGATTAAGAAACGGGTATATAAAAATAATAAAAAGAATCGTTCTAAAAGAAAATCCCCCCTTTCGGGGAGAAACGATGGATTTTTTATGAAAAACCCTTGAAAAACGCTTTGATTTTTGGGGGAAATATTGTAAAATATAAAGTGAACGAAAACGGCGTGTTTTGGATTCTATTTAAAAGGGATCAAACGCCGAAAGAAATAAAACGATTGGAGTTTTTCAATGGGATTAGTTAGTTATTTGATGGGTAGCGACGGAAGAAAAAGATTGAGAAAGCTTGGAAAGACGGCGGATATGGTCGAGGCGCTCGAGCCGAAGTACGCCAAGATGGACGATGCGGAATTAAAATCGCAAACCGCGATTTTAAAGGGCAGACTTGAAAAGGGCGAAACGCTCGACGATATTTTGCCCGACGCGTTCGCGGCGCTCCGCGAAGCGGCTTGGCGTGTTTTGAATATGAAACACTTCCGCGTGCAGATTATCGGCGGTATTTGTTTGCATCAAGGCCGTATCGCGGAAATGCGTACGGGTGAAGGGAAAACGCTCGTTTCTACCTTGCCTGCGTATTTGAACGCTCTCACGGGGAAGAGCGTGCACGTCGTAACCGTCAACGATTACCTTGCAAAGCGTGACGCGGAATGGATGGGGAAAGTCCACAAGTTCATGGGGCTTACCGTCGGCGTCGTCGTGCCCGGTATGGAAGACGACGAAAAGCAAAAAGCGTACAAGTGCGATATCGTATACGGCACGAACAACGAGTTCGGGTTCGACTATTTGCGTGACAATTTGAAGACTGATTTAAAGAAGATGGTACAACGCGATCTTACGTTTGCTATCGTGGACGAAGTGGACTCCATTTTGATTGACGAAGCGAGAACGCCGTTGATCATTTCGGGTAAAGGGGAAAAGTCTTCCGATTTGTACGTACAAGTAGATAAGTTCGTCCGCACCCTTTCGGGCGGTTTTGACGACGAGTTAAAGGAAGAAGAAGACGAGACGTACAAGGCGCTCCGCGAAGAAAAGAAAAAGAACAAGAATAAAAAGAAAGTCGTCGTAGAAGAAGACGACGAAGAAGAGAGCGTAGACTATACGAAGATGTCGTTGGGCGAGCAAGCGAACTACGAAGCGGAACTTGCGGAAAGAAAGGCGCAGGCGGCGGCAAATTCGCCGACGGGCAGAAAGGCGCAAGCGGCGTCCAAGGATTGGGACTATATTATTTCGAGAAAGGATAAGACGGTCGAGCTTACGGACAGTGGCGCAAGAAAGGCGGAAAGATTCTTCCGTATCGACAACATTGCCGAAATCGCGCATGCGGATTTGAACCATCATATCCAACAGGCGTTGAAAGCGCACAAGCTTTTCAAGCTCGACGAAGATTATATCGTAAACGACGGCGAAGTTATTATCGTAGACGAATTTACGGGCCGTCTTATGATCGGGCGTAGATATTCGGACGGGTTACACCAAGCTATCGAAGCGAAAGAAGGGGTAGAAGTTCGGAGCGAGAACAAGACTTACGCGACGATCACCTTCCAAAACTATTTCCGTCTTTACAACAAACTTTCGGGTATGACGGGTACGGCGAAAACGGAAGAAGCGGAATTTAGAACGATTTATTCGCTCGACGTTGTGGAAATCCCGACGAATAGACCTGTAAAGCGTGTAGACTTGCCCGATATGGTATATTCGACGGTGGACGGCAAGAAGCGCGCGATCGTGAACGAGATCGTAGAACGTCACGAAAGCGGTCAACCCATTCTCGTAGGTACGTCTTCGGTTGATAAGTCGGAAGAAATTTCCAGACTTTTGCATAGAAACGGCGTCAAGCATAACATTTTGAACGCGAAGAACCACGAACGCGAAGCGGAGATCGTTGCGCAAGCAGGTCGGCTTGGCGCGGTTACGATTTCCACGAACATGGCTGGCCGTGGTACGGACATCTTGCTCGGCGGTAACCCCGAATACCTTGCGACAAAACGTCTTCGTGAAGAAGGCGCGAAAGCGGAAGATATCGAGCTTGCGATCAGTATGTATATCACGGAAGTCCCTGAAGAAATTCAAACGCTCCGCGAGAGATATAAGAAGGTTTATCAATACTATAAAGAACAAACGGACAAGGAAAAGGAAGAAGTTATCAAAGCGGGTGGGATTTGTATCATTGGTACGGAACGCCACGAATCCCGCCGTATCGACAACCAGCTTCGTGGTCGTGCAGGCCGTCAAGGGGATATCGGTATGTCGGTGTTCTATTTGTCCTTGGAAGACGATCTTGTAAAACGTTTCGGTGGCGAGAGAATGAAGTCGCTCTATAACACGTTCAAGATCGACGAAGATACCTGTTTGCAATCGAAGATGTTGTCGCACGGGATTGAAAACGCGCAAAGAACGATCGAAGGCAGAAACTTCGGGATTCGTAAGAACGTCTTGCAATACGACGACGTCATGAACAAGCAACGTGAAGTCATGTACGCGGAACGTATGAAGGTATTAAAGGGCGAAAACGTACACGAACAAGTGTTGAAGTATATCCCCGATTTCGTTATGGAAACGGTGCGGAATGCGGTGAATATCGAAGACTTGCCCGAACTTTGGAGCGAAGTAGAACTCAACCAAGCGCTTGAAGCGAAGATCTTGCCCGAAGGTACGGATTACGTAACCCGTGAACGCCTTGAAAAGTGGGACTACGAAACGGCGATCCGCAAGATCACCAAGAAAGCGATCAAGGAATACGAAAAGAAGATTGAAGAATTAAAGGAAATGGGCGTAGATTTCCACGACGTCGAAAGAAGAGTGCTTTTGATGACGGTGGATAGAAACTGGATCGACCATATCGACGCGATGGATCAACTCCGCAAAGGGATTGGGCTTCGCGCGTACGGTCAAGTAGACCCCGTAATCTCCTACAAGAAAGAAGGGTTCGATATGTTCGACGAAATGGTAGAACGTATCCAAAGAACGACGATCTCCGTACTTTTGAAAGTCAAGATAGAAGTTCGTCAAGCGCCTGCAAATCCCGCGCCTGCAAACTCTGCTGGGCAAGCAAGACCTGCGAACGGGAATTCTACGGGGCAACCCGCGCCTGCAAGAGCGCCTTTCCGTAGAGTAATGCCCGTGCCTTTGAGTCAAATGTCTTCCCAACAAAAACCGACGGGAACGAACGGCGAAAATAAAGAAAATAAATAAGGAAATATATGTTCAAAGCAGACGATTACAGATTAAAAATTCAAGGGATGCGCGAAGTTCTGAAAGAAGGTGGCTACGCGCTCGATATCGACAATCAAAAGATTCGACTTTCAGAGCTTGAAAAGGAACAGGAAAATCCCGATATTTGGCAGGACTTGGAAAGATCCACCAAGATCGGGAAAGAGATTTCCTTAATCCGCAATAAGATCAACTCCTACGAAAAAGGGGAAACGGCGCTTGCCGACGCGGCGGACGTCGTCGATTTGATCGAAGAAACGGGGGACGAGAGCTTAATCGCCGAACTCGACGACATGCTTTCGGTTGCCGAAAAAGATATCGAAGATATGCGTATTCGCGCCATTTTGAAAGGGCCGTACGATTCCCACAACGCCATGCTCGCATTGCACGCGGGCGCAGGCGGTACGGAGGCTTGCGATTGGTGTTCCATGCTTTATAGAATGTATTGTCGCTACTGTGAAAAGATGGGATTCAAGGTCATTGAAATGGATCGCGAAGCAGGCGACGGCGCAGGGTTCAAGAGCGTGGATTTCCGAGTAGAAGGGGAGAACGCTTACGGCTTTTTGAAAGCGGAGATGGGGGTACACCGTCTTGTGCGGATTTCGCCGTTCGACGCGAATAAACGCCGTCAAACGTCCTTTTGCTCGCTCGAAGTTATGCCCGAAGTAGAAGACGATAACGAAGTGGAAATTAACGACGACGATATCCGTATCGATATCTACCATTCGGGTGGCGCAGGCGGTCAGAACGTAAACAAGGTTGCCTCCGCCGTGCGGATTACCCACTTCCCGACGGGGATCGTGGTGCAATGCCAAAACGAGCGTTCGCAACTCCAAAATAAGGAATATTGTTTCCAAATGCTCCGTTCCAAGCTCTTGGAAAGAAAGATCCAAGAACGCCAAGCGGAAGCGGACGCGTTGAAAGGGGACGTGAAAAAGATCGAATGGGGCGCGCAAATTCGCTCTTACGTTTTCTGCCCGTATACCATGGCGAAAGACCACCGTACGGGTTACGAAAAAGGGGATATTCAATCGGTTATGGACGGGGATATCCACGGCTTTATTATTGACTATTTGAAAAAGACTTAAGGAAACGCAGAATACGTGTTTGCTTAGCGAGTATCGGCGGCGGTTGCCGCCTTTATTCGTAGAAAAGACGGAGATTATTAGAGAGTCTTTCGATAGAATCGATTGACGGGCGAAGCCCGTGGGCGAAAGCTAACGCTTTCTTTTAATAGTTCCGTTTATGCAGGGGCGTTGCCCCTTGCAACCCTAGCAGGGAATTATTCCCTGCACCTTTTCTTTAAACAAGACGGCGGTAGTGAGTATGTATCAACCTTTTAAGAATCTTGATATAACGAAAAAAGATCCGATAATTTTGGGGATAGAATCTTCCTGTGACGAAACGGCGGCGGCGGTGATCCGCGGTCGGAAAATTTTGTCCGACGAAATCGCTTCTTCGGCGAAAATTCAAGCCCTGTACGGGGGCGTCGTGCCTGAAATCGCGTCCCGAGCGCATACCGACGAAGTCGCAGCGGTCGTTGATCGAGCGATCAAAAACGCAGGAATCACCTACGAGGAAATCGACGCCGTTGCCGTAACCTACGGCGCGGGGCTTTTGGGCGCGCTCTTGGTCGGCGTGTCGTTTGCCAAAGCGTTCGCCTACGCGCTCAATAAACCCTTGATTGCCGTCAATCATATCCGAGGACATCTTGCCGCGGCGTATCTCGATTCCCCGACTTTGCAACCGCCGTTCGTTACTTTGCTTTGTAGCGGTGGGCATACTGCGATTTTGTACGCGAAGTCGGAGTCCGAATTTGAAATTCTCGGCTCGACGCTCGACGACGCGGCAGGGGAAGCCTTTGATAAGGTGGCGCGCGTCTTGGGGCTTCAATACCCCGGTGGACCGAATATTGAAAATTGCGCGAAAGACGGAACGCCCTGTATTCCGTTGCCGAAAATGTTCAAAGGTGGCGGTGGCTATAATTTTTCGTATAGCGGATTGAAAACGGCGGTTATTAACTATTGCCACACCAAAGAACAAAAAGGCGAGCCGTATTCAAAGGCGGACGTGGCGTCGTCCTTCCAATGCGCGGCAATCGACGTGTTGGTGCAAAAGACGATGGATGCAGTGGCGGAAAAGGGTGCGACGACGGTTACCGCCGGCGGTGGCGTGGCGGCGAATACCTATCTTCGTACTCGCTTGAAAGAAGAATGTGAGAAACGGGGGTTGCATTTAGTCTTGCCTGAAAAACGGTATTGTACGGATAACGCGTCCATGATTGCCGCAGAAGGATTGGTGCAGTTCCGTTTGGGGAACTTTGCGGATATGTCGTTGAACGCGAAAGCGTCGATCCCTTTGACGAAAACGTTGAGCGAGAAGGGGGGCGTATAATGCACGAATTTTTACACGCCTTGGAACACGCGTTCTTGGATACGCTTGCGCTTCTGCCGTGGCTAATCGTTATTTACGTTGCAATCGAGCTTTTGGAAAATAAGACGGATTTTTCCCGTTCGGGAAAGTTGCAAGGTAAGGGCGCGCCTCTCATTGGCGCGGTTACGGGCTTGATTCCCCAATGCGGATTTTCCGTAATGGCGGCGAAACTGTTTGAGCAAAAATACATTACGCTCGGTACGCTGTTCGCGATCTTTTTATCGACGAGCGACGAAGCGTTTATTATCTTGCTTTCGGACGGGGTGGGCGCAACCCATCTCTTGCCTATGATCGTGAGTAAGATCTTTATCGGCTTAATCGTCGGCTACGCGATCGATCTTATTATGAAATGGACGGGGAAGAAGCAAACTTTACGCGTTCGTCCGATTTTAGACGAGAAAACTCCAACTACGGTGCGCGAAATGTTTATGCGCCAATATTTAGACGATACGGCGGAGAGTGGTTGTACCGCTTGCGGGAAACCCCACGACGGCACAAGGCCTATCTATACCTATTTATTTTTGCCGATTTTGCACGCGTTGAAAGTGTCTGCGTTCGTCTTTTTAATCAACCTTTTATTGGGTTGGTTAGTGGAAGTCGTCGGAGAAGAAGCCTTTCAATCGTTTATCCAAAAGAGCGTATTTTGGCAACCCTTTTTGACGTCGGCGGTCGGACTGATCCCGAATTGCGCGTCGTCCGTTATTTTAACGGAAACGTTTTTGGTGGGCGGAATTACGTTTGGATCTTGCCTTGCGGGGCTTTGCGCGAATGCAGGGTTAGGGTTCGTCGTATTGTTGAAAAATACCAAACAATGGAAACGGAACTTGTTCATGATTTTGGGAAGTTATACGATTTCTGTCGTGATAGGACTGCTTTTTAACGGGATTGCGTCCTTGCTTTAAAAGAAATTTCGGGTGGAGCGTTTAAAAGTCCACCCGATTGTGTTACATATAATATAAGGAACGGTGTTCGTGAACGAATATCGTTCAAAGGAGAATGGGAAATGAACGAAGTACAAATTAAAGGAATCGAAGACGGAAACTTGACGATCGAGCTTTTCGGGGATATCGATTCGGGAAATGCGGAGAATTTTTATCTTGCGGTCGTGGACGCGTACAAGGCTACGCCTGCCGATCTCTTGTTCGATTGCAAAGGGTTGGATTTTATCGATAGCACGACGCTCGGTACGTTCGTAAAGATTTTGAAAACGGTCAAGACGGACGGATATAAAATGAAGTTAGTGAATTTGCAAGCGAAGATCAAGAAATTGTTCGTAATTTGCTCGCTCAATACGATTATGGAGATTGCTTAAATTATGGATAAAATTTCGATTTCTCTCCCCTTGGCGGGGGAATATTTTACGACGGTACGTTTGACGACGGGCGGGATTTGCGCGCTCGCCGAATTTGACGTGGACGCCACCGAAGATTTTAAAGTGTGCGTGACCGAAAGCTTATTGATTTTAAAGCGGAACGGATTTACGAGCGCGGAAATCACTTTCACGATCGGGGAAGGGGTGGAATGCTCGATTTTAGGGAAAGAACAAAACGGCGAAAAGGAAGACGGATTAGAAGATTCCATTTCCTACGCGCTTTTGAACGCGTTGCTTGGAAACGTTGATTTTGAAAAGTCGGACGATCGGGTGATCGGCGTACGTTTCGTGGCGTAAGGCGGATGGGAGTAGTACCGAATTATGGCGGAAGAAAAGGCAAACGAACTGTTTATACGGTATAAGGAAACGGGCGATATTGCTATTCGGAATCAAATCGCGGAAAAGTATTTGTACATAGCCGATATCCTTGCGAAAAAATTCGTAGGGCGTGGCGTGGAATACGACGATTTGAAACAGGTAGCGTCGCTTGCGCTTTTGCGTGGCATCGACCGTTTTAATCCCGAACTTGGACTGCAGTTCTCTACGTTTATTACGAAAACGATTACGGG
>JAFTKR010000007.1 GCA_017453165.1 Clostridia bacterium | reverse complement strand
TGAACGAAAATTACGAAACGATTATTAAAAACGTAAAAAGGATCAAAGCCGAACTTGCAAACGGAAATCCGTTCGGGGAAAAGGTGTGTTTGGTCGCGGCGACGAAAACCCGTTCCGCCGAAGAAATCAACGCGGCGATTCAAGCAGGTGTGGACGCGGTTGCGGAAAACCGCGCGCAGGAGTTTCGGGAAAAAACCGAACTGCTTGCCCCCTGTCCCCAGCATTTCATTGGGCGGTTGCAAACGAATAAAGTGAAGTACTTGGTCGGAAAAATCGACTTGTTCCATTCCTGTGATCGGGACGAATTGGCGGAAAAGATAGCTGAACTTTCTTTGAAAAAAGGGATCGTATCCAACGTTTTAATGCAGGTGAATATTGGCAGTGAACTCTCCAAAGGCGGGTACGAAAAAGCAGAAGCGAAATCGTCGTTTTTAAAGCTTTTGGATAGGGCAGGGTTGAGAGTTTTAGGAATCATGGCAATGCTACCCGAATCGGACGATCTCTCCCTTTTAACCGGTCTTGCAGACGAGATGCGTTCTCTTTACGAGTGGTGCAAAACGCAGTCTAAAGACGTACAATTCCTTTCCATGGGCATGAGCGGGGATTACGCCCTTTGCGTGTCGCGTGGAAGTAATATGATCCGCGTCGGCTCGACGATTTTCGGCGAACGGGATTATGGGAATAAGGAGTAAGAATGAAAAAAGGTAAACGGCTACTTACGGTTTTATTGAGCGTAGTGATCGGGCTCGTATCCCTGTTAGGCGTAATGGAGTTGACGGCGATTTACGCTTGGGAGAGCTGGGAGTTTTGGTACGCTTACGACCGTTATGAAAAGAAAGATTTGACGGAAACGTTAAACTCTACGAGCGAACTTACGGCAGACGACTACGCGCTTTTATTCGAGCAAACGGGGTTGACGAAATTAGGCGTGGACGGACTTTTATCTCGTGGCGAAGAAGGAAAGAAAGAACTTTTAAAGATTCAGAACTTCTACATGAAAAAACATGAAGTTGCTCGAAATAATTTTGCGCCGTATTCTTATATAGACGAGTTAAAAGAGATGGAATTTGGCGCGATGGGCGCGCTGGAGAACGGGGATATTATCGTTTCGGCGACGACGAGCATTTCCTTTTTCCGGTTTGGACACGCCGTCATTGTCGTAGACGGAGAGGCGGAAGACGTTTGCGAATCGTACACGCCGGGAACGGTGAGCGAGATTTCGGACGCAAGTACGGCGATGGGATATTTGGCTTGCTATATGGTGCTTCGACCGACGAAAATTCCCAAAGAGATCCGTAATCAAGTAGCCGATTACGCCAAGCAGTCGCTTTTAGGGATTCCGTACGATTTCACGGTCGGCGTACTGTCGAAAAAATATCCCGAAAAAATTGAAAAAACGCAATGTTCCCATCTTTGTTGGTATGCGTATAAACGGTACGGTTACGATATTGATTGTAACGGCGGTTTGGTCGTGAAACCGCAAGATTTGGCAAACTCTCCGTATATGGAAGTGGTGCAAATCTTCGGATTCAATCCGCAAAAACTTTGGAAATAAACGAAAAAAGCCCCAAACGGGCAGGGCAGGTACGAGATGAAAGAAAAAAGAATGGAAAGGGGCTGGAATTTGGTGACGGGCGCGACGGGCGGACTCGGCGGTGCGTTCGTACAAGTTTTGGCGGAACGTAACGAACCCTTATTTTTGACGGGCAGGAGCGAAGAAAAACTTGCGAATTTGAAAGCGCAGTTACAGGAAAAATATCCCGAATTGTTAGTGGAATATACCGCTTGCGATTTGACGGATAGCGAAGACAGAACGCGACTCGTTTCCGCTTTGCGTACGGCTTGCGAACGCTACGGCGTGTCGTTAAAGCGTTTAATCAACGTAGCGGGCGCGGATATCCAAAAACCCCTTACCGAATACACCGAACAAAAACTTTTATTCCAATGCCGAGTAAATTTTGAAAGCGCAGTCAGTTTGGCAAGATCGTCGATCGAGCAGGGAGTCAAAGAGATTATCAATATATCAAGCGTTTCGGGTATTTATCCCATGCCGTACTTTGCTATTTACAGCGCGACGAAAGGGGCGCTAACTTCCTTTTCGTTATCCCTTCGCGAAGAAATGCGTGGGGCAGGTGTGAAGGTAACGGCAATCCTACCCGGCGCAATCCCCACCCGCGACGACGTTAAAGAACAGATCAAGGGGCAAGGTTTATGGGGCAAGATCGCGGCGAAACCACCCCGTTTCGTAGCCGAAAAATCCTTGCTTGCCGTTTCTAAAAACAAAGGTAAAGTCGTTGTCGGCTTTGCCAATAAACTCATGAACTTCGGTACGAAACTTATCCCGCTTCCCATCAAGTTGAAGTTTATAGCGGGGCGGTGGAGTAAAATTCGCAAAGACTCCTTTTAAAGTAAAAACGGTTGAAATACTTCGCAATACTTCGTCGAACTTACGTTTTCCCTTGCTCGTTTACTAACAGTAAACGTCCCGTCGGGAAATCCGCGTTCTTCTTGTCTTGCTTGTATCTGTCGCGTTTTACTTCGGGATAACGGGCTTGGTCGGTAGTCAATTTTGGAATAACGGGCTTTGGGTGGTAAGTCACTTTTGTCATTGCGAGTCTACGATAGTAGGCGAGGCAATCTTATGTAAAAAACACGCCGAACAGCGTGTTTTCCCTTTAAGACTCTCTTTTGGCAAGAAGTTTGCCCGTATCGGCGGAAAGTAAGTAGGCGCGAATTTTTCCGTTCTTTTCAATTAAACCGACGTAGTAATAAGGCTCGTTTTCGCAAATCAAGCGAACGTAAATTTCACCGACGAAACCGTTTTTATCGGTGAGCGCGTCGAACGTTGCGCTTTCGTTTTCCCGTAATTTTTCCAATATAGCGGTGGGGGTAAGCGTATCGGCTCGTTTGACCGTTTTGGCATGCAACGTTTTCGTGTCTTTTCCGTAGACGAGCTCAAAATCCACCGATTCGACCGTCGTAAGGTCGGCGGAAACGGAAAAATAATATTCTTCTTTCACGTTGTCGTAGGACATTTCGCCGTGAAAAGATTCTTTTCCAAGCGAAAAAGAAATTTTACAGGTTTTTCCGCCTTCTGGCGCGACCAAGTGGATTTCCGCCCGTTTCGTCATTTCCCGTTTTATGCCGTCCGCAAGATAGGGGTGTTCCTTCTCCACAGCGTAGGCGCGGAGCGAAAAGTTTGAATCTTGCGCGAGTAGGATATTCGATCGAAGTTCGGAAACGTAAGAAAAATAATCGACTTTCCCGTAATCTTTTACAATGGGCGCGAAAAAAGCGACGCCAACGACGAGCAAGATCGCAATGCCGAGCGTGAACCAAAGCGCGCGGAAAAATCCCGTAGCGCCGATATGGAACGGTGACGTTTTTTTCGTAAGTTCTCTACCCTGGGTAGGGGATTTTTCATTTTTAACCGTATCTTTCGTGGGAGTATTTTTCGTTTTTAAAGCATTGAAAAGTTTCATAGTAGCATTATATTAAAAAAAACTCGAAAAGATACCGAATATTTTTCGTTCATATACTTGATTTTTCGATTGGAATATGATAAAATAGTAAAAATTATAGTAGAATTTATCGTGGAGGAATGGTATGCGGTTGGATAAAGTGGTACTTAGAACCATCGTAAGCACGCTTTGCGCGATTGCGTTATTGTGTGGCGCTACGTTTGCCTTTGCTACGTGGCTGTATCCTTCTACCATGATGAAAATTGCTTACGAGCTTGGCGACGATCCGGGCGCGATCCGTTACGCCTACCGTTCCTACGAGCGAACGAACGAACTGTATTACGTTGTGTTTGCTATGGAAGTAGCGATAGGGATCGACGATTACGGCGAAGTGGAGTTCTACGCCGAACGGTTCGTGGAAGACGACGGGTTTGAAACCTACTGCGCGGAAGTGGACGGGGAGCGGGACTATGCGGTCGGCACGTACGCAAAGTACGCTTACGGTCAACTTGTAATGGCGGAGTACGAACAAGGGAAAAAACAGGAAGCGTTCGACCATGCGACGGAAAGCTTAAACGGTGGTTTTGCGGAAAACAACGCCGTGATCGCGTTACTTTTCACGGCAATGGAACACCAAGACGGCGCGACGGTCAATGCGGTCGTAGCCAAAATGCAGGAAATCAGTCTAACCCTTGAAGACGGCGCGGACAAGACGTATTTGGACAAAATTTTAGAAAATTTGAAATAGAAACCAATTCATGCAAAAGAGGAAGATTTATGCAAAAACGTTATACAATTAAATTGAAAGACAAATTAAAGGAAACGCAAATCGAAGGAGAAAGAAAAATGGGTAGTAGAATCATCAAAGAAGGCTTGACGTTTGACGACGTGCTTTTGATCCCCCAAGCGTCGAACGTACTTCCGTCCGACGTGGATTTGAGAACGAAGTTGACGGATAACGTTCAACTCAATATCCCCCTTTTGAGTTCGGCAATGGATACGGTTACGGAAAGCCGTATGGCGATTGCGCTTGCTCGGGAAGGCGGTATGGGTATTATTCACAAGAATATGTCCATTGAAGATCAAGCTTTGCACGTTGACAAGGTAAAACGTAGCGAACACGGCGTTATTACCGATCCGTTCTTCCTTGCGCCTGAAAATCTCGTAAAAGACGCGGTTGCGCTCATGGAAAAATACCGTATTAGCGGTGTGCCTATTACGAAAGACGGCAAACTCGTCGGGATCTTGACAAACCGTGATTTGCGCTTTGAAGATAATTACGAACAACCTATTTATAATATTATGACGAAGGAGAATTTGATTACCGCGCCCGTCGGTACGTCTTTAGACGAAGCGAAAGTTCTTCTCGGCAAACACAGAATTGAAAAACTTCCGATCGTGGATGAACAAGGCTATTTGAAAGGCTTGATCACGATCAAAGATATTGAAAAGACCATTCAATACCCCAACTCGGCAAGAGATAAGAACGGTAGACTTTTGGTCGGCGCGGCAGTCGGTACGGCGGCGAACACCATGGATCGTATCGCGGCGCTCGTGGAAGCGAAAGCGGACGTAATCGTTATCGATACGGCGCACGGTCATTCCGCAGGCGTTATCAAAAAGGTCGAAGAAATCAAAGCGAAATTCCCTTCGATTACGCTCGTTGCAGGAAACGTGGCGACCGCAGGCGCGACGGAGGCGCTTATCAAAGCTGGCGCGGACGTCGTAAAAGTCGGGATCGGTCCCGGTTCGATTTGTACGACGCGTATCGTTGCAGGGATCGGCGTTCCCCAACTCACGGCGATCATGGATTGCGCGGAAGTTGCGGATAAGCTCGGTAAGAGAATTATTGCAGACGGCGGTATCAAGTATAGCGGTGACATCGTGAAAGCGCTTGCGGCAGGCGGTAGCGCGGTCATGGTCGGTTCTCTCCTTGCAGGTACGCTTGAAAGTCCTGGTGAAGTAGAACTTTACCAAGGCAGAAGTTATAAAGTCTATCGCGGTATGGGTTCGCTCGGCGCGATGGCGGCGGGTAGTAACGACCGTTACTTCCAAGAAAATGCGAGAAAGTTCGTACCCGAAGGGGTGGAAGGCAGAGTGCCTTACCGCGGTTCGGTTGCGGAGATCATTTACCAAATGAAAGGCGGTCTTCGCGCTGGTATGGGCTATTGCGGAAAAGCTACGATCGAAGAACTCCGTACGAGTTCGGAATTCGTTCGTATCACGAACGCAAGCTTAGTGGAAAGTCATCCTCACGATATTTCGATTTCCAAGGAAGCGCCGAACTACTCTCAGCACTAATTAGACGACGATGGAGTAAAGTAGCGCCTTTGAGTTTTCAAAGTAGCGCTATTTCTCTTGGCGCGTATTGTATGAATTACGTTTGAAATTTTTTTGAATATAAAAGGAGAAAAACAATGGATTCCAATAAAAGACCTGAATCTATGCAAAGAATTACGACGCTCGAACTTGCAAACGCATTTATCGACGAACAAGTGAAAGCCGTTCGTGAACAAGTTGGCGACAAGGGCGTATTGCTCGCTTTAAGCGGTGGGGTGGATAGTTCCGTCGTTGCGGCGCTCTTAATTAGAGCGATCGGCAAACAGCTTGTTTGCGTACACGTTAACCACGGCTTAATGAGAAAGGGCGAGAGTGAACAGGTAATCGAAGTTTTCAAAAACGGCTTAGACGCAAACCTTATTTATATCGACGCAACCGACCGTTTCTTGGATAAACTCGTAGACGTATCCGATCCCGAAACCAAACGGAAAATTATCGGTGGAGAGTTCGTCCGCGTATTTGAAGAAGAAGCTTTGAAACTCAAAGGTAACGTTTCGTTCTTGGCGCAAGGTACGATCTATCCCGATATTATCGAAAGCGACGGCGTAAAAGCTCACCACAACGTAGGCGGTTTGCCCGAAGATATGCAATTTATCGGTTTGGTAGAACCTGTAAAACTTCTCTATAAAGACGAAGTACGCGTGGTTGGGAAAGCGCTCGGCTTACCTGCGAATATGGTAGACCGTCAACCCTTCCCCGGCCCTGGGCTCGGCGTACGTTGTACGGGCGCGATCACGAGAGACCGATTGAAAGCGCTCCGTGATTCGGACGCGATTCTTCGCGAAGAATTCGATAAGGCAGGTTTGACGAAACAAGTATGGCAATTCTTTACCGTCGTACCCGACTTCCGCTCGACGGGGGTAAGAAACGGCAAACGCGTATTTGATTGGCCCGTTATCATTCGCGCGGTGAATACGGTGGACGCCATGACGGCGACCGTACCCGAAATCGATTGGGCGATTTTGAAAAAAATCACCGACCGTATTTTGGCGGAAGTAGACGGGGTATGTCGCGTGCTTTACGATTTAAGCCCGAAAGCGCCCGCTACGATCGAATGGGAGTAAGAAATTAAATAACTATGTACAAAACGGGTTCTGTTTTTGCAGAGCTCGTTTTTTTTTTGCGAAAAAAGATTGACATTCTTTTAAAAATAGCCTATAATAATTAGGCAACATTCAAAACACTATTATAAAGGAGATTTTTACGCTACAATTTTATAAACTGCTTATTTGGGATATAATTCTGGCAGAATTATATCTGATCCCTTTTATACAAATTCCCAAGTGGCAGTAGTGTAAATGTGTTTTGAGATGTTGCAGTCTAGTGACGATATGATTTTGTAGTGTCGTCTCGCAAGGGGCGACATTTTTTTATTTACAGGAGATAAGAGTATGAAAGCTTGTTCTTTTTTCGGGCATAGAGAAATTGAAGTGACGGAAGCGTTGATACGGGAAGTGGATAAACAAATCGAATATTTGATTGAAGAAAAGGGGGTAAAGACTTTTTT
>JAFTKR010000031.1 GCA_017453165.1 Clostridia bacterium | reverse complement strand
ATCGGTAATAAGCAAACGATCAGCGAAGCAACGCACGCAACCGTTTCCGTACGCGTCAAGGCAAGCGCAAACGCAACGGCGTACGTATACTTGATCGATATGGACGATCCCACGCGTGAAAGCGCCCTTTCTTGGAATAGACGTGTTAGCTTCTGGTACGATGCGGAAGGCAACGTATGCGCGGTAGATCCCACTTCCGACGAATTCGACTCGACGGATATCGCGTTCAAACTCCAATCCAACGGACTTTACAAAGTCAACGAAAAATGGAGCGGATACGCGACGAGCGGAATCAACAAAGACGACTACTACGCAAACCTTTCCAACTATGAAAAAGATCCCGTTTCGGGCGATCTTCTCGTTGCGGAAAACGGCGTAGAATATAACTATAACGGAAAATGGCAAAACGACGGTAACGACGGAATCGCGTTCTACGAAAAGGACGGCGAATACTACGCGTATAGCAACTACACCACCCCTGTAAAAGATCTCGCAAACGTAGCCAACCTTACGAAGCGTTACGACGAAGTAGAAAAAATCGAACTCGTTCAAACGGTAAACGGCGCGGAATACGCAAACAAGTGGGTAACGGTAACCTTCTTTATCCACACGGGTAGCCAAGCGAAGAACTACCGTTTGGAAGTATGGAACGGCGAACGCACGTTAGACGGTATGCAAGCTCCTACGGAAAGCTACGTACTCTTCGACGCAAGTGGCGCTAGTACGTTGACGGACGACACCTTCGCATCCTATATCGAAGGCGCGCGCGACAACGTTGAATTCGATTCTAACAACTACGCAATCGGTTCCGATTACGAAAACGCTTACTCCTTCTACGACGACAATAGATTCCTTCGCTTCGACGCAAGTCTTGTAGAAAACGACGTAACGAACGCATACGAAAGCTACGACGCGACGACCTACGCAAAGAGCACGGCGTACTTCACCTACGAAGACAAGATCACCTACTCGAAAGCAACGTTCGTTGACTTCAACCTTTCCGATCTTACGGTAACGCCCGACGTAGAAGAAGACGAAACGGAAGACGAAGAAGAAGAGTCCACCACGACGCCTTCGGAAATGAATATGTGGTTGCTCATCAGCTCGATCATTATCGCAGTCGTACTCATTCTTGCAGTAATCAGTATTATCGTTCGTAAATTCATTGCGAAAGCGCGCAAGAACAAAGCGCGTGAAACCGTTGTAAAAGCTCGTAAAGACAAGAAAACGGATAAGAAAAACTGATTCTAAATAGAAAAAGTTAATAACGCAACAGGCGTAAAGGTTGAAACCTTTACGCCTGTATTTTTTTATATCCTTATTTCAAACGGCTATACCGTCGTGGCTACGCATTTCCGCGAAATTCCTGTCATTGCAAGCAACATGAAACGTAGCGTGGCAATCTTGCCCCATTCACAACGCCCAATAAACATGAACCACCCGCCAAAAATTGGCGGGTGGTTTTTTCATCGTTATTTTATTCTTAATCCTTTCGGGATATGATTTTTCACTACCCCGTTCACGGCTTTTCCAAGCCCGATCGGGAACCCGTCCACGCATACCGCGCACCAGCCGTTTTCTATGTCGTAATCAATCGTTTCGCCCGATAAAAATTTTTCGACTCTAAGATCGTCTACTTGCAAATTGACAATCCGCTTTATCTCGTCCACTTTCGACGCCATCACGAGCGAATGGGACGGCTCAAACCGACCGTTGACAAGTTCGCCAAGCCGTACCCCAACGCGAAGCACGTTCAGTCCTTTCCAATCGAATACGCCGTCGGGAAGCGCATATACGATCCCACCGACTTCGTGTAAATTCTTTGCAAATCTACCCTTAAAAAACTTGGCTTCAAATTCCCGATACGCCTTTTCCGTCGCCTTGGATACAAACGGTTTACAATCTCTCCTTTTCGGCGTTACCGTTTCCCCCGACGTCTTTTCCAAAAGACAAGCAAAATGCCCCTCCCCTTGGATTTTATGCGGATATAATTTTTCCTGTTTCAAAAGTCGCATTTCGGGGTGTAAAGCTAAAAACTCTCGTACCTGCCCTTCGTCTTCTTCCGTTGAAAAGGTACAAGTCGAATAGACGAGCTTCCCGCCGACTTTAAGCATTTCCACTGCCGAATTTAAAATTTCCGTTTGCCTTTTCGCGCATTTTAAAACGTTTTCTTCGCTCCATTCGGAAAGCGCTTCTTCGGCGTTTTTACGGAACATTCCTTCCCCAGAACAAGGCGCGTCCACCAAAATTTTATCGAAGTAACCCGAAAACTCCAAAGCGAGTTCACTAGGCATAGCGGAAAGTACGACGGCGTTTTTCACCCCCATTCTCTCCACGTTTTGAGAAAGAATTTTCGCCCTTGCAAAAACCGGTTCGTTTAAAACGATCAAACCCGTACCGTTGAGTTTGGACGCGATTTGCGTACCCTTTCCCCCCGGCGCGGAACAAAGATCCAATACCCTTTCTCCAACCCGTACGTCTAAAAGGGGTACGGCGACCATTGCGGACGGTTCTTGCGAATAGAACACCCCTGCGAAATGATAGGGATTTCCCCCGACCTTTTCTTCTTCCACACGAAATCCCGTTTCTTCCCATTCCACGGGCGAAAGGGCAAAGGGCGAAAGTTTTTGAAAGGTTGCCACGTCGCATTTCAGCGTGTTCACGCGCACCCCCTTCCACGGTTTTTTTGAATATTCTAAAAAGAAACTCTCCCACTCCGTTTCCGGCAACTGCGCTTTCATTCTCTCTATGAATTTTTCAGGCAAGCGACCGTTTTCAATTTCCATAAACTTCGTATCTGCCCCCGTTATTTCTCTAAATATTCCTGAAATTCTTCCGCGCGTAAAAGGCGCGCTTTATTCGCTTCCGCACTCTTTAACCGTTGTCCGTTTTCGCCGTCCAAGTACACGTATACGTCGCACTCTTCGGCGTGAAAGGCATAAAATCCGCCCTGTTCAAACATCTTTTGCGCTAGCATTTTTGCTTTGTCCAATTCTAAAACGAGCGCGTGTGAAAAACATATCCGTTTTCCTTTAAGTTTTCCGTCCTTTTTCCGTTTCCGTTTTTCGCGATCGATAAAGTTATGAAAGGCAACGCGAACCCGTTCCCGTTCTTCCTTTTTCCGTTTGACTTCCGCCAAATATTTTTCCTGCGCGACGGACGTGTTTTGCGTTACTTCGTAGTTTTTGATCCGACCGAGCGTAATCGAATATTTTTCAAAGAGTTCAACGAGCGAGCATTTTTCTTCTTTGCACATAGCTTCAGCGATTTTCATGGTCGCATACGCGTCGTCCACCGCGCGGTGAGGCACGAACTCTACGCCGAGTTCTTCCGCAATTTTCCCAAGCCCAAATTGACGGGAAAACTCCCCGATCTTGTTCATGTAAACAAATTGAGTATCCGCGAACGAGAACTGAAAAGAGGGCAAAGAGAAGCGTTTCGCTTCCAAATTGAGATATTTGACGTCGTTTTGGGTTGCGTGTCCAGCGACGACGGTATCTTTTGTTTCCAAAAGCGCGCGAATTTTCGGTTCAACTTCTACGAACGTCGGATAATTTTTAAAAGCGTCGTATTCGTACGGCAAAACGATCCCTTGTCTACCCTTGGGATCGGTCAAATGGAACTTCCCTTGCGGATTGATCAAAAGATCTTGTTTTTCCAAAATATGAAATTTTTCGTCCGTCAGGCAGTACCCGAACGCGCAAATCTTCGCCGCGTTTTTCGATACCCCCGCGCACTCAATATCAAAAAATAAATATTTCATAACTTCATTGGTAACGTTCAGCCACTTCGATCGAATGATAAACACACTTTCCCATGAAAACGCAACAAGGGAAAACCCCTTGTTGCGCGCTCGTAAACGGTCGTTTACGCTTTCGGTAAAATGATTTTCTTACCACCCATGTACGGCTGTAAGACTTCGGGAATGGTTACGCTACCGTCCGCTTGCAAGTGATTTTCCACGAACGCAATCAACATTCTGGGAGGCGCTACGACGGTGTTGTTCAAGGTATGCGCGAGCTTCGTTTTGCCGTCGCTATCCTTATAACGAATGGAAAGTCTACGCGCTTGCGCGTCCGTCAAGTTGGAGCAAGAACCAACTTCAAAGAATTTCTTTTGACGGGGACTCCAAGCCTCTACGTCGCAACTTTTGTATTTAAGATCGGCAAGATCCCCCGAACAGCAACCGAGCTGACGAACGGGAATATCCAGCGAACGGAAAAGTTCTACGGTATAGCTCCAAAGCTTTTCATACCATTCTTCGCTTTCTTCGGGACGGCAAATGACGATCATTTCTTGCTTTTCGAATTGGTGGATACGGTAGATACCGCGTTCTTCCAAGCCGTGCGCGCCCTTTTCCTTGCGGAAACAAGGGGAATAACTCGTCATCGTTAAAGGCAACTTGTTCGCGTCGATAATTTGTCCCATATACCGACCGATCATGGAATGTTCGGACGTACCGATCAAGTAGAGATCTTCCCCTTCGATCTTATACATCATGTTTTCCATTTCGTCGAAACTCATTACCCCCGAAACGACGTCGCCGTGGATCATGTAAGGGGGAATGACGTAGGTAAAGCCTTTATCGATCATGAAATCACGGGCGTAAGTCAATACCGCGGAATGTAACCGAGCGATATCTCCCGTCAAATAATAGAAACCTTGTCCCGACGTACGACGAGCGGAATCGACGTCGATTCCGTCCAAATTTTCCAAAATATCGAGATGATAGGGAATTTCATATTCAGGCACGGTTGCTTCGCCGAAACGCTTTAATTCCACGTTTTCGCTATCGTCTTTTCCAAGCGGAACGTCGTCGGCGATAATATTTGGAATCGCCATCATCGTCTTTTTAAATTCCGCTTCGACTTCTTCGTTCTCTTTTTCAATCGCAAGAAGCCGATCGGCATCCGCTTTTACTTGCGCTTTCACCTTTTCCGCGCCGTCCTTGTCCCCAGCTTTCATGAGCATACCGACTTGCTTGGAAAGCGTATTTCTTTGCGAACGCAACGCGTCCCCTTCCGCAATCAACGCGCGACGCTTAGCATCGAGTTCAAGCGCCTTATCGACAAGCGGAAGTTTTCTATCTTGGAATTTTTTCTTAATATTTTCCCGTACGAGATCGGGGTTCGTTCTAATGAGATTTATATCGATCATAATAAGTCTCCTACCTTTTGTTTTTACCATTTCATTATACAACTTTTACCGACCAAAATCAATTAAATACGCCCAAACAATTCCTTTTTTCTTGAAAATTTGATAAAAAAGCGTTATTTTTTATTCTCGCACTTGTATTTTTCAAAAGGATATGGTATAATATGTAATGTTTATAACAAATTAGGAGTTAAAGGTCATGTCTGAAAATTCTATAGAAAAGAAAGAACAACCGACTTCTTCCGCGCCTACGCCACCGAAGAAACCGAAAAAGCCTTTCTTAAAAAAGAATCCAAACGCCTTGCCCGAAGTTCCCGTCGCGCGTTTTAACGCCGACGCCGACAAAGGTCTTTCCGCGTCTCAAGTAAGCCAACGAATGGAACAGGGCTTGTACAACAAAGAAGGAAAAAAATATTCCAAGAGCTATAAAAGTATTTTTATCGGCAATATTTGCACCTTCTTCAACTTTTTATGCCTTTTAGCAGCGCTTGCGCTTTGGGCGGCGAACGCGCCTTTGTCGCAATTCTCGTTCGTTATCATCTTCGCCTGCAATATCTTCGTCAGTATCTTCCAAGAAATCCGCGCGAAGAAAAAAATCGATAAACTCTCGATCCTGTCCACCCCGATCGCCAAGGTCGTGCGTGACGGAAAACGAATCGAGATCAACGTCAAGGAAATCGTACTCGACGACGTGCTTCTTCTTTCCGCAGGTCAACAAATCCCCGCGGACTGTATCGCGATCGACGGTACGGCGGAAGTCAACGAATCCCTGCTTACGGGTGAATCCGTCCCCATTAAAAAGGAAGAAGGCGACGTGCTTTACGCAGGTTCGTTTATCGCCAGCGGACATATCGCCGTCCGCGTAGAATGTCTTGGCGAAGACACGTACATCAGTAAACTTACGGCAAGGGCGAAGAAGTACAAACGTCCGAACTCCGAGATCATGAACTCCATCAGCTTATTCATTAAAGCAATCGGCTTGATGATCATTCCCGTCGCGATCTTCATGTTCTTTACAAATTACGAAGCGATGCCCGACGCCCATTGGGATATCGTCAAAGAAAACGGATTTTTCAATACCCTGTTCTCGGGAGACGAAACCTTGCAAGAAGCAATACGGAAAACGGTTGCCGTCGTGATCGGCATGATTCCGTCGGGGCTACTTCTTTTAACCACGGTCGCGCTCTCGGTCGGCATGATCAAACTCGCGCACTACAATACTCTTGTACAAGATATGTACTCGCTCGAAATGCTCGCCCGCGTCAACGTGCTTTGCTTGGATAAAACGGGTACGATCACGGACGGACGCATGAAAGTCAGCGATTGTATCATTTTAAACAACACCACAGGCTTTGCTATCGACGATATTTTAGGCTCGATGCTCGCGTCTTTAGAAGACAACAACCAAACTTCGATTGCGCTCTACGAACGGTTCGGTCACTCCACCGCTCTTTCCCCTACGGCGCTTTTGCCCTTCTCGTCCGCAAGAAAATATTCGGCGGTCAGCTTCGGCGAAGTGGGTACGTTCGTCATGGGCGCGCCCGAATTCGTCTTAAAACCCCTGCCTATCCGTGTTGAAAAGATCGTAAAACAATACTCGCAAATGGGGCTTCGGGTACTCGTCGTCGCCCATTCGGCGGCGCAAATCCAAAACGGAAAGATCCCCGCAACACTTCGACCGATCGCCGTCATCACTCTTTCGGACAATATCCGTCCCGACGCGATTGAAACAATTAAATGGTTCAAAGAAAACGACGTAGAAGTCAAAGTTATTTCGGGCGATAACCCCGTCACGGTCGCGGAAGTTGCGCGTAGAGCAGGCATCAAGCACGCGTCGCAATACCTGTCCTTGGAAGGGCTTTCAGATATCGAAGTCGAAAACGCGGCGAATCAGTACACCGTATTCGGTCGGGTAACCCCCGAACAAAAAGCGATCTTGATCCGTTCGATCAAGAAAGCGGGAAACACGGTCGCCATGACGGGCGACGGCGTAAACGATATCTTGGCAATGAAAGAAGCGGACTGCGCCGTTTCCGTTGCTTCGGGTAGCGAAGCGGCGAGAAACGTTTCCAACCTTGTTTTACAAGACAACAATTTCGGTTCAATGCCCAAGATCGTAAACGAAGGTAGACGGGTTATCAATAATATTAAAGACTCGGCGTCCTTATATATCATGAAAACCTTCTTGACCTTGTTCTTGGCGATCGTATGTATTTTGACGAGTAGCGCGTACTTCTTCACGACGAACAACATGATGATGTACGAAATCTTCATTAGCGCGATTCCGTCTTTCGTATTGTCCTTACAGCCGAATACCAAACGTGTAAAAGGCAAATTTATTCCCTTCGTATTGAGCAGAGCCCTTCCCGGCGCGTTAACGCTTGCCATGGGTATCTTATCGGTATACGTTATTAGTACGACGTCGCTCGCAAGCGCGTTCGGTTTTATCGACGCAGAAGGTCACACGACGGAAATTTACAACGCTATGTTAATTTTATCGTTGACGCTCACGGGGCTCGTCATGTTGCTCCGTATCTGTCAACCAATGAACGGCATCAAATTCGCGTTGTTTATCGCCATGTGTTTCGTTTGCGCAATCATCATCTCCGTCCCTGCGCTTGGCAACATTATCATGGAAGGTTGGGGAAATCTTCAATTCAATCTCTCGCAAGTCCTACTGATTATCATTATCGTACAGGCGGCAATTCCCGTCTCCGAACTGTTGCTACGGTTCTTCGACCTATTCAACCCCGTCGAAGACGACGAACCTGCCCACCCCGAATACCATGCCCCCCAAGCTCGATTCCATTCCTAACGGAATTTAAAGCGAAACGAAAAACTTAAACTATTAGACGAAACGCCCCTGCAACGAAACCGTTGCAGGGGCGTTCTTATTTAGGAATGTTTTAAGAAATTATTCTTCGTCGTTCGGTTCTTCCACGTTTTCCACTTCTTCTACCGTATCGTCTACGATCGTTTCCGTCGTTTCTTCCGCTTCGTCTTCTACCGCAACCAATTCATTCGGATCAAGATCCGCCGCCGTTTCTTCGGGCGCTTGCGCTTCCGCTTCGTCGTCACGTTCGGTGACGTCTACCGTCGCTACCAAACTGTCTTTTACGTTCATAACCCGTACCCCACGCGTCGATCTGCCGATTCTGGAAATCGTGTCCGCGTGCATACGAATAATCGTACCGCCCGTCGTGATAATCATGATATCGTCTTCGTCGGATACGAGCTTCATGCTCACGAGTTCGCCCGTCTTTTCGTTAAATATACCTGCCTTGATCCCCTTACCGCCACGGTTTTGCAAACGGTAATCTTCTACCGACGAACGCTTACCGTATCCGAACGACGTCAGCGTAAACAAGTCTTTCGTTTTATCGATCACGAGCATATCGACCAAAATATCTTCTTCGCTCAAATAAATCGAGCGTACGCCTTGCGTACCGCGTCCCGTGGGCCGTACGTCCGTTTCCGCGAAACGAATACACTTACCTGCCTTGGAAGCAACGATAATTTCGTCTTCACCCGTTGCGAATTGTACGGAGATAAGATCGTCTTCTTCCGTCAACTTAATTGCAATCTTACCGTTTTTCGGAATCCGCTTGAATTCGTCCGTAGACGTCTTTTTAATCAAGCCTTTCTTCGTCGCCATCACAAGATAGCCGTTCCCGTCTTCTTTTACGGGCAATACCGTTTGTACCTTTTCGCCTGCGTCAAGCTGTACGATATTGACGACCGCTCTGCCACGCGCCGTGCGGTTAGCTTCTGGAATTTCGTAGCCTTTTACCGAATATACCTTCCCTTTCGACGAGAAGAGCAATATCGGATCGTGCGTCGAGCATACGAACATCTTTTCTACGTAGTCTTCGTCTTTCGGACGGTGCGCCGTAATTCCGCGACCGCCTCTGCCTTGCGCCTTGTATTCGGCAACCGGCAAACGCTTGATATAACCCGAGTGCGTAAGCGAAATAACTACGTCTTCCCGATCGATTAAATCTTCGTCGTCAATATTGCCGTAATCCACGGAAATTTCCGTTTTACGGGGGGACGGGTAACGGTTTTTGATTTCCGTCAAGTCACGCTTAATGATTTCCATTACACGCCATTCGTTGGCAAGAATATCTTTCAAATCGACGATCGTCGCTTGCAACGCGGTGAGTTCGTCCTTTAACTTTTCCACTTCGAGCGAAGTCAATCTTTGGAGCTTCATTTCCAAAATTGCGTTCGCTTGTTTTTCGTCCAATACGAACGCCGTCGTCAAGCCTTCGATCGCCGTCGCTCTGTCCTTCGATTCTTTAATAATACGAATAACTTCGTCGATATTCGCAAGCGCCAATACGAGCCCTGCGATAATATGCGCTCTCTCTTCCGTCTTGTTGAGTTCAAATCTCGTACGACGGGTAATGACTTCCTTTTGGTGTTCCAAATAGTAGTACAAAATATCGCGAAGATTGAGCGTCTTAGGCTCGGTACCGTTTTCGACGAGCGCCAACAGGATAATCCCGTCGGAAATTTGTAACTTCGTCTTTTTATAAAGGGTATTGAGCACGACTTGCGCGTTCGCATCCTTCTTACATTCAATCACGATTCGCATACCGTCACGGTCGGATTCGTCGCGAATATCGGAGATCCCTTCCAAGCGTTTATCCCGTACCATGTCCGCGATCGTCTTGATCAAGAGCGCTTTGTTGACCTGATAAGGAATTTCCGTTACGACGATACGAGAACGGATATTCGCGCCCGCGCCGTATTCTTCGATCTCGCATTTTGAACGAATGACAAGGCTACCTTGCCCCGTTCTGTACGCGTTACGGATCCCACTTCTACCCATCAAAATACCACCGGTCGGGAAATCGGGCGCAGGGATATAGTCCATAAGCTCGTCCACCGTAATTTCGGGGTTGTCGATCATTGCGATCGTACCGTCGATTACTTCGGCAAGGTTGTGGGGCGGAATGTTCGTCGCCATACCGACGGCAATACCGTCCGCGCCGTTGACGAGAAGGTTCGGGTATCTTGCAGGCAATACGGTCGGTTCTTCTTCGCTACCGTCGAAGTTTGGAATGAAGTCCACCGTTTCCTTGTCCAAGTCTTTGAGCATTTCCGCCGCGAGCTTCGTAAGTCTTGCTTCGGTATAACGCATAGCCGCGGCAGGGTCACCGTCCACCGAACCGAAGTTTCCGTGTCCGTCTACGAGCGGGAAACTGATAGTGAAATCTTGCGCCAAACGAACGAGCGCATCGTACACCGAACTATCGCCGTGGGGGTGATATTTACCCATACAGTCACCGACGATACGAGCGCATTTTCTAAACGCCTTATCGTTGTAAAGCCCCATTTCGTGCATGGAGAACAAAATTCTTCTGTGTACGGGTTTCAAACCGTCGCGAACGTCGGGAATTGCGCGGGACTTGTTTACCGCCATTGCGTAGGCGATAAAGGAACGTTTCAATTCCTCGTCCACTTCTACGTCCAACATTTTCGTGAGCGCGAGTGTTTTTCTAAACTCTTCAGTCAATTCGGGACTGGTCTCTTTCTTAGCCATGTTTAACTCCTTATCTTT
>JAFTKR010000030.1 GCA_017453165.1 Clostridia bacterium | reverse complement strand
TGTTCTGTTATAGAATTTGATGATGGTATAAAAAATGCGACTCGATATGCAGATGGTTCAGGTTTATCTGCAGGTGAATATTCGGAAGCTACGCCGAGTATGCTTAAAGGTTTGCAGTTGGTGTTAGAAAGATACGCTGAAACATTATGCGAAAATAAGCAAAGCGAATCACCTAAGACCCCGTTTATTCAAGTAACAAACAGTCCAACAATTAGCGCAACGGCTACAAATAATATAAATATTGATATTACCGTTGAAATTGAAAATGCAATAAAACGAGTCGAAGATGCCTGCCTTCCTGATGAGCAAGAAAAAGAAGTTCTTGATAAAATACAAGAACTCAAGGGAATTGTTGAATCAAAAGATTCTAAAAAAAGTAAATGGGCTAAACTTAAAGACTTTTTCAAATGGGTTGCCGAACAAGGAATACAAGTTGCAGGCATAATTGTTCCTTTGATTGCAGCTACGATTAAATGAGTTGAAAAACACCTGTCAAAAATGCCGAGAAAACGGTAAAATTTTTTGGCAGGTGTTTCTTTATCGAGGAAAAAAAGAATATAAAATATCCGAGATTCGACGATTTCGTTGCGGAATGGCTACGGATTAAAAAACAAACGGTGAAAGCGTCCACGTACCGTTGTTACGTGCTGATGTCAAACGCGCATTTGATACCCAATTTCGGAAAAATGCGTATCAACGAAATCACTCGAAAAGCGGTGCAGGACTACTTGTTTGAACTTGTAGACGCAGGGAAGAATCGCACGGCGCATAAACTGAAGCAGCTTTTATCGAATATGTTTATTATGATCGGGGATGATTACGATTTGAAAAATCCCGTAAATAAAGTCGTTTTGTCGCCGTACGTAGTCAAGAAAGGTCGCGCGTTCACGAAAGCGGAAGAGAAACGCATCGTGGAATTTTGCAAGGAAAATCCGCATTATCGTGGAAATTCTGCAATCTTGCTGTTGCTTTATACGGGAATGCGCGTAGGGGAACTGAATTCGGTGCAAGTGTACGAAGACTATATTACCTGCATTTCGGAGAAAACCCGAAAAGGGTATGCGGACGTCGTGCGGAAAATTCCCGTTTCGCCAATGTTAAAACGCGTGTTGCCGATGATTGATTTTGAAATCGTAAAGCAGACGGGGAATTATACGGCGCGTGACGCGTTAAAACGCATTTATCCCGATAGGCACGTGCACGAATTTCGTTACACCTTTATCACGCGTGCGAAAGAATGTGGCTGCAACCAAGAAGTGGTTATGCTTTGGACGGGGCACGAATCGGATAGCGACGTAAAAACGAGCAAGGTGGACAGGGGCTACACGACCTATTCGGAAGAATACTTATTTGCGGAAATCAAGAAGTATGATTATGAGCTGTAATACGCATAAACACGGGTTTATGCATAAAAAGTGAATAATCCCGAAAAAACGGCGAAAAAGCCCCAAAAAGGCAAAATTTTTTACCCAATTTTTACCCAATCCACGAAAAAAAGGGTGGAAATCCGAAAATTTCCACCCAAAATTTAATTTTTTTGCTGATTTGCGAAAAGACGGACAAATTTGCAAAAGTTATCAAAAAGAGCGTTTTTGCGTTAAAAGACTTGTAAGAGAAAGATGCGATTTTGAGCCATTTTGGCGCTAAAAACAACAAAAAACGCCCCAAAATGAGCGTTTTTTGCCTTGGTGCCCGCGATCGGACTTGAACCGATACGTCTGTTAGGACTCAGGATTTTAAGTCCTGTGCGTCTGCCTATTCCGCCACGCGGGCGCGGAAACTATGAAGTTTTTGCATAAATATGCATAATTTTCGTGGGGAACGGAGTATTGGAAAATTTTAAGTCCCTTGCGTCTGCCTATTCCACCACAGCGGCGTGTGTTTTTGATTTTTTTGAAAAGAGCTCTGTATCGTAGAATACAGAGCTCTTGTTGGAGGCGCCACCCGGATTTGAACCGGGGAATAAAGGTTTTGCAGACCTTGGCCTTACCACTTGGCTATAGCGCCATCTCTGCCTGACGACAAAAAAGGAAAGAAAAAACAGTACGGATTTCTTGGAGCGGGAAACGAGATTCGAACCCGCGACATTCACCTTGGCAAGGTGACGCTCTACCACTGAGCTATTCCCGCATACATCATCCGCACTGTTTTTTGTTGGTGGAAGTTATAGGGTTCGAACCTATGACCCTCTGCTTGTAAGGCAGATGCTCTCCCAGCTGAGCTAAACTTCCGTCGAAAGCTTATATACTATACCATATCTAAAAAATAAAGGCAAGCATTTTTACCTACTTTTTCAAAAAAAATTTAAAAAATTTTAAAAAACTTTTTTGTTGTAAATTCCTTCTGTGATTTAATGCTTTTTTTCTATTTAAAACCAAAAATTTTCCTTGAAATCTTGCTATTTTTGTAAGAGTATGGTACAATAACAAAAAGAAGTTTTGAAATTTAACCAAGTCAGTATAATCTGAACTCGCCTAAAAAGGAACTTTTCGGCTCGGCGTTATTATAATACGTGCAGTATTATTACTTTGCTTCTTGCCCAAAATATCACGAAAATTTCTCTTTTTAGGTGTGTAGCAATTTTCAGTAAGCGAATTTTCGCGATGGTCAAGGCGAAAGCCGATGGCAAACCTGAACGGTTTGTCAAGGATTTCAACGAAGAATAACGCAAAATTCGGTACTCAAAATCGAGTTCGGATTACAATGACTTGGTTAAGGGGGAAAGTATGAAAATTAAACTCAAAAAAGCGGAGATTGAAACTCTTTTACAACATAAAGTAGAGCATAAAAAGCCTAAAAAGCCGAATATTTTGTTTCGTACGCTCTTAAAGCTCGTGTCCTTGCCGAATATGCTTTTGACGGGATTTAAGACCGAAAAAATCGGTATGGAAAAACTTTCAAAAAAAGAGCCTTGCTTGATTTTGATGAATCATTCGAGTTTCGTCGATTTGGAAATTATTTCGTCTATTTTTTACCCCCGTCCTTTGAATATCGTAACGACGTTCGACGCCTTTATCGGGAAAGATTGGTTGATGCGTCAAATCGGTTGTTTGGAAACGAAAAAGTTTACCGTCGGAGCAGGGCTTCTTCGCGATATGGTATATTCGTTTCAAACCCTGAAATCGTCTGTCGTTTTATTCCCCGAAGCAGGGTATTCTCTCGACGGGACGGCAACGACGCTCCCCGATAGTTTGGGGAAGTCTTTAAAACTTTTTAAAGTGCCTGTGGTGACGGTGACGACTTACGGCGCGTTTTCCCGTCAACCGCTTTACAATAATTTGCGGAAACGGAAAGTACCGCTTTCGGCGAAGATTGAATACGTATTGTCCAAAGAAGATATAGAGAAAAAGAGTGTAGAAGAGTTAAACGCAATCATACGGGAAAAATTTTCGTTCGATAACTTCCGATGGCAAAAAGAAAACGGTATCGTGATTGACGATCCCAACCGCGCGGAAGGCTTGAACCGTGTATTGTATAAGTGTCCGCATTGTTTGGCGGAAGGGAAAACGAAAGGGGTAGGTACGCGTTTAAGCTGTCTTGCTTGTGGGAAAGAATACGAGTTGACCGAGCTTGGCGAAATGCAGGCGGTAGAAGGCGAAACGGAGATTTCGCATATCCCCGATTGGTATAAATGGGAACGTAAGTGTGTGCGCGAAGAGATCGAAGCGGGGGCTTACGGCTTTGAAATTCCCGTTGATATTTATATCATGGTCGATACGAAGAGCGTATACGACGTCGGAACGGGGGTGCTGAAACACGACGAGAACGGATTCCGTTTGACGGGCTCAAACGGAAAACTTGATTATAAGCAGAGCGCGACTGCCGTGTATTCGATTAACGCGGATTTTTGGTGGTATCAGATCGCGGATACAATCAATATCGGGGATTTGAACGTGCAATATTTCTGTTTCCCGAAAACGGGCGGAGATATCGTTGCGAAAACCCGTTTGGCGACGGAAGAACTTTTCAAAATAAAAAAAGAACGTTAAAAAGAACAACCCCTTGCGCGAAGAGCGTAAGGGGTGTTTTAAGGCTATCTAAAGGATAGTCTTTTTTTTGCGAATAAGCCGAAGTTATTTATTCGCGTTTTTTTCTTTTAGACGTTCTATTTCACATTGGAGATAGTTCTCCACGCGCATCATTTTTTTGATGAGAGCGTCTAAAAGTCTTGCAATGAGCTCCAAAAGGAGCACGTCGATCTGGTACAAACGTAAAACGTTGATAAACTCGGTAACTTTCATATCTAATCCTCCTTTTTAGAACGGGTAAACGGGGATTTGAAGTTTCCGGTCATGCTTCGCTTTTCGCCTGCGGATCGATTTGCCTTGGCATGCTTTTATTATAATGCCGATTTTTATATTGTCAATCTCGTACTGCCAATTTTTTTCAAAAAAATCGACGGATTTCTCCGTCGAAGTAATTTTTTAAAGTTTCTTTAAACGATTTTTTAAGCTCTTGATCCCTGCTTTTGCCGATTGGCGACTGCTTCCGCCTACGCTCGTTCTCGCGTTTGCGGAGTTTTTCGCTTTGACGACTTTTAAGATGTCTGATTCAAAAACTTCGCTATGGGCTTTGTATTCGTCCATCGTCATACTTTCGAGCGTCTTATTTTCGTTCAAACAATAGCGTACGATCTTTCCGACGATTCCGTGCGCGGTACGGAAGGGGACGCCGTGTTTGGCAAGATAATCGGCTACGTCCGTCGCGCAGGTGAAGTCTTCCGCCGCCGCCTTTTCCATTCGTTTCACGTTTAACGTGATTTGTTGGAGCATAGACGTATAGACGGCAAGGGAATCTTTGACCGTCTTTTCCGCGTCGAACAAGCCTTCTTTGTCTTCCTGTAAGTCCTTATTGTACGCAAGGGGTACTCCCTTGATCGTTGTCAAGATTGCCATCAAATCCCCGTAGACGCGTCCCGTCTTACCACGAACTAATTCGCTGATATCGGGGTTTTTCTTTTGGGGCATGATGGACGAGCCTGTCGAGTACGCGTCGGGCATTTCCCAGAACCCAAACTCAGTGGACGTGTACAAAATCGTGTCTTCGCAAAGCCGAGAAAGATGCGCCATGACGAGTGAACAATCGAAAAGGTATTCAGCGACGAAATCACGGTCGGAAACTGCGTCGAGAGAGTTTTGCGAAAGGCTTGCAAAGCCTAAAATTTCACGTGTGATTTCACGGTTGATGGGGTAGCTCGTACCGGCGAGCGCGCCACTGCCCAAGGGCATGACGTTGATCCGCTTTAACGCGTCTTGGAACCGTTCCGCATCCCGCATGAACATTTCGCTATACGCGTTGAAATATTGCGCGCAGTTGATCGGTTGCGCCTTTCTCAAATGCGTGTAGCCGGGCATGATATTAGAAAGGTGTTTTTCCGAAAGATCGATCAGCGTTGCGATCAAGTTTTTCAAAAGTCCAATCACCTGCGTGGCGGATTCGCGCACGTATAAACGGAAATCGGTTGCGACTTGGTCGTTTCTACTTCTTGCAGTATGCAAGCGTTTTCCTGCTTCTCCGATACGGGAAACTAACTCGTTTTCGACGAAAGAGTGGATATCTTCTTGCCCTTCAATAATGAGTTTCCCTGCTTCGATATCCTGTAAAATTCCGTTTAATCCGTCGTGGATTGCGTTTTTATCCGTTTCTGAAATGACACCGCAACGGCAGAGCATTTCGCTGTGCGCCAAAGACGCGGTGATATCGACTTTATAGAGTTTTTTATCAAACGAAAGAGATTCGTTGAACGCGTCGGCGTCTGCTGCGATCGGTGTTGCGAATCTACCTTGCCATAATTTCATATATTTTTTCCTTCCTTTCTTCGTTGCCCTTGATTAGGCTTGACATTTTCTTTCTTTTGCGTTACAATAGAATATAATTATTTTACACTCTTTTTTTTAATTTATCAAGTCTTTTTCAATACTATTCTTCTAAAACGAAGTAGAAAGGAAGATTTTTTCGGAAAAGATAGGAAAATCAAAGAGAGAAAAGGCGCGAAAGATGATCATTTTAGGGATTGACCCCGGGATCGCCACGTTGGGGTTTGGTTTGGTGGATAAAGATAAAAACGGGAACTGTACCGTCGTAGATTACGGTGTGGTGAAAACTCCTAAGGAAGAAGGGTTGCCCGTTCGGCTCGCCATGCTCGAAGAAGGGGTGAATAAGATCATTGAAAAATATAATCCCGAAGAAATCGCTATGGAAGAACTTTTCTTTTCAAAGAATATCACGACGGGGATTGCGGTCGCGCACGCGCGCGGTGTGGCGATGCTTGCTTGCGTGAAGAAATGCGGTCGGCTGTTCGAGTACACTCCCATGCAAATCAAACAGGCTTTGACGGGGTACGGTCGGGCAGATAAGGCGCAAATCCAACAGGTCGTCGCTTCCATTTTACGATTGAAAACTATTCCGAAACCCGACGACGCTGCCGACGCGCTTGCGATTGCGCTCTGTCACGCGCAAACCACGCGGTTCGGGAATTTGTTTGCGGTGGGTAATACGACGCGTACGAAAGGAAACAATACCGTTTCGGGTAGTAATTTCCAAGCGCTTATGGAAATGGAAAAGAAAAAGAGTAAAAGTCGTTCGTCGGCGTTTTCAAGCGGTACGAGCGCGAATGAATTGACGAAAGCAACCCGTCTTACGGGGATTACGGGCGTCGGTAGAGCGACGCGTGGCGTTCAAAAATCGGATAAGGAGTAAGAACTATGATAGCGTATTTGCGTGGAAAAGTAATGGCGGTGACGGAAGAAACGGTCATTCTCGACGTACAGGGGGTAGGCTACGAAGTCTATTGTTCGGGTGGCGCCTTTCGCAAGATCGGTGCAAACGATACGGCGGAATTGTATACCTATTTACAAGTGAAAGAAGACGGAATGACGTTGTTTGGGTTCGCTTCACCACAAGAAAAGGAATTGTTTATGAAGGTGCTTTCCGTGCAGGGGGTTGGTCCAAAGCTCGGAATTGCGATTTTGACGGGACTTTCGGCGGACGAGTTTACGCTTGCCGTGCAAACGGCGGACGTAAAACGGTTGAGCGCGGTCAAAGGACTTGGTAAAAAGACTGCGGAAAAGATCGTTTTGGAACTTCACGGCAAGATCTCGGCGGCGGAAGTTATGAGCGCAAGCGGAGAGGATTCGTTGCAGGTAAAAGAACCGCAAGTGAAATTGACGGCGACGCAGGAAGACGCTGTTTCGGCGTTAATGGGGCTGGGGTTCACGAAATCGGAAAGTACGCAAGCGGTCAAACGCGCTTGCGAGAACGGCGCAAAGAACGTAGAAGAAATTATTATGCGCGCTTTGCAAGGCGGTGTGTAAATCTCGCTTTCATTCCATTTGATAGGGGCAGGTACGAGAATAATGGGATGAAGATAGGATCAATTGACGGGCAAAGCCCGTGGACGAAAGCAAAGCTTTCTTTTAATGGTCCAATGATGCGGGGTTTCACCCCTGCGCCCCACAAGGGAATAATTCCCTTGACCTTTTAAAAGGAGCAGGTACGAGTTGACGGAAAAGGGACGGAGAGGAACGGAAATGTTTTTTGATGACGAAGAATACGAAAAGGAAGACCTAATCGTAAGCACGAAAACGGAATACGACGCGGAAGAGAACGTATTACGTCCGAAAACGATGGCGGATTACGTTGGGCAACAAAAGGTCAAAGAAAATTTGGAAGTGTATATCTCGGCGGCGAAACGGCGCGGAGAAGCGCTTGATCACGTACTTTTGTACGGACCGCCCGGACTTGGGAAAACCACGCTTGCGAATATTATAGCGAACGAGATGGGCGTGGCGATCAAGCTTACGAGTGGACCTGCGATCGAACGGTCGGGGGATCTTGCCGCAATTTTGACCAATTTAAACGAAGGCGACGTTCTTTTTATCGACGAAATTCATCGTTTGAATCGTTCGGTAGAAGAAATTTTATATTCCGCAATGGAAGACTACGCGCTCGACATTATCGTCGGGAAAGGTCCGTCGGCGAAAAATATCCGTTTTTCTTTGAAAAAGTTCACCTTGATCGGCGCGACGACGAGAGCAGGGATGCTCGCATCTCCCCTTCGTGATCGGTTTGGGATTATCAATCGTTTGGAAATTTATACGCCCGACGAACTCAAACAAATCGTTATGCGTTCGGCGACGGCGCTCGGTATTTCCATCGACGAGGACGGGGCGGCGGAGATCGCTCGGCGTAGTAGGGGGACTCCCCGTATCGCTAACCGCTTATTGAAACGCGTGCGCGACTTTTCACTCGTAAAAGGGAATGACGTGGTAACGCGTGAAGACGCGCGCTTTGCCCTTGCCCGTTTGGAAATCGACGAACTTGGGTTGGACGAAACCGACCGCAATTTGCTCCGCGCTTTGATTGAAAAATTCGGCGGTGGACCTGCGGGCTTGGAAACGCTTGCCGCCACCATCAACGAAGACGCCAACACGATTGAAGACGTGTACGAACCCTATCTTTTGCAACTTGGGTTTATCGCAAGAACACCGCGCGGTAGAATTTGTTTAAAGGACGGGTACGCGCATATCGGTTGCGAACCGAATTTGAAAGCGAAAAAACAAATGTCCATCTTTGAAGATATGGAATAAAGTAAGACTATGGAAGAAAAAGTACAGTACAAAAAAAGTGATTTTTATTACGATCTCCCTGAAGAGTTGATCGCGCAAACGCCTGCAACGCCGAGAGATTCTTCTCGCTTGCTCGTCTACGATCGCAAAAACGGGAAGATTGAAAACAAAATTTTTCGAGACGTTTTGGACTATTTGCAAAAGGGGGACGTGCTTGTCGTCAATAACACGAAAGTAATCCCTGCAAGAATGTTCGCCTTGACGGAGCATGGGGGCGTGGTTGAGGTTTTGCTCTTAAAACGCTATGATTTGACGACGTGGGAAGTATTGATGCGCCCTGGGAAAAAAGGAAAAATCGGCGTAAAAATGAAGGTCAACGACGAACTCTCTTTCACCGTAAAAGAGATCACGGAATCGGGGGAACGCGTGGTAGAATTTTCCTACGACGGCGTATTTGAAGACGTATTATCCAAAGTAGGCACGATGCCCTTACCGCCGTATATTAAGGAAAAACTTGCCGACCAATCTCGCTACAATACGGTATACAGCAAAGTGGACGGTTCGGCGGCGGCGCCGACGGCAGGCTTGCATTTCACCCCCGATCTTTTAGAAAAAATCAAAGAAAAAGGGGTAGAGATTGCGGAAGTCTTGTTGCACGTTGGACTTGGCACGTTTCGTCCCGTGAGCGAAGAAATTATCACCGACCATAAAATGCACTCCGAATATTTTGAAATCCAAGCGGACGCCGCGGAGAAAATCAACCGCGCGAAAGCGGAAGGTCGTCGGGTAATCGCAGTGGGTACGACGTCGGTTAGAACGTTGGAAAGCGTAGCAAACGAACGGGGCATGGTCGAGCCGAAGAGTGGAAATACCGAAATTTTCCTGTATCCGCCATACAAAATGAAATGCGTAGACGGACTGATCACGAACTTCCATTTGCCCGAAAGTACCTTGATCATGCTCGTAGCTTGTTTAACGGGCAGGGAAGAAATTTTAGACGTCTATAAATATGCGGTGGGGGATAGATACCGCTTCTTCAGCTTCGGCGACGCGATGCTCGTTTTATAACCGTCGAAATACGGCGTTGAACTCCGCTTTGTTTCGGTCACGTACGTTTAAGTACGTTCCCGTCAACAAATGCTCGTTCGCCTTGTCTTTCTCGGTTCTAAACCGAGCGATGTGCTTTAGCGTATTTTTGCGTTGTTGCTCAGTTACATACTATCGGTATGCGCGTTCGCAACGCCTTGACCTGCTTGTTTCTAAAACCAAGCGAGGAGCTCTGCCGAAATACGGCGTTGATAGGGACAGGTATGCGTTAAAATAACGATTGTATACGATTATTTAAAAGGAAAAGAATATGGAAGAAAGGAAAATTAGACAATCGGAAGAAGATTATTTGGAAAGTATTTTATTGATTGCGGAATCGAATACGGTCGTGCACCGTATCGACGTGGCGCGAAAAATGAACGTTTCTCAACCCGCCGTCAATAAAGCGATGAAAATCTTGATTGAAAAGGGTTACGTCATTGAAGACGGGAAACATCTCCTTTTAACGCCTTCCGGCGTCGAGTACGCGAAAGACGTTTTTGAGAAACATTGCGTTATCCGCGACTTCTTGCTTTCGCTTGGCGTTTCCAAAGAAACTGCCGAAGAGGACGCTTGCCGTCTAGAACACGCCGTTTCTAAAGAAACTTTCGATCGAATTAAATCCATTGTCCAAAATAATAAATAATATATAAATAATGTAAGAAAACGCGATTTAAGCATCCTTTAAACCGCGTTTTTTTTCTTTCTATATGAACCCTTTTTAATAAAAATTTTTAAAAATATTTTTTAACTTTGGTTAATTTTTCCTTGACAAACGCATAAGATAGTGTTATAATGACGTAGTAAAAATTAACCGTGGTTAAATTTTAGAAAACGTTTTTGAATAATAAAGGAGAGAAGAAATATGCAAAAGTTTTTATCCGAATTTGCGATTGGCGAACGCGGGAAGATCGTAGCGGTAAACGGAGAAGGCGCGTTGCGCCGTCGGTTGTTCGACATGGGGGTAACGCCTGGGGCGGAAATACTGCTTCGCAAGAAAGCGCCGTTTGGCGATCCGTACGAAATCACCATTCGTGGCTATGAATTGACACTTCGGAAGTCGGAGGCGGCGTGCATATTGATGGAGCTTCAATAAGCAAAGGAGAGTGGAAAAATGTTAAGATTTGCTTTGGCGGGGAATCCCAACAGTGGGAAGACTACGCTATTTAACTGTTTGACAGGTTCTACGGCGCACGTCGGCAACTGGCCGGGGGTTACCGTAGACAAGAGAGAAGGGTTGTACAAAAAATGCAAAGAGCCGATTTCAATCGTCGATTTGCCGGGGATTTATTCTCTGTCCCCCTATTCGCCCGAAGAAGTTATTTCACGGAATTACATTTTGGACGAAAAACCTGATTGCGTAATCAATATCGTAGACGTAACGAACTTGGAACGTAACTTGTATTTGACGACGCAAGTCATGGAAATCGACGTTCCCGTCGTCATCGCGCTCAACATGAGCGACGTTTTGAAAAAGAACGGCGACAAGATTGACGAAAAGGAGCTTGAAAAGAGATTAGGGGTACCCGTGGTCGTGATTTCCGCGTTAAAGAACGAAGGCTTGGACGAACTTATGGAACGGGCGTACGAAGCTTCTAAGAAGAAAAGAATCGGAAAAACAGTCTTGGAAGAATCCGAGCTTGCGCACGTAATCGGCGACGTGAAAATCGCTTTGGAAGGGCAAGGGGTAGAAAATCCCTTATTCCATGCGATTAAGTTGATTGAAAACGACGAGATTGAAAGAACGATGCACGCGGAAACGGTAAAGATGGTGGAAGCGTTCAAAAAGACGTTCAAAAACGATTTATTCGGCGTGGATTTTGAAGCGTTGATTGCAGACGCAAGATATAAATACATATGCAAACATTATTCGTCCACGCTCACCAAAAAGATTAAGGGCATTACCGATACGCGTTCGGATAAAATCGACAGAGTATTGACGAATAAATGGGCTGGGATTCCCTTATTCTTGGTGATTTTGTTCACGATTTTCCATTTGACGTTCTCGGAAGATTTCTTATGGTCGAGCTATTGGGGCTTACCGTCTTTGGAAGCGCTTGGCGTGATGGTCGAAGGCGCGGAAGGAGAGTTAGAACCCGTGAATTTCGGGATTGCGCTTTTCTCTTGCTTATACGACGGTGTAATTTATTCTCCGGGCGTAGTGCTCTTTAATCTCATGGATCTATTGACGAGTACCGTGTTCGGTTGGCTGACCGAAGGCATTGCGTCACTCGGCGCGTCCGAATGGGCGATCTCCTTAATCGGCGACGGGGTTCTCGGCGGTTTGGCTGGCGTATTGAGTTTCGTACCGCAAATTATCATGCTCTTACTCTTACTTTCCATTTTGGAAGATACGGGGTACATGGCGCGCGTTGCGTTTATTTTGGATAGAATTTTCCGTAAGTTCGGTGTGTCGGGCAGAGCCTTTATCCCCATGATCATGGGTTTTGGTTGCTCGATCCCTGCAATGGTCAATACCCGTACTCTGTTGGACGAAAGAGAACGTACCCTTACGATTCGTACGATTCCGTTCTTCTCCTGTGGCGCGAAGTTGCCCATTCTCGTTGCAGTTGCAGGCGCAGTCGGCAATATGTTAGGGCTTGGCGACGGGGCTTGGATCAGCTACGCAATGTACGTAGTCGGTATGGCGCTTGCAGTCATCAGTATTATCGTGATGCGTTCGACGACGCAACGCGGAGAAGTCGCTCCCTTTATTATGGAGCTTCCCGCATACCGTTTGCCGAGCGGAAAGGCGCTTATGATCCATCTTTGGGATAAGACGAAACACTATATTGAAAAAGTATTCACGATTATTCTTGCATCGACGATTATCGTTTGGTTTGCGTCGAGCTACGGTTGGGATTGGCGACCTGCCGAAATCCAAGAATCTATTCTCGCTTCGCTCGGACAGTTCTTGCAACCCCTGTTCACACCGCTTGGCTTTGGTAGCCAGCTCAACGAATTCGGTTGGGTGTTCGTGGTGGCGGCAATCACCGGTTTGATCGCGAAAGAAGAAGTTATCGCAACGTTCGGTACGTTATCGGCGCTCTTTACGACGGTCGTCGCGCCCGAACTTGCCGTAGAAGGCGCTACCGACGTTATGCTCATGACGATCGGAACGGGAATCACTTGGCAGGCGTTGGTTGCGTTCATTATCTTTAATATGACGACGATTCCTTGCTTTGCGGCGGTCGCTGCGGCGAGAGGGGAGATCAACAAAGGCAAGTTCAAATGGACGATCTTGTTCTGGGTGGTGGCTTCCTATATCGCGACGTCGTTCGTATACACCGTTTTGAGCTGGTGGTGGACGGCGTTTATCTGGGCGGCGGTGATCGCGTTGGTGACCTTGGGAATCGTGATTTGGAATAAAAAATTTGCAAAATAAAGGAGTAAAATCATGAAGCCGATAGACGTTATTATTATTCTTGTGGTGGTAGGCGTGATCGTGGGTACGGTCGTCCTTAGCGTAATCCGCAAGAAAAAAGGCAAGACCGCCTGCGGTTGTGATTGTGCAAGTTGTTCTTCCTGCCCCCATTGTAATGCAAAGGATTCCAAAGAATCTTAAATAAAAAGTAGAATTACGTGTAGCTTTTATACATTCCCAAAAAAAGAGAAAGACGGACGTTTCGCGTTCGTCTTTCTTTTAGTCTGTTTCGTCGTCCTTTTCCAACATGAATTTCCAATAGCGAACAGGCATATAGCGCTTCATTTGTCGAGTATTTTTCCGCATGGGAATCGCGACGGTAGTATAGTACTTTTTCCAAAGCGATTGCGTGTATTCTTCCCGTTTTGAAATCCGAATTTCCGCGTTTTCGACGGGGACGAGAATCCAATCCGCGCCGTTGTAAATCGTCGCCGTCTTTCGCTTTACGTCGTGCAGAACGAACGGACAGTTTTTGTATCGACGAATAAAGTGTGGCATCAACAAATCCAAAACGTCGTTGTCCGAATCGAACGGGGCGTAGAGCGTACCGTCTTCCAATTCCTGAAATCGCAAAAAACCATGTAAACGGTGAATTTCAAACGAAACTCTAGAAGTAATATCTTGCATTTTACGAACGGGCGCAAGCGACAGTTTCTCTCTTGCGCTTTTGCCGTAACGAATTACGAGTTTTAAGTATTCAAAGGCAACCTGTTCTTTGTCTTCCGAGTTGGAGCGTAAGATAGAATCAATTTCTCGAAAGGCGCGGAAATCAATATCTTTGAGCTTTTTTAGCACCCGTCTTGCCTTTTCTTCGTCGGCGTGGACTTGTATAAATTCGTCGCCGATTGCCGTTTGAAACCGCTTGCTTGAAGTGATCAAAGCGTCCGTATCCTTATAAGCGTCGAATACTGCGGTGAAAAAACAAATCGGTTCGTCTAAAACAAAATAAATTCTTCGCATAAAACTCCTTGAACGCGTACCTGTCTCGTCCGTTTTTTCTTAAACTCGTACCTGCTATCCACCTTTATAGTTGCCCCGTAAGCACGGAATTCGCAATTTGCGGGGTGGAGCGTAACCAAAATTCCTTGTCTTTCGGGCTTTCAAGCAAACGAATTTCGGGGGTGGGGATAGGGGTAGAGAAACGGTCGAATAACGATAATTGTTCCACTTGGTCAGTGCGTTCGGCGATGGCAAGACAAAACTTTACGTTGTCTTCCTTTCTTTCGCCGTAAAACTTTCCTTTTGCCGTAATGAAATGTTTGGCGCGTTTTAATACGATTCGCATTTTCTTTAAATCGTCGAAGGTAAGCGCCGTATGCTTTCGCGCGGTCACGATTTTATACGCCCCTTTTGCGCCGATCCCGGGAACGCGCAACAGCTCTTCTACCGGCGCGGTATTGACTTCCACGGGGAAACGATCCATATTTCGTAACGCCCACGCGCATTTTGGATCGTATTCCATGGGTAGGTTCTCGCCAAGTGGCGAAATTTCGTCTGATGTAAAGCCGTAAAAGCGCATTAACCAATCCGCTTGATAGAGCCTGTGTTCGCGAAGAAGTCCCGTTTTTTCGCTGGGAAGTAGGGGATCTTGCACGACGGGTAAATACGCCGAATAATATACCCGTTTCAAATCGTATTTTCGGTACATAAATTCGGTGAGCCGTAAGATTTGTCCGTCCGTTTCGGGGGACGCTCCCACAATCATTTGCGTGGTCTGACCTGCGGGTAAAAATTTACCCGTTCCCTTTCTTTCGGCGTACCCCGTTCGAGTTTTCCGCTCTAACGCAAGTTCTTGTTTTTTAATCGCAAGCTCTTGCATGGGCTTAAAAATACTTGCTTTCGTCTTTTGTGGGGCAAGCAATTTTAAACTTTCTTCGGCGGGAAGTTCTACGTTATAGCTCATTCTATCCGCTAATTTTCCCGCTTTTTCCGTCAAAATGGGATCGGCGTGGGGTATGCCCTTTAAATGAATATAGCCGTTGAACTTATATTCTACTCGAAGTAACCGAACGGTTTCTAAAAGTAGTTCCATGGTATAGTTAGGGTTTTGAAAGACTGCCGAAGATAGGAATAATCCTTCGATATAATTTCGCCTGTAAAAATCCATCGTTAATTCGCAAATTTCCCGTGGCGTAATCGTCGTTCGCTCGACGTCCGCGCTCCGCCGATTGGGACAGTATTTGCAATCGAATACGCAATCGTTACTCATCAAAATCTTTAAAAGGGAAATGCACCGTCCGTCCTGTGTAAAGGAGTGACAAATCCCGCCAAACGACGCGTTTCCGATTCCGTCCGTCGTATTTTTTCTTCTCGATCCCGACGACGAACAGGATACGTCGTATTTCGCGCCGTTCGTCAATATTTCCAATCTTCGCTCGTCTATCATTTTTTTTCTCCCTGTGTGTTTTAGTATAACACTTGTATTTTTAAAAGTCAAACGAATGTTCGTATTATTTTTGAAAAAATAAAAAAAGGAGTAAAAAAATTTAGCTCGCGTTCTTGTGGAACGCGAGCTAATATTAAAGGAGAGCAAAGTTTGTCGTAGTGGATACTACGCTAAACCTATGAAAAATCAATAGTTTTCTGCTTTTACTTGGAAATAAGCTTGGGGATGCGCGCAAACGGGGCATACTTCAGGCGCTTTCTTGCCGATTACGATATGACCGCAGTTGGAGCATTGCCAAATGACGTCGCCTTCCTTGGAGAAGACCAAACCGCCTTCTACGTTTGCAAGGAGCTTCTTATATCTTTCTTCGTGTTCTTTTTCGATTGCTGCAACGCCGTCGAAAAGATCGGCGATTTCGTTGAAACCTTCTTCTCTAGCCGTCTTTGCAAACCCTGCGTACATATCCGTCCATTCGTAGTTTTCGCCTTCCGCGGCTTCTTTCAAGTTTTCAGCGGTAGAACCGATCGCGCCACCGTTCAAAAGTTTGAACCACATCTTTGCGTGTTCTTGTTCGTTCTTTGCGGTTTCTTCAAAGATTGCCGCGATTTGAACGTAACCTTCCTTTTTTGCCTTGCTCGCAAAGTAGGTGTACTTATTTCTTGCTTGCGATTCGCCTGCGAACGCCGCCGCTAAATTCGCTTCGGTTTGCGTGCCTTTCAAAGGATTCACTTCTTCAAACACACCCGTCTTTTTGCACTTCGGACAAGCTTCAGGCGCCGTTTCGCCTACGTGCACGTAACCACAAACTTTACATACAAATTTTTTCATACATTCACCTCGAAAATTATTTTCTAAATTTTTTCTTAATAGGATTAAGTTTTATTAAGTGATTATAGTATAATATAAAAAAATAGATTTGTCAAGAGTTTTATAAAAAAAATATAAAAAAATTTTTAGAAAATGCAAAAAAGTTTTTTTTAAGCGGGTAGAGGAAGAAAATAGGGTAGGGAAAGGGGATAAAAGTTATTGGAGATAGGGCTTTATAAGCGCCGTCCAAACTTGGAAACCCGCCGTGTTTAAATGTAAGCCGTCGTCGCTATACGTTTCGATTAAACGATTATTTTCGTCCGCCAATAAGGGGAAGATATTGAGATAGGTTGCGTTAAATTCTTCTGCAAGCGTTGGAATTTCCGTATTTAACGCCAAAATCCGTCTAGTCGATTCTTCCGTATCGATATTAGCATACGTTTCAAGAACGTCGTTTAAAGGGATTAGGGACATGCAATAAAGTTCTACGCTTGGTAAATTTTCACGAATATTTTGTAAAATCCGTCGATAATTGGTTACGGTGGATTCGTGGGATTTTCTTCCGTTTACGTCGTTCGTGCCGATCATGAGCACGATTTTCGACGGTTGTAAGTCGTAAAGGGAAACTTTTAACCGATTCAGTACGCCTTCCGTCGTGTCGCCGCCGATTCCGCGGTTGTAGGTCGCCAAAGGAAGATCGGCGTAGAAATCGTCAAGCGGATAAAAATCGGTGATAGAATCTCCGATAAATACGATTTGTCCTTTGGAAAGATTGAAGTTTTGCACGGAAAAGGAATTGCATTTCATATCGTAATAGCTAGGCTCGGTTTCCTTTTTGGAATTTGCGAAAAGAACGCTGACGAGTGTCAACGCTACGACCAATAGGAAGATCACGGCAAGATATACGAAGTCCTTTTTGCTAAGAGAATATTTTTTCTTCATTTTCAATTCGTCTCACTTTTCTATAGTATTATATAACGCAAAATTAGAGGTTCCAGAATGGGGAGTGGATTAAACGACAGTGTCCATGAATCGAAGAATACCGTCCACTAACCTACCAAACCAACTGCGTTTGGTTGTTTCTTCCGTTTGTAATAAGGAAACTTCAAAGGTTTGTTCGCAGTCGCGCTTTACGTCTAACACCGCTTGACAGTTTGAGAAATAGACGGCGTTTTCAAAGTGTAAATATAAACTCCGATAATCGAAATTGATCGAGCCGACGACCGCGTATTGATCGTCCGCGACGATACTTTTAGAGTGCATGAATCCGGGGGTATATTCGTAGATTTTAACACCGTGTTCCATCAAGGCGGAATAGTTTGCTCTCGTCATGCGAAAGACCATCTTTTTATCGGGAATAGCGGGGGTTACGATACGTACGTCCACTCCGCGCATGGAAGCGTGGCAAAGCGCCAATCGCAAGCTGTCGGGTAAAATCAAATAGGGGGTGAAGATATAAATATATTTATTCGCGCGCTCAATAATATCGTGATAGACGTATTCGCCGTCGCTTCGCGTATCCAAGGGGGAATCGTCGTAGGGTAAAACGAAAAATCCTTGTCGTTCGCCGTGCGTTTCCAAAGAAGAAGCTTCTTTTTGGAGTTGTGCGTTTTCGTGTTCTTCAAGAGAACCTAAAAGGGTGGAAAGTTCTACTTTTTCCTTCCTAAAGGAATTCCAAAAATCGAAGAACATCACGATAAAGGTGCGTACCGCGCCACCCGTTACGCGTACGCCCGAGTCTTTCCAATCCCCAAACCGAATGAGTTCGCCAATATATTCGTCCGAGATATTCAAGCCACCCGTGAACGCGATTTTATCGTCCACAACGAACATTTTTCTATGATCTCTGCAATTTTGATGTACCGCAAAAACGGGCATGACGCGATTGAACGCTAAGCATTTGATATTGGGGTGCATTTTTTCAAGCGTTCTATCGTAGTAACGGGGCAGGACGAGTACGCTCCCGAAATCGTCGAAGATAATATAGATTTTTACCCCTTCGTCCGCTTTGCGTAACAACGCTTCGCGAAGCCTGTCCCACATTTTCCCTAAACCGACGATAAAGTATTCGATTAAAATGAATTTTTCCGCCTTTTCAACGGCTTCCATCAGTGCTTCGAAAAGTTTTGCGCCCGTGGGGTAGTAATCAACTTCTCCATCCGTAAACGTAGGATAGTTTGCTTGTGATCGCAAGAATTTGCACACCGCGCCGTCCCGACCTGCCGATTCGACGGCTCCGTTCACCCGTTCGCTTTGGATTAGATAATCTTTATTGTCCGCTTTGGATTTCTCCAACCGTTTTTTCATACGGATCGTCGGTCTGCCTTCGCCGTAGAGCAAAAACATCGCAATTCCGATAATGGGAAAAATTAAAATCATGATAATCCATTTCATTTTCGCCGAAGAGTCGTTATCCGTACGGTTTACTAAATACAAAACGGAAATTCCTGCGAGAATCCAAATGCACCAACGCACGATGGGCGCGGCTTGGTGTTCTACGAAATATAATAAAACGAGCGAAACCGCAAGCTGGATAAACGCAAGAAAGATACAGGTATAAACGCGGTTATACACGAATTTCTTATATTCTTTCGGTTGCGTCGCCGACGATACGCCGTTTTTTGCTTTCTTAGACATACGCATACTCCTTTTTCTTCCTTTATTTTGTTTTATTTTAACAGTTCTATCCCCATTTGTCAACCACTTACCTAATTCAAATCTATAAAGTCATCAAATTTTCATGATTTTTACATTTTTGTCATATTTTTTTCTTACTATTCTACATTTTTTACGTGTGAAAATTTTTAAAAAATCGTAAAATTTTTGTAAAAAACGCTTCTATGTTTTAAATGCCGACGAAAAGGGTAAAAATAAAGTGAAAATATAGTTACGAGCAAAATCGCTCGAAAGGAGTAAAAATATGGATATGCGAAAATTTACTGAAAAAAGCGTAAGCGCAATCGGCGCGGCGCAATCGGTTGCGAACGAGTACGGGAATCCCGAAATTACGCAAGCGCATTTATTGTACGGCTTACTTGCCGATCAAGACGGCTTGATTCGTCAGCTTTTGAAGAAAATGGGCAGGGACGTGTCGAGTTTAACGGGGGCAGTCGAAAAAGCGATCGGCGCTTTACCCAAGGTCACGGGTGGGGAGAAATACCCTGCTCGCGAGTTTATGGAAACGCTTGAAATCGCCCAAAAACAGGCGGAAAAGATGGGGGACAGTTTCGTGTCCGTCGAACACCTGTTCTTTGCGTTAACGGAAAAACCGGACGCCACGATCAAGAAGATTTTTCAAGAATTTGAAGTGGAGCAAAACGCGTTCATGCAGGCGCTTGCAAGTGTGCGCGGAAATCAACGGGTGACGAGCGAAAACCCCGAAGAAACTTACGACGTTTTAAATAAATACGGCGCGGATCTCGTGGAAAAGGCTCGCTCGGGCAAGATCGATCCCGTGATCGGTCGGGACGAAGAAATTCGTAGCGTCGTGCGTATCTTATCGAGAAAGACGAAGAACAATCCCGTCTTGATCGGGGAAGCAGGCGTCGGGAAAACGGCGATAGCGGAAGGACTTGCCATTCGGATTATGAAGGGGGACGTCCCCGATTCTTTGAAAGATCGAAAGGTCTTTTCTTTGGATTTAGGCGCGCTCGTGGCGGGCGCAAAGTTTCGCGGTGAGTTTGAAGAACGACTGAAAGCGGTACTTTCGGAAGTCAAAAAGAGCGACGGGAAAATCTTACTGTTTATCGACGAATTGCATACCATCGTCGGCGCGGGAAAGACGGACGGCGCGATGGACGCGGGGAACTTATTAAAACCCATGCTCGCCCGTGGGGAGTTGCATTGTATCGGCGCGACGACCTTGGACGAGTACCGAAAATATATTGAAAAAGATCCCGCGCTTGAAAGACGGTTCCAACCCGTTTTGGTGGGCGAGCCGACCGTCGAAGATACGATTTCGATACTGCGTGGGCTGAAAGAGCGTTACGAAGTCTATCACGGCGTAAAAATTCAAGACAACGCGTTGATCGCGGCGGCAACTTTGTCCAATCGGTATATTACGGACAGATTTTTGCCCGACAAAGCGATCGATCTCGTGGACGAAGCGTGCGCTATGATCAAGACGGAAATGCAATCCATGCCTGCGGAAATGGACGAAATTTCCCGTAAAATCATGCAACTTGAAATTGAAGAAAACGCCCTGTCCAAGGAAACGGACGCTCTTTCCAAAGCTCATTTGGAAGAAATCCGCAAAGAAATTGCTTCGCTGAAAAGTGAGTACGCGGAAATGACGGGGAAATGGCAGAATGAAAAGGACTCGATTTTACGGGTGCAAAAACTTCGGGAAGAGTTGGAATCGGCGAACGTGGCGCTTGAAAAGGCGCAACGGGAATATGATCTCGAACGGGCGTCGAAATTGCAATACGGCAAGATTCCCGAACTCAAAAAACAGCTCGAAGAATTTGAAAAGAAAACGACTACAAAACAGGCGGATTTGCTTCGCGATCGCGTAACGGAAGAAGAAATTTCTAAAGTCGTCGCGCGATGGACGGGGATTCCCGTTTCCAAGCTCATGGAAGGGGAGAGAGAAAAACTCTTGCGGTTAAGCGATACCTTACACGAACGCGTCGTCGGTCAATACGAAGCGGTGACGGCGGTGGCGGACGCGATTTTGCGTTCTCGCGCAGGGATTGCCGATCCCAATCGTCCGATCGGTTCGTTCCTGTTTTTAGGCCCGACGGGGGTGGGGAAAACCGAGCTTGCAAAGACGCTTGCGCGTTCCCTTTTCGACGACGAAAAGAACATGGTGCGTATCGACATGAGCGAGTATATGGAAAAATATTCGGTGTCCAGACTCATTGGCGCGCCCCCGGGATACGTCGGTTACGACGAAGGCGGACAACTCACCGAAGCGGTACGGCGGAAGCCCTATTGCGTGCTTCTTTTCGACGAGATCGAAAAAGCGCACCCCGACGTGTTCAACGTTCTTTTGCAAGTCTTGGACGACGGCAGAATCACCGACGGACAGGGCAGGACGGTGGACTTTAAAAATACGGTTATTATTTTGACGTCCAACCTTGGCTCTACTTCGATTTTGGAAGGAATCGATCCGTACGGGGAGATCTTGGACGAAGCGAAAGCGGAAGTGAACGGGCTTTTGAAAAAGACTTTCCGCCCCGAATTTTTAAACCGTTTGGACGAGATCACTTTCTTTAAACCCCTTTCGAAAAAGGAAATCGGAAAGATCGTGCTTTTGCTTGTGGAAAATCTCAAAAAACGTTTAGACGAAAAGCAACTGAAATTACGCTTGACGGAAAAAGCGGTGGAGTTCATTATAGAAAACGGATACGATCCCGTCTACGGCGCAAGACCGTTAAAGCGGTATATTCAAAGCAGTTTGGAAACCATGCTTGCCAAGCGAATTTTAGCAGGCGAATTTGAAGCCGGAATGGAAATCGTCGTAGACGAACAAGACGGCAAACTCGTTTGTTGACGATAGAAGTGAAAGAAGAATTAAAAGCTAGCCCCTTGGCGAAAATTCGCCAAGGGGCTAGCTTGCTTTTTTGTTCACAAATTTTTATTCTTATAATTTATACCAATAATAATCATCATAAGTAGAATTGAAATAGGTTGCGGTATCGAACGGGGACATTACGTCTGTTTCTACGCCGCCTGTTTTATTATTCCAATCCGTTGAAGAATTTGTGCGATACCAAGTGTTTGTATCTTCAAAAATAATACTCGTCAAGTTTTTGCAATTATTGAACGCATGAGAGCCAATTGAAGTAACACTATTTGGAATTATGATACTTGTCAAGTTAGTGCAATTATAGAACGCACAATAATCAATTGAAGTGACATTCTCGGGAATTGTTAGACTCGTTAAACTAATGCAATTAGAAAACGCATAGGGAGCAATAGAAGTTACACCGTTAGGAATGGTTATACTCGTCAACCCATAGCAATATTCAAACGCAGATCCTCCAATATAAGTAACGCTATCAGGAATGGTTACATTCGTCAAGCTACTGCAACCAGAAAACGCATAAGAAGCAATGGAAGTTACGCCGTTAGGAATGATTATAGTTGTCAAGCGACTACAATTTTCGAACGCACAAGAAGCAATGTAAGTTACGTTGTTGGGGATGATTATATTCGTTAAGCGACTGCAACCATAGAATACGCGATAATAAATTGAAGTGATACTCTCGGAAATAGTGATACTCGTTAAACTATCGCAACTAGAGAACGCAGATTCTCCGATATAAGTAACGCTATTAGGAATGGTTACATTCGTCAAGCTACTGCAACCAGCGAATGCCGAATCCCCAATGTAAGAAATGCTATCGGGAATAGAGATGCTTTTCAAACTGCTACAAGAATTAAACGCATTGTCGGCGATATGAGTAACAGGTAAATTGTTATGATTTCTAGGGATTACGATATTGGTATCCGTACAACTCCCAATTGAAACAGTATAATATGTATTGCGGGAAGATAAAGTGTATTGCAATCCTTTATTACCTTGATAGTCGGGATCAAGTTCGGGGCAATTTTCGCAAATGCCGTTGGCAAAGCTATGTCCGTTAGAAAAGATTTCCTTATATGTGGTGTAATTACAACGAGAGCAAGCTTGATAAGCGTTCCAACCGTTTTCAATGCAAGTAGGGGCTTGCGCTTCATGATCGACTAAAATATGTTTTGGAGAAATAAAGCGTTGTTCGGAATGTGACGAGTCAATTTCGCAAATTCGCATTTCTAATCCACTAGTCGTGCAAGTTTCATTTAAAACAATAGTCCATTCGCTCCATACGCATGTGTGGGGCGCGGATTCTTCAAAATCGGGATCGGGTTCTCCGCATTCACATTCGCCGTCTACGAAAACGTGGGTGTGTTCGTCGTAAGGGGGAAAGGCGATTTCACACGCGCTAAAAATGGCTAAACATAGTGTTGACATAACTGCTAACAAGAGATGAAGAAAATTTTTGCGACTTTTCATAAAATAACTCCTTAAAATTTTTTTGTAAATAAAAAATGTCGCCTTAACGAATAAGACGACACTAGCAAAAGTGGCTTATCCGCTAAAGTTGCGACACTTAATTTATAAAAACATATTTAACGTAAAGATTTTTATGAAACGCAAATAAGATACACTTATGCCCGATAAGTATACATTACGTCAATATGAAATTAAGAGTCGCATTTTCTATTCTACCACTTTTCATAGGGGTTGTCAACTTTTTTCGCATTTTCGCTTGACATTTATATTGTTATAATGTAATGGAAAGGGGCGTTAGGGGAAAAGTGGAATTGAAAAATTTTGATAAAATCACGAAAAATTTTTAAAAAGCGCTGTGAAAGAGTTGCTATTTTTCCGAATTTATATTAGAATATTGAGTGGTAAAAGTCTATAATCGTTTATCGCACGGAAGATTTTTCGGCGGTAAGCTTTTTTGCGGTTAAAAACGAAAAAGCGGAACGGAAGTTTTGGACTTTTCATAAATATAGCACAAAATACGAAAAAAATCTTTTGGAGGAAATAACACTATGGCTAAAAAGTATTGCTACCTTTTTACCGAAGGTAACGCGAAAATGCGTGAAATTCTCGGCGGTAAAGGCGCTAACCTTGCGGAAATGACGAACATTGGTCTTCCCGTTCCCCAAGGTTTCACGATCTCGACGGAAGCTTGCACGCAGTATTACGAAGACGGTAGACAAATCAACCCCAGCATTCAAGCCGAAATTATGGAATATATCGAAAAGATGGAAAACATCTGCGGTATGAAGTTCGGCGATAAGGAAAACCCCTTGCTCGTTTCCGTTCGTTCGGGCGCAAGAGCTTCCATGCCCGGGATGATGGATACCATTTTGAACCTTGGTTTGAACGAAGAAGTTGTAAACACCCTTGCTACGAAATCGGGTAACCCCCGTTGGGCTTGGGACTGCTATCGCCGTTTCATTCAAATGTTCTCCGACGTCGTTATGGAAGTTGGTAAGAAATACTTCGAAAAATTGATCGACGAAATGAAAGAGAAGAAGGGCGTTACGCAAGACGTTGAGCTTGACGCAGACGATTTGAAAGCGCTTGCAAACCAATTCAAAGCAGAATATAAGAAGCAACTCGGCAAGGAATTCCCTTCCGATCCCAAAGAACAACTTTTCGAAGCTGTAAAAGCGGTATTCCGTTCTTGGGACAACCCCCGCGCGAACATCTATCGTATGGACCACGATATCCCTTATAGCTGGGGTACGGCAGTTAACGTACAAATGATGGCGTTCGGTAACATGGGCGAAACGTCTGGTACGGGTGTTGCATTCACGCGTAACCCTGCTACGGGTGAAAAGGGGCTTATGGGTGAATTCTTGACCAACGCGCAAGGCGAAGACGTTGTTGCAGGCGTTCGTACTCCGATGCCCATCGCGCAAATGAAAGAAGTGTTCCCTGAAGTTTACGAACAATTCTTGAAAGTTTGCGATATCCTTGAAAACCATTATCGCGATATGCAAGATATGGAATTCACGATTCAAGATAAGAAACTTTACATGCTCCAAACGCGTAACGGTAAGAGAACGGCGGCGGCTGCTATCAAGATCGCTTGCGACCTTATCGACGAAGGTATGATCACCGAAAAGGAAGCTCTTATGCAAATCGACGCGAAGAGCCTCGACATGCTCCTTCACCCTCAATTCGACGCGAAAGCGCTTAAGAACGCTGATAAGAACAACGTCGTTGGTAAGGGTATTGCAGCTTCCCCCGGCGCAGCGGCTGGTAAGATCGTATTCACGGCGGAAGACGCGGTTGTAGAAGGTAAGAAGGGTGAAAACGTAATTCTCGTTCGTTTGGAAACTTCCCCTGAAGATATCGAAGGTATGAAATACGCGCAAGGTATCTTGACGGTACGTGGCGGTCAAACGTCCCACGCGGCGGTTGTTGCTCGTGGTATGGGTACGTGCTGTGTATCCGGCTGTGGCGACATCAAGATGCACGAAGAAGAAAAGTGGTTTGAACTTGCTGGTAAGATCTTCCGCGAAGGCGACGTACTTTCCCTTGACGGTTCGACGGGTACGATCTACGATACGTTGATCGCAACCGTTCCTGCTGATCCTAACTCCGGCTACTTCGGACGTATTATGGAACTTGCAGACAAGTATAAAGCGCTTGGCGTTAGAACGAACGCAGATACCCCGGGTGATGCGAAGCAAGCGGCGGCGTTCGGCGCGCAAGGTATCGGTCTTTGCCGTACCGAGCACATGTTCTTCGATCCTGCAAGAATCGGCGCGTTCCGTGAAATGATCTGTTCCGATACGGTAGAAGAAAGAGAAGCGGCGCTTGCGAAGATTGAACCCATGCAACAAGCAGACTTTGAAGGTTTGTTTGAAGCGCTTGGCGGATATCCCGTAACCATTCGTTTCTTGGATCCTCCCCTTCATGAATTCGTGCCTACCGCAGAAGAAGATATCGAAGCGTTGGCAAAAGCGCAAGGAAAGACGGTTTCGCAAATTAAGGACATTATCATGTCGCTCCACGAATTCAACCCCATGATGGGACACCGTGGTTGCCGTTTGACCGTAACCTATCCTGAAATTGCGGTTATGCAAACGAAAGCGGTTATCAAGGCTGCAATCAACGTGAAGAAGAATCATCCTGATTGGGCGATCGTTCCTGAAATCATGATCCCCTTGACTGGTGAAACGAAAGAATTGAAGTTCGTGAAAGATATCGTTGTTAAGACGGCTGACGAAGTGATCGCGGCTGCTGGCGTAGAACTCAAGTACGAAGTTGGTACGATGATCGAAATTCCGAGAGCATGCTTGACGGCTGACGATATCGCAAAAGAAGCGGAATTCTTCTGCTTTGGTACGAACGACTTGACGCAAATGACGTTTGGTTTCTCTCGTGACGACGCAGGTAAGTTCTTGCCTGCATACTATCTCAACAAGATCTACGAATCTGATCCGTTCGCAAGATTGGATACGACGGGCGTAGGTAAGTTGATGGATATGGCGGTATCGCTTGGTCGCAAGGCTCGTCCTGAATTGCACTGCGGTATTTGCGGTGAACACGGTGGTGATCCTTCTTCGATCGAATTCTGCCACAACATTGGTTTGACTTACGTTTCTTGCTCGCCTTATCGTGTGCCTATTGCAAGACTTTCTGCCGCACAAGCGAACATCCGTAATCCTAGGGGCTAAAAATTAGCACCGAAAAGCGGTAAAAATTCAATTTTTAATTAAAAAATAAAGTTTTAGTAGTCATTCTTCTCGGAGAGTGACTACTTTTTTTCTCTTAAATCTTTTACAAAGTCAAAAATCAGTCAAAAAAACGGGGTGGTTCCTCAAATTGAACACTTTTCTGTATCTATCGCTATGGGTAAAAAGGGGCGATAAAAAGGAGAAATTATGTCAAAATACAAATTAATCATTGAATATTACCAAAAAGGCAACAATAATAGCCAAATCGCTACTCTTTGCAGTTGTTCCCGAATGACTGTTTTTACTGTGCATACCCATAAATCCAAATGGGAAGATATAGTCGTAAACGTATATATCTAAAAGAAAAAGCCGTTGTATGAAAATACGACGGCTTTTTTTGATATAAGAAAAACCACGCGATAGTCGCGTGGTTCGGGAAAGGTTTACCGATGAGTCTTGAAATAAAAACTCCGATTGTGTATACCATGTACGAGTTGAAATTAAACAAATTGCTTAGAAATTATACGCATAATCATACTTTATTTTTATTTATAAAATCGTTTAAAACGAGACTTCTCCTGTTCTTTTGTTTTAATATTTTGTATTTCCTTTTACTCCATTCGGGTACAATTTGTGAAATTGCCATTTAAAGCTACCGTAATCATAACAAATTGTGCCCGTTGATATGTCTTTTCTCAAGGAATTATCCAAACGGCACATACAAAGAGTGTTGTTTACAATAGAGTTTAATAAATTATTTTCTTTATGAATCCGTCTTTTTATATATACTTGCAAGAACACCAACTTCCTTTTTGAATACTTTGCTAAAATAATTGGGGTCAGCAAAACCGGTTTCATTTGCTGTTTGCGCAACAGTATGGTTACTGTTTAGTAGTTGCTTTGCCTTTTCGATTTTTTTGAAAAGGATATATTTAGAGATTCCCTGACCGTAGCTGTCCATAGAAATTTGATATAATTTCGTACGCGAAATAAAAAAGATTTTACATAATAATTCGCTCGTCAATTTTTTATCGAGATTTTGTTCGATATATTGCGTGATTTTTAAGGTCAAATCTTCACTTTTCCATTTTACCCAGTTCGTGGTATGTAAATAGGTGGCAACGGCGTCTAACAGCTGAGCGCAAGCGTCTATATGCTCGGTTGTTTGTGGTTGAATTTCCTTTAAGGCAGGTAATGCCTGCGCGCTACTAATGCCGTAGGATGCAGATTTTTTGAGCGCATTATTGAGATGTTTCGTATGATTTTCCTTGGGGAACATATGCGCTAAGATTACGTAGCCCATAACGATTCCCTTAAATTTAATAGGTGAAACGGCTTCCGTCAATCCTGCGTGACAAGTATAGATATACGTTTTATTTTCCTTTTTTGCGGTTTTTAATGCGTTAATATCGCATGTAATACAACCGTTTAATCCGCGATTTGTGCTACGAATTAAAGAACAGTATTTCGGGGGCGTTAAAGGATATTCCGTAACAAGCTTGAATTCATTGTCAAAAACGGAAATTCGAATGCCTACGGCCTTATAAAAATTTTTAAGAAAAATATTAATTTTTTCAATATCAAATGAGCTTTTCATAATGTAAACCTTCGTTTATTATAATAGCATATTATTTGTAATTTGTCTATAAAAATGTAATATAAATGAACAAATTTACTCTTTTTTTGAACAAGAAACCATTGAAAATCACGAAATGCTTTAGTATACTATAAATAGAAAACTGTTTTTGGAGAAGTTTATGAAAATTTTTAAGAATATTCCTGCCATTCAATATGAAGGCGCAAAGAGCAAAAATTCGCTTGCGTTTAAGTATTATGAAGCGGATAGAGTGATCCTGGGAAAGAAGATGAAAGAGCATTTGCCTTTCGCAATGGCATGGTGGCATAATTTGTGCGCCACAGGCGTGGATATGTTCGGCAAGGGTACTGCGGACAAGTCATTCGGCGCAAAAGAAGGAACGATGAAGCACGCGAAGGCAAAGGTGGACGCAGGGTTTGAATTTATGCAAAAGCTTGGGATTGAATATTTCTGTTTTCACGACGTGGATATTGTTCCCGAAGCGGACGATATTAAAGAAACAAACCGTCGTTTGGACGAGATTTCCGATTATATCTTGGAAAAAATGAAAAAAACGGGTATCAAATGTCTTTGGGGTACGGCGAATATGTTCAGCAATCCCCGTTTTATGAACGGTGCAGGCTCAACGAATAGCTCGGATGTGTTTGCTTTTGCAGCAGCGCAAACGAAAAAAGCACTGGATTTGACGGTAAAATTGGGTGGGAAAGGTTACGTATTTTGGGGTGGTAGAGAAGGGTATGAAACACTTCTCAATACAGACGTCAAGTTTGAGCAAGAGAATATTGCACGTCTTATGAAAATGGCAGTCGAATACGGACGAAAAATTGGCTTTAAGGGCGATTTCTATATCGAGCCGAAACCGAAAGAACCTATGAAACATCAGTATGATTTTGACGCGGCCACAGCCATTGGTTTTCTTCGTCAATACGGCTTAGATAAAGATTTCAAAATGAATATTGAAGCAAACCACGCGACACTTGCAGGACATACCTTCCAGCACGATTTGCGCATTTCCGCCATCAACGGAATGCTTGGTTCTATTGACGCAAATCAAGGGGATTATCTGCTTGGTTGGGATACGGACGAATTCCCGTTCGACGTATATGAGACGACGATGTGCATGTACGAGGTGCTCAAGGCTGGCGGACTGACCGGCGGCTTCAACTTTGACGCCAAGAATCGCCGTCCGAGCTACACGGCGGA
>JAFTKR010000029.1 GCA_017453165.1 Clostridia bacterium | reverse complement strand
GCGATAATTCCGCCGAGCGAAAGCACCGCCGCGTTCGTCACGCCACCGCCGATGTCCAAGCAAAATAAAGGATTTTCTTCGCTAAGCGCAATCCCCGAACCGAGCGCAGCCAAGTACGGCGCTTCCACGAACGCCACCTTTTTCAATCCACATTCTTCCGCCAACAACGCGTACGATTCCAAGACTTCTTCGTTCGCTCCGCAAGGCACGGAAAAGACGATTTTCGCCCGTTTCAACGCTACGGGAGAGCCGACTCGGCTCAAAAATTCTTTTAACATGACCGCCGCCAAGCGGTTGTCCACGATTACCCCTTCAAAAACGGGGAAAACGATATGCGTTTGCGCCGTCGTTTTACCGAGTAACTTTTTCGCTTCTTTTCCGATCGCTTTGATTTCGTGATCGACGTCCACCGCCACGCAAGACGGCTCGACGAGCACGACGCCGTTCCCAGCGTCCGCGCGGTATATTTTTGTCGTAGACGAACCTAAATCAATCGCAAGTCTGATCATTTCCCGTCTCCTTTTCTATCTTTTTATATATCTTTTTACAAAGCTCTACGGGCAGTCCCACTACGTTGGAAAAACTGCCTTGAATTTTTCGTACGAGTCCGCCGTCCTGAATCCCGTATCCGCCTGCTTTATCCATCGGCGAACCGCTTGCAACGTAGGCGTTGATTTGTTCGTCCGAAAGTTTATAAAAATACACGCGCGTTTTCGCAAGCGTATTAATCACGCGTTTTTTACCGCCGATTTCGTAGAGAAAACACACCCCCGTATAGACGTAATGCGCACGTCCCGAAAGACTTTTTAACATCTTGAAAGCGTCCTGCTCGTCCTTGGGTTTTCCAAGCACTTTTTTCCCCAAGACCACTACCGTGTCCGCGCCGAGTACGATTTTCCCTTTTGAATTTTCAAGCGCGAAAATCTCTTCCGCCTTTTGTTTGGAAAGAGCTTTCACCAACTTTTTAGGAGATTTTTTCCGAGCAGTTTTCTTCCCCCTTTGCAGGCAGGATTTCAAACGATTCTACGATTTCCTTTAAAAGTTCTTTTCTGCGTGGCGACGCGCTTGCTAAAATTACTTCCATATCGTCCTTTAATGTGAAGAAAAGTCGCTTTTTACGAGCGACTTCCCGTTCAACGTATACTCAATTATAAGATTTCAAGATTTTTTCTAAACGCTTTCTTGAATTCCGCGTTCGCCATAGACGCGTCACGGATTTCCAAAAGCGCGTCCCCCGTCACTTCCGTTTTCATGATTACGGAATCCCCGAGCACGTCGCAGTTCACACCCGTTACGACCGAGCCTCTGCTCCGATCCAAACTTTCCGCAATCCGAAGGAGTACGCCGAGTTTCTTCACCGCGTCAAGATCTTCTTCCAAGACGATATCCTTATACTTTTGCCATTCGGCAAGCGACACGTCTTCTTTCTTATGACAACAAGCCACGAACGCCGCCAACACGATTTCGCGGTGCGTTGCGCCGTGAATGGACGCGTTTAAGATCATATACCAGCTATGTTTTTGGTGATTGTAATACTTCACTCTCTTTCCGCAGTCGTGCAAACTCGCCGCAATCTTAAGAACCTTAAGATATTGACGGGAGAACTTATGCAAAACGCGAAGTTGCTTGAAAAGTTGAATAGAGAGTTGTACCACGTGGTCGATATGCGTTTTGTCGCAACCGTAGTACTTAATGAGCGTATCCAAGCTGTAGGTCAAAACGTCCGAAACGGGTTTTTCCAAGGTCGTGGGCATTGCTTGGTTGAAAAGCAAGCCTTCGCGAAGTCCGTTTCCGCCGATAGCGAAATTGTCGATTCCCATGAAGGACACGAACGAGTTCACGATCGACATTGCCGCAGGCATGATATCCGCTCTCGTGGGAGAAAGCCCCTTGATCTTCTTGCGCTTGTCCACGTCCAAAACGCGGATCATATCGTAGATACCCTTGAAATCTTCAACGGCGATACGATAGTTATGCACGGTATCAAGCGGGTATTTTTTTACGAGCTTACTAATCTTGAACAAGTTTCTAAACGATCCGCCAACCCCGATCATTTGCGCTTCGGGATCAACTTCTTTGAGCCAAGGAATCTTCTTCAACTGTTCGGTGAAGAAAGTTTCGATCTGCACGGACGCTTCTTCGGGCGAACAATCGCTTGCGAAAAGGTCTGTCAACGTAACCGCGCCAAACGGCAACGACGCATAGTTCAAAAGATTTCTTCTATTGTAGTAAATAATCTTGGTGCTACCACCGCCGATCTCCAAAATCAAGCCTTTCGGGATATCCATCGTATTGATAACCCCACGATAGACGAGAATCGCCTCTTCTTCTTCGGAGAGAACGCGAATCTTGATATTGCAAGTCGCTTGAATCTCGTCCAAGAACGAACGTTGATTCTTCGCGCGACGAACCGCCGCCGTCGCTACGGCGATAATACGATCGACCGAGTTGGCGTCGCAAAGCCGTTTGAACATTTTTAACGTTTTAATCGTTTCCGCAATCCGTTGCGGTTTCAAGAACCCGTCGCGGTCCATATCTTGACCAAGACGTACGCTTTCCTTCATTTCGTCAACGACCATATAATGCCCGTCTGTAAACAATTCCGCAATCACGAGTCTTGCGGTATTCGAGCCTAAATCAATAATACCTAATCTTTCCACTGGACTAAACTTTGCTCCTTTTCTTTTCGTAAATATCCTATACTTTTGGAATTTTTCGTTTTTATTCCGTCGCTTGGACGGCGTTTACGCAAAAACGGAGTTCCTTTATCTTTAGATAAAGCCGACGAAACTCGCCTACTAAAACGGAAACCCCATTTTTCCTTATTTTATAAAGTTTTCCCATAGTTTACCACATAAAATCGGTTTTGTCCATACCCTTTTTAAAAATTTTTTCATTTTTTTTGAAATTTCTTTATTTTCGATAATTTCCAGCCCGTTTTTTTGTGCGATTTGTTAAAAATTTTCATAATTTTTCGGTTGCAACTTTTCCAAAACAAAAAAAGAGAGTATGATTTACTCTCTGTTTATATCCAATATAATACATATTTAAACGTTTTTTTCACAAATTCTTTCAACCTCCCCCACTCCTATGAAAAAAATTCACATTTATTTACGGTTGCGTAGCCAAGTCATTGTAATGCGAACCAGCTCAAAACGGATATTTTAAGCCCTTTTGGAGTTGACAAAAACGCAACGTTAAAAAAGGTCTACCCTTGTTTGCTCATCTTAACGAAGCTCATTCCCGATAAAAAGAGTAGGAACACGCCGAACGCCTTTTGCAAAAGTTCGCTTGGTAGATAGGAGATAAAAAGACTACCCAACGCCGATAAAAGTAACGCAGGTAACACGATCCATAATATTC
>JAFTKR010000028.1 GCA_017453165.1 Clostridia bacterium | reverse complement strand
TAATTTCTTTCACTCAAACGGTTTGACGCTCGGCAAGCTCGCTATTCCGTCGCGTTGCTCCTTGCACGACCATCTCGTTATGACCGCTTCGATACACCTGCGTAAATTATAAAATTGTAAAAATTAAAAACGTTTATGAATGATACTTTTTTCACCCAAACGGTTTGACGCTCGGCAAGCTCGCTATTCCGTCGCGTTGCTCCTTGCACGACCATCTCGTTATGACCGCTTCGATATACCTGCGTAAATTATAAATACGACCGCTTCGATAGATGCGTATTATTCAAAAGCTTTTTTATTATACTGTATTTTTTGTAAAATGTCAATAGTTTCTTCTCGGTACAAACGCTTTTTTCAAAAATTTATTTGAAGAACTTGAAATTTTTAAAGAAATGTGTTATACTCGTTTTGTAAACGAATGAAAACTTGAGCTAATTATCATCCGAATATGGATAATCACTTGGCTATATAAAGAATACAGGAGAAAAATGTTAACGACTTTGATTGTTAGCGCCGTGATTGCAATCGTTTTGGCAATTATAAGTTTTGTCCAAAACGGTTCGATTGATTTGGCGGTGCAGACTTTTTTAACTATTATGAATAACGTGCTTGAAGTCTTACGATCGATTATTGATAAATTGTTTTAAAGGGGATAGGTATGCGAGAACAGGACGAATGGTCGGTAAAACCGATTGCGTATATACAAACGGATTTTAAAGAAAAATTCGGGATTCCAAGGCAGAGCGGTAGGGCGAAACTTTTGGGAAAAGTCGTATTTTTGCCTGAATATGCGAGAAAAGAAGCTTTTCGCGCGCTCGACGGGTTTTCGCACGTTTGGTTGCTTTTTGATTTTTCTAAAGCGCATAAAGCAGAATGGTCGGCGACCGTGCGTCCGCCAAGATTAGGTGGAAATACGAGAGTGGGGGTGTTTGCTTCCCGTTCGCCGTTTCGCCCCAATCCTATCGGGCTTTCCTGTGTAAAGCTTATAAAAATCGAGTTTACGCCTACAGGGGTAAGCTTAATTGTGGAAGGGGCGGATCTTTTGGACGGCACGCCGATTTTGGACGTGAAGCCGTACCTGCCCCACGCGGATTGCGTTTTGGACGCGGTCGGGGGGTATGCGGACGAAAGGAAAAATTACCGTTTACAGGTAGAGTTTCCGACTGCGCTTTTAGAAAGGATTGAAGAAGAAAAAAGGGCGGGACTTATCGAATGTCTTGCGGACGATCCAAGACCTTCCTATCAAGACGACGGTAGAGAGTACGGAATGCGGTTTGCAGAATATAATCTTCGTTTTCAAGTCAAAGGAGATACTTTAATCGTGCTTTCCGTTGAAGAAGTTTGAAATCCACGCAAGACGTGGATTTTTCTTTTTGTTCGTATTATACGAAAGGGTGTTCGGCTTTAATGACCGCAAAACAGTTTTCGTTCCGTTCTTTGATCTTCGTAGCTACTCGTTTCGCCGCTTCTTCGTCGTCGAGCTTGCAGTCCACGGGGATCACCAAATCAAAAATTAAGTTGGTGTATTTTTCACCTTTGGTCATGCGGAAATCGTGGAGCGTGAACGTTTCGTCTACTTCGTTCATGCACTCTATTGCGAATTTGCGCATGGCGTTGACTTCTTCGTCGTTCACGGCGATCGGATCGAGATGAATGGTGACGATCGCGCCGAATTCTTCGCGCATATCCCGTTCTACCTTATCGATAATCTCGTGCGCGAGATTTACGTCGTAGTCGGACGGGATCTCCGCATGGAAAGACATGATTTGTCTTGCAGGACCGTAGTCGTGTACCACAACGTCGTGAATTCCTACGATTTCAGGATAATTTTTGACGAAGTCGTAAATGCGTTGGATATATTCGGCGGTAGGGGGAGTGCCGAGTAAAAGGTCGATCGTTTCTTTTGCGGCGCGCGCGCCTGCGTACAGGATCAGCCCCGCGACGATCAAGCCCGCCCAACCGTCGATGGCGACGTCGAAAACGGTCGCGACGATCGCGGAAAGTAGCACGAGCGTAGTTGCCGCGCAGTCGGAAAGACTGTCCGTTGCCGCCGCGCGGATGGACGAAGACGAGATGATTTTTCCGATCTTTTTATAGAAAAAATATAGCCAAAATTTGACCAAAATCGCAACGCCTAAAAGCACGTATGTAAGCGTGTTTGCGTGGGGCATGGTCGGGTTGAAGATCTTTTCGAGAGAACCCGTCAACAGCTCGAAACCGACTAAAATAATGAGCATATCAACGATAAAACCCGTGACGTACTCCATTCTGCCGTGACCTAACGGGTGTTCTTTATCGACGTGTTTGGACGAGAGCCGAAACCCGATCATGGCAACGACGGACGAGCCTGCGTCGGAGATATTATTGAACGCGTCGGCAATAATCGCGACGGAAGCGGAAAGAATCCCGACGATAAGTTTCATGATAAACAAAATCAGGTTTACGACGATTCCCGTGAAGCCAGAAAGGTTGGCGTAGGCGGTTCGTACGTTCGGATCGGTGGTGTCGTTTTGATTCTTGATAAAAAGTTTAATTAAAAAATTCGTCATAATTTTTAAAAAGGGAAAAGAAAAAACCGAAAAATCGGTTTTTCTTTCGTGTATGAATCGTTTTATTGATTGTCATTGTTGTTTTGCGTTTCTTCTTCCTTGCGTTTCTTCGATTCGTTCGCCGCGGCGATCGCGTACGACGTGATTTTGACGCTGATAATGATCAAGCCGATAACGACAAAGATTGCAAGCATGCCTTGCCAAAGGAAGTTGAGCGCAGGTTTAAGAACGTCCCAATTCATAGGGGTGAGATTATCAAAAGCTGCCATTAAAAAATTCAACATAGTTTTCTCTCCTTATCCTAAAATTATAATCCGCAGAACGGGCCGAGAATACCGATAATCAAACCGCCGACGATAGCGGAAGCGATTTGTCCCGAAACGTTCGCGCCGACTGCGTGCATCAAAAGGTGGTTACCGGGATCTTCTTTCGTACCCATTTTCGCAACGACTCTGGACGCCATGGGGAATGCGGAGATTCCTGCCGCGCCGAGCATGGGATTGATTTTTTCTTTACTGAACAAGTTGATAAGCTTCGCGCACATAACCCCGCCGATCGTATCGAATACGAACGCGAAAAGTCCAAGCGCCATGATGATAAGCGTTTCCACCGTCAAGAACGCGTCCGCTTGCATTTGGAAAGAAATCGTAATCCCAAGAAGCAAGGTAATGATATTCGAGAAGGTCGTTTGCGCCGTTTCGGACAAGGATTTCAACACCCCACATTCACGGAGCAAGTTACCGAACATGAGCATACCGACGAGCGACAAGGAGTCGGGCGCGATAAGCCCCGAAACGATGGTAACGATAATCGGGAACAAGATACGCATCAAGGGCGTGACTTGTTTCGCGCTATATTTCATACGGATCATACGTTCTTTTTTCGTTGTGCAAAGCTTGATAACGGCGGGTTGTACGATAGGTACGAGCGCCATATACGAATACGCAACGACCATGATAGGACCGACGTATTTTGAAGCAAGTTGCATAGCGACGAGAATCGCCGTAGGTCCGTCCGCCGCCCCGATAATACCGATTGACGCCGCGTCGTTCAAGGGGAAACCGATCATAGCCGCCAAGATAATGGTGACGAAAATACCAAGTTGCGCCGCACCGCCAAGGATAAAGAGCTTGGGGTTGGTAAGTAAAGGCCCGAAGTCGATCATACACCCGATCCCAATGAAAAGGAGCAAAGGCATTGCTTCGCTAGCTTCGATACCGACTTGGAAAAGGGAAGTAATAATCCCAAGGTGTTCGCCGTTGGCAGGATCGCCGATAACGGGTGACAAAGGCAAATTGACAAGGATTGCGCCAAAGCCCATAGGCAGGAGTAACGCGGGTTCCATGTCTTTCTTGATGGCAAGGTAGATCAAAATACCACCGATGATCCACATAGCAATCATTTTCGGGTTGTCGGCAAGCGCTTTAAACCCTTCTAAAAGAAAGTCCATAAAAAGCTCCTAAAACATGATATTCGTTCGACTCAACGCAATAGAGAATAAATTGTTAAGCCAACAGTATCATTATAAAAGAAAAGGGTGAGAAAGTCAAGGGAAAAGGACGTAAAAAAAATAGATAAAAAAATGAAAATAAAAATAAAATCTTGAAAAAGACGTAAAAAACGCTTGCCAAAGGGGAGAAAATCGTATATAATATACCGTGACTTCGAGCGTTCCGCTGCCTTATAATAGATTGGGCGTGGTGAGGAATCACGCAGCGGGTTATGAACGTTTCGTAAATAACGGAGGTAAAGTCATGAAAGGATTGATCGAAGCAATCAACGCAGAAAACTTGAAAGCAGAAGTTCCCCAATTTAACGTTGGTGACACGGTTAAAGTAGGTTTCAAGATCATTGAAGGCGGTAAGGAAAGAGTTCAAAATTTCGAAGGCGTAGTTATCGCAAAGAGAAACGGCGGTATTTCCGAAACGTTTACCGTTCGTCACATTTCCTACGGCGTTGGCGTAGAAAAGACCTACCCCTTGCATTCCCCGAAGATCACTGCGATCACGGTTGTAAGAAAGGGTAAAGTCAGAAGAGCAAAACTCTACTACTTGCGCGAACGTACCGGTAAAGCTGCGAAAGTTAAAGAAAAGATTTAATCAATTTGAAAACGAAAAGAAGGGTTGCCTAAAGTCAAGGGCAACCCTTCTTTTTGTGTAAAACGCGTATATACGTCGCAAAAGTTCGTCGAACTTGCGTTTTTCCTTGCTCGTTTACCACTAAGTAAACTTCCGTCGGAAAATCCGCGTTCTCCTGCTTTTGCTCGTATCTCCGCGTTTTACTTCGCTTTGAACGAGCGTATTTTATTCTATCATTTGATACGCTTAAGTTGCGCGACGAATCGTAGCTCGTTAGCGAAAACGAAAGATAGAAAAGTATAGGTCAAGGGATTATCCCTTGTAGCAATCTCAAAAAATATTCTCCAAACGGAGCGAGAATACGTTGGGGATATTTTCCGCCATATCGATCAAGACTTCGATTTTCGGTAGAGCGTCGGTGAACTGTCCTTCGTATAAGTAGCCGAGCGCTTCGCTCAACTGGAAATCCACCGCTTCGATCGAATTATGGGGTAACCAGATATGCAATCCCAACTTTCTATCTTCCCAAAATCGTTGTACTGCGATCCCGTCTTCGTGGGTGGCTACGCTCCCTTCCGCTTTCTCGTACAGTCCGCAAAGCACGGCGCGAAAATCTTTGAATATGTCCGTGACGTACCAAATTTCAAACGCGCTCATACCGAAAATCAATAAAAAAGAAAGTAGGATACTGACTGCGGTTTTTACCATACTTTTTCCTCCCATTGAAGCCTTACGACTTGGTATTTTTTGCCCTTGGGTTGAAAATACAATTTCCCGTTTCCGTCGATGGTAGCGATCAACAATTTTTTGCGGTTACAACCGTGCTTTTTGAACACGTCTTCAAAGTATTCCCGTTTTCGCTTGGTGCGAGCAAGGTTCTCAAAATCGTATCTGCCTTCGTTGACGAGCACGATGGGAAGCGACGTTTGTTCCTGTTCGTATTCGGGTTTTGCTAACGCGGAGAACGAGCCGTTGGATTCGTACAGTGCGTAGTCTACGGCGTCTAACGAAAAATATCCTGCCGAACGCAGACTTTCAATTAAGTCCGTTACGTCGAGATTGTTTTTCTTAAGTTGCGTATCGTCGATTCCGTTCTTGTTCATAACCAGACTCGGCGAACCCGAAATAATCGATTTTGCAGGCGAAAACCCCAAATCGATTAAACAAATGACTTGATGGAGAAAATAAATCGACAAAATCGCCATGATCCCGTACGTCAACGGAATGGACGGATCTCCCATCGGAATACAGGCAAGGTCGGCGATAATGAGCGTGATGACGAGTTCGTACAGTTGCATTTCACCAATTTGTCGTTTCCCCATCAGTCGCATTACGATTAAAAGCGTGATAAAAATAATGCAGGTTCGCAAGAAAATAATACCCATGCTCAAAGTATGCGTAAAAATTTTTTGGTTATACGAACGGAAGGTCGAGAATAAAGTGAATAATAATGAATAATATGGAATAAAAATCGTTGACATTTGATTTTTTTTAATTTATAATAAAAATATAAATTTCTTCAAAAAAGTAAGGAAAAGGAGAGAAAAACAATGAAACCTATGAAAGTTTTAATGGCAGGGTTGTTTGTCGGCGCGTCGGCGTGTATGTTTTCGGCGTGTGAATTAATCGAGAAATTACCCACTTGGATGGGCGGTATGGGCGACGCGTACATGGTTACGATTACGATCAACGGCGAATCGCAAACCGTGAAAGTCGCGGAAGACGCGATCCCCCAAAAACCTGCGGATCCCGTTCGCGAAGGCTACGATTTCCAAGGCTGGTACTTGGACGAAGCTTGTACGCAAAAATACAACTTCGATAGATCGCTCAACGCGGATAGCACCTTGTATGCGTACTTCACGGAAAAGGAATACGTGATTACCTGCGTCGTTGACGGTGTGGAAGAAGAAAAGGTCTATAAGTGGAGCCAAACGCCGAACTACGTACCGAAGAAAGACGGTTGGGTGTTCAAGAGCTGGTACTTAGACGAAGGCTTGACGGAAGAAAAGGTGTTCACCGCGCCCGAACGCGCGCCTTTGAAAGTTTACGCGAAATTCGTAGAAGCGTACAAGGTAGAATTCGTCGTTAGTCCCGACGGCGTAAGCACGGAAAACAACGAAATCGTGGAAACGGAACTTGGCACTGCGCCGATCAAACCCGCAGATCCTAAATTGGAAGGGTATGATTTTGAAGGTTGGTTCATGGATTCGACCTTTAAAACGCCTTGCAACTTCGACACGGTACTCGATCCCGAAACCCCGATCTATGCGAAACTTGTAGAACAAGAATACAAGATCACGTACATGGTAGGCGGTACGGAAGACGTATTGAGCACGGTAACCTATAAGTATTGGTCGATTCCAGAAGAACCGAAAACGCCCGAACATAACGGCGAATATTTCTTCGGTTGGTATACGGACGAAGAATTTAAAAACAGTTTTGATTTCAGTTATACCTTGAAAAAGGATACGACTATCTACGCGCAATTCTTGGAAAGCAAACCTATTTTTACAGTGGAAGAATTGATTGCGATTAAGGACTATCCCGCAGGGAACTACCAACTTCAAAACGATATTACCATCAAGCGTAAGAATTGGACGCCGATCCCCGTATTCTCGGGTAAATTCGACGGCAACGGTTATAAAATTTACGACTTCACGATCAATACCACTTCGGCAGATTCCGGATTCTTCGTAACGAATAACGGTACGATTAAGAATTTGACGTTGGAAAACTTTATTTTCACGTCGAACGCGGGTGGCTCATCAAACGTTGGCGCGTTGGT
>JAFTKR010000006.1 GCA_017453165.1 Clostridia bacterium | reverse complement strand
GGGAACAGCTTGGGAAGCTGCCGCCATACCGCTAGGCGACACCTGCAAGTGTCAACATTATACCCCTTTTCAAGAGAAATGTCAACGCTTTTTATCTCGTTTTTTCTAACTTTTCGAAATTTCCAATCTAAACCGCCTTTAACTGATTTTTTCCTTGCACGTCGGACATACCCCGAAAAATTCTACCGTACATCCTTCTACCGAAAATCCACTCGCCATCTTGATCTCTTCCCCAATCCCAGAAAGTACGGGTAAAAATATATCCGCCACTCGTCCGCATTCCTTACAATGTACGTGATAGTGTTGCTCTACGTTATAATCGTAACGTACGTCTTTGCCCGCTAAACGCAATTCCACCGCTCTACCGTTTTGCGCGAATCCGCCCAATACCCGAAATACCGTCGCTCTCGATATCGTTGGATGGGTTTCTTGCAATCTTACGTACACTTCCGTCGCCGTCGGATGGTCTAGCCCCTTCAACGCGTCGTATATAATCGATTTCTGCCTCGTTTGTCTTTCTTGCATAATATGCTCCTATTGAGATTGATTACTAATTACAATCTTATTGTAGCATATTTTTTCGGGTTCGTCAAGGGTTTTTCGAAAAAAATTTTCCATAGCAGTTTTTTCCAGCGTGAAAGCGTTGAAAAGGCGATCAAGCGAAGCGCCTGACCGTCTAAAATTTTATTCAACCGAGATTTATCGAATCATATCGCGAGAATTGATAATCGCAATTTCGTCGCCTGTGTTACCGTCCAAATAGACGAAATAAGTTTGGTCACGGTGCGTACAAACGAATTCGTAGGCAATTTTTTCTCTGCCTTTCACTTCAATCAACGCAACCCTGGTATCTTCAATTTGCAATTTCTCGTGTAATTTTTCCGACGCTTCGTTGACGGAAAGTTTGGGCGAAACCGTCGTTCTTTCGCGATGACGTCTTAAATACTTCGCGCCGTTATAGCCGATCACGACGCCACGTTCTTCGCAGACTTTAACTTCCACGCTATCGGGATAATACACCACGCCGTCCATCGTATAGGCGAACGTGAAACTTGCCGTTGCGCCCGTTTGATTGACTTTGACCGCTTCCATATTCTCCATACCGAGCTTTGTAAGGAAATTTTCCGCAATCATTTTCGCGTTATCGAGATCGAAATTTTGCGCCGTGCAATACTTATAATAATCGAAAGAGATCAACTCCCCTTTGTTTTCGGAAATTTGCGCGAACAGCTCTATGCCGTCCGTATCCGTAAGACGGAAGTTATACGCTTGGATACGCTTGGAAACCGTTTCACCGAGAAATTCGACCTTGTCTATTTCATAATCGGAAAAATATTCCCAACAACGTTTTTCCGCTTCGGAAGAAGCAATTTTCTCTTCCTTTCTATCTTTCGGCGACGCGCCCGTTCGTATATCGGACGAACCACCTTGCGAAAGTCGATTCTCTTCCAACGTCGCGTTTTCTATATTTTTAATGGCGTCCGTGAGTTTATCTTCCCCTTTGCCCTTGAAATACTCCGTCAAATCCTGATCGGAAAGCTCGGCAACCAACTCGCCCATGATCCCACGGACTTTGTGATTGACTTGATACAACGATTCCAACGTCTTTTCGTCTTCTTCGTTCAAAGATTTACCATCGCGAAGTTTTGAAAGCAGGCGTTCGCAAGTAAACGCGGTACGATTGATAAACGTTGTCACGTGTTCGTCCGATTCCGCGTCAATCGGCAACTTTTCAAGTACGCTTTCCGCAAGTCGGGCTTGCACCAAAAGATCGGTTAAGATACGGCTTTGTTGCGCAGGCGAAGCCGATACGCGAACTCTATCCAAATCGCTATCTACGTTCTCGATTAGACTCGTCAGCTCGTACAAGTTTCCACGACAGGCGTTCGTAACCCCCTGTTTCGTTTCTTTCATATCCACCGCGCCGACAGTGACGACTGCGCCGAGCGAAAGCACGACCGTACCGAGCGCGACGACCGCCGCGATCCAGCCCCCGTTATTCGGACGTTTCGGCGGTTGGTTGCCCGAACGGCGTTCTTCGTTTTCCACCTTTCGTTCCGCCTTTCTCGCCCGTTTTTCGTCCGCTTTTTCCTGTTTCTTTAAAGCGAGATTTACCCGTCTTTCTGCAGCAAGTCGCTCCTTTTCCGCGGCAAGTCGTTCCTTTTTCGCGCGAAGCTCTCGCGCCTTTCTACGTTCTTTTAAAGCGCGTACCGTCGCCGCGTCCCGCGCACGTTTTTCCGCCGCGAGCCGTTCCTTTTCCGCCGTCGTCAGTTCCCGTTCCTTTCCAATCACGTTCATCATAAACGGCACACCCAGATACGAGTTTTGACCGTCCGAAGGGTTCGTATATCCGTTCATATTCGGCGTGTTCGCCGCAATTTTTTCTACCTTTTCCGCGCCCGAAGATTCGTTTACGCCAATTTCGTCTTTCTTATCCATTCCTTACCCCCCCTTTCGTTAAATTGCAAAAACGTGTTTGCCGATGACGGCAATCGTTTGTCTATCAAAAATCCAAGAACTCGTTGCTATAGCAGGATTATAATAGTAGATCGCGCCACCCGTCGGATCCCAACCGTTCATCGCGTCGCGCGCCGCTTTCATCGCCTTATCGTCGGGCGTTAAATTGATTTGCCCGTCCGAAACCGCCGTGAACGCGTGGCGTTGATAAACTACCCCCGAAATCGTGTTCGGGAACTGCGGACTCCGCACCCGATTCATAACCACCGCGCCGATCGCAACCTGTCCCGTATACGGTTCTCCCCGACCTTCCGCGTAAATCGTTCTCGCCAAAAGATAGAGATCAGAACTCGAATATCCGTTATTCCCCGAGGAATTGGATGCTTGTCCCGCCAAAATATTATAAGAACTATTCATGCCGAGCGCCTTATACGTCGCCATCCCAACGACGCCGTCCGCGGTCAAGCCGTTTTTCTTTTGAAAAGCGATTACCGCCTTTTTCGTACCTGCGCCAAACACGCCGTCCACCGCGCCCGTATAATATCCCCACTTTTTCAAACGGCGTTGCACTTCCTTTACTTCGTTACTTTTCGAGCCTTGGCGAAGCACTGCTACAGGCAAAACTTCCCCTGCGTACTCGCTTTCGATTCGTTTTTCAGTATTTTCCGAAGAACACGCGCCGACGCTAAACGCCATTGTGATCACCGAAACGGCTATCCATACGCCTTTTTTAATTGACTTTTTCATACACTTTCCCCCTATGTATCGTCAACGCGTACCTGCTCTATCCGTTTTCAACGCATACCTGCCCCGTTCGTTTTTCTAAAACGCGTACCTGTATCCGTCATTTTGCCCAAAACCGTTCGATAATCTCGGCAATTTTACTCTTATAGCGGATATTCCCCGCCGTAACCTTACCCCCCGAAAAGCAGAGAGGCGGATAGACGACGCACCACCAATTATCCCCTTTCCCCGAACCGAGTTCGACGACGATTGCGTCGTACACGCCTGCCTGTAAAGTCAAATTTTCGTACACGCGCGTTGGGAAATTTTCCTTGCGAAGATAGGCTTTGCCCGAATAATTGTATCCGTTTTTCCGTAAGACGTCGGTGGCAATTTCGGAAAGTTCGTCAATGCGGTAAGAAATTTCCGTTTTCGCTTTCGTCTTGGTTTCGCAGGTCGCCACGACGGGCGTGAGATAGTCTACGATCTTATCCCGAACGAGATATTTGACCGATTGATCGAACTCGTCGTTAGAATTTGCGCGGATATGGATACGTAAATATTCCACGTTTCCCTTTGTTTCATAGCCGTTTTGCATTGAGCCAACTCCACTACACGCCACTAACATTATTATGAATGACAATAAAAAAATTATGCAATTCTTTTTCATAAAAAATAACTCCCGTAAATTCGTTACGGAAGTTATAGACAAAATAGAATGAATTTATACCTTACACAGTAAAATATTATTTCACGTCCGACCATTTATGGTGATGCAGTTCCCCTTCTTCAGTCAGTCCATCGTAGTTGGTTTGCCGGAGAGCTTCGTAGACGGCGATCGCGGCAGAATTACTTAAATTGAGCGAACGCGCTTCCGAGTACATAGGGATACGCAAACAGGTTTCTTCATTTTCCATTAACAGTTCTTCAGGCAAGCCTTTCGTTTCCTTTCCAAAAACCAAAAAGTCGCCGTCTTGGAACTTAACGTCGCTATGGCGGTGTCTGGCTTTGGTCGTAAAATAGAAAAACCGCGCCCCTTTATATTTTTCTTTAAGTTCTTCAAAACTATCGTAGTAGGAGATATCGACGAGATGCCAATAATCCAACCCTGCCCGTTTCAAATACTTATCGCTCACCTCAAAGCCGAGCGGTCTAATCATATGGAGCGCCGTACCCGTCGCCGCGCACGTCCTTGCTATATTTCCCGCATTTTGCGGTATTTCCGGTTCTACTAATACGATATGAAACATAATTCCACCTTTTTTCGTTTGATCGTCTATTATTATATATCAAGGAAGGTTTTTTAGCAAGCGTTCTTACTACCTTTCCACAAAATTCCACCCTTTTGAAAGTATATTTCGACGTTTCCCACCCATACTGTTTTTTGAAAGGCGACGCCTTTTAGGAGAAAAAATTATGGAATTTATCAAAACGAGAACCTATCAAAATTTAGCAAATGCTTTTGCAGGCGAATGTCAAGCGGGAATGCGATATCAAATGATCGCAAAACTCGCTATGAAAGAAGAAATGAAAACCCTTGCCGATACCGTCAAGACGATTGCCAAAAACGAAACGTTGCACGCTACGCAATTTTTCAACGCAATGCTCAAAAACGGCGGAAGCAGGGAAAACGTCAAGCTTGACGCAGGCTATCCGTTCCATGCAGGTACGCTCGTAGAAGGGCTTCAATTCGCGGAAAGCGACGAAACGGACGAAGCGACGGAAATCTATCCGACGTTCGCGAAAATCGCCGAAGAAGAAGGATTTATGGATATTGCCGGACTTTTTAAACTCGTTGCGGAAGTGGAAAAACATCATAAAGCGATCTTCCATTATCTTGCAAACGCAGTCAAAGACGGAACGTTATACAAGAACGAATCCCCGATCATTTGGGTTTGTAGCGAATGCGGACATCAACACGTTTCTACTGAAGCTTGGAAAGTTTGTCCACTCTGTAAAGCGAAACAAGGCTACGTGGAATTGCACTTGCCGTTTGAAGGCGTGAAATTATAATTTTTTCGTCGCCTTTCAAAAATTTTTTAAAGGAGGTAAGTTATGAAAAACAATCAAAAAGCAAACAACAAAGCAAATAACAAAACGAACAACAAAGCAAACGCAAAGAACTGTGGCGCGAAAAACTGCGGGGCAAAGAACAAGGCGAACAACAATGAAAATCAAGACTAAAAAACGCGTGCCTGCCCCCACCAAAAAGGCTTTGGAATTATTGGATTTTTCTTCCAATACCGACCTTTTAGGGAGTTATACGGGCAATCCTAAAAATGGAGAAAAGCCCGTACAGGACGCCGACGATCTTTGATCTTAAAATAAAAAGATTCGCTTAAATCGGCGAAAAAACGACCTTATTGGAGTGATCCAATAAGGTCGTACTTTTTTGCTTTATCGTGAACTACGGCTTAAAAATCGTCGTCTTTACGTTTTCTCTTACCAGATTTCGGCGTAGGCGCAACGTCGTCGTCAAAATCGTCGTCATCGTCGTCATCATCGTCATCGTCGTCGAAATCGTAATAATCGTCGGGAGAAACGTATTCAAACTCTTCTTCTTCCACTTCTTCTTCGTCTTCTTCGTCGTCGAAGTCGTCGTCGAACTCGCCTTCGAATTCGCTTTCGTCAATGCCGAGATCCAACTCCTCT